>NZ_CP173721.1:1534200-1841040 GCF_045181065.1 Microbacterium sp. M | reverse complement strand
GCGGCAGAGGGCAAGCGCGTGAAGATCCCGATCCTCGAGGTACTACGCAACCAGAAGCGAGAGCTTCTCATCGCCACCGGCTCCCGCATCGGCACCGACGTCGCGTTCTACATCTTCGTGCTGTTCGTCGTGACCTACCTCACTCAGATGGTCGGCGTGGAGCAGTCCACCGCGACGCTCGTGGTGCTGATCAGCGCCGCGACCATGGTCCTATTCATCCCGGCTTTCGGCGCACTCTCCGACCGGGTGGGCCGGCGCCCTGTATACCTTGGCGGCGCGATAGGTGCCCTGGTCTGGGTGTTCGCGTTCTTCCCGCTGCTCGAAACGCAGAACCTCGCGCTCATCATCACGGCGGACTTTGTCGGCATGCTTTGCTGGGCGGCCATGTACGGCCCGCTCGCCGCGTTCACGACCGAGCTGTTCCCCGCGAACGTCCGCTACAGCGGCGCATCGCTCGGCTATCAGCTGTCCGGCATCCTGGGTGGAGCGTTCGCACCGATCATCGCCGTCTCCCTATACGGCCGCTTCGAGAGCTGGGTGCCGATCGCCGGATACGTCGCGGCGATGCTGGCCATCACGATCGTCTCGGTGCTCGTCGCGCGCGAGTCGTCACGGGACACTGCCGAGGTCGCAGCGGCGCCGGCGGAGGTGCAGTGATGGCGAGACTGACCCACGAAGACGTGCTCCGGAACCTGCAGGATGCCGGGCACGCCCTCCCCCAGATGCAGTCGGCGATCGCGGCCTACACGCCGGCGCTACGGGTGGGTGACCTCGCCTTCACCTCCGGCCAGCTCCCCCTCTTGGAGGGGAAGCTGCCGCTCACCGGGAAGGTAGGTGACGGCGAGGGCCTGGTGGACCCGGCCCTGGCGACCGATCTCGCGGCGCGGTGCGCGCTGAACGCGCTCGCAGCACTCGCGGTCACGATCGGGGACCTTGGACAGATCTCCCGCATCGTGAAGATGACCGGGTTCGTCGCGAGCGATCCCGAGTTCACCGAGCAGTCCGCCGTCATCGACGGCGCAAGCACCCTGCTGCGGCAGGCGTTCGAGGATGCGGGGGTTCACACCCGGTCTGCCGTCGGAGTGGCGGTGCTGCCCAAGAACAGCCCGGTCGAGGTGGAGCTCGTGGTGGCGCTCCATCCCGGGGAATGACGATGATCCAGAGCATCCGCAACGGCGGGTGCCCAAAACGACACTGATTGGCGGTAGCGAAATGACCTGGGACGAAACTTACCCGGAGGGCTTCTTCGGCCCCACCACGGGCTCACTTCTCATCAAGAACCTGCGGGGCGTCGTCACTGGCCGCCTCGGTGATCCCCTCCGCGAGGTGGAGACGATCCGCGTTGTGGGTGGCCGGATCGAGGAGATCGGCGGGGCGGCGGATGCTAAAGCCGATGTCGAGATCGATGCGAAGGGCGCCGTGGCGCTGCCTGGGCTCTTCGACACGCACACGCACTTCGCGATTGGCGACTTCAACCCGAAGCAGAACACGATCGGCTTCATCGAGAGCTACATGCACGGTGGCGTCACCTCGATGATGTCCGCGGGCGAGGTGCACTTCCCGGGTCGACCGATGGACCGCGACGGCGTGAAGGCCGTCGCGGTCGCCGCGAACCGTTCGTTCACCCTCAACCGCCCCGGTGGGGTCCGCATCCACGGCGGTTCGCTGATGACGGGTCCGTACATGCAGGAGGAGGACTACGCCGACCTCGCCCGTCAGGGCATCTGGCTCATGAAAGTCGGCTTCGGCGGGTTCGACAAGCCACAGGACGCCGTGCCGCACGTACGCTGGGCGCAGGCGGCGGGCTTCGTCGTGATGTCTCACTCCGGTGGCGCGTCATCGGTGCCCGGTGTCGCGCCGATCACGGTCGACGACCTTCTTGCCATGGCGCCCGACATCGCCGGCCACATCAACGGCGGCACGACCAGCCTGCCGGAGACCGATGTCGAGATGCTCGTAAAGAACTCGACCGCGGCGCTGCAGCTGGTGCAGGCCGGCAACCTGTCGGCCAGCCTCAACATCCAGCGACTAGCCGCCGAGAACGATGCGCTCGACCGCGTGATCCTCGGCTCCGACACACCGTCAGGCACTGGCGTGATGCCGCTCGCGATCATCAAGACCATCGCCGAGTTGTCATCCATCGGTGGCGTGCCAGCGACCGATGTCATCGCCTACGCGACAAGCAACGCCGCCCGCGTGCTGCGCCGTGACGAGGGCGTGCTCGACGACGGGCGCCCCGCCGACATCGTCCTCGTGCAGCAGCCCGTGGGCGGACCCGCAAACCACCCGATCGACGCACTGAACCGGGGGGACATTACCGGCATCGCGAGCGTCATCATCAACGGGCAGATCCGCGCGCTGCGCAGCCGGAACTCCCCCGCGCCGATCCGGGAAGTAGAGGTGCAATCGCACCGCTGAGTGAACGGGGGTGGCCTGCCTCCAGGAGAAGTCCTGGGCGGGCCACCCTCACATGGCGTGTGCGCCGTCGAATTCACTACCGAGATCCGATTCTGCTGGATTCACGTCGCTCCACGGTCTGTGCAACGGCGACGCGTGATTCAACATCCGTTTCCGGCTACGCATCAGTTACATCCATCTCAGCAAGGCCTAACCTTGGTCTCATGAGGTTCGATCACTGCGCACTGCAGGAGTGCGGCGTCGCACGGTTCCTGAGCCTGCTCGACGGGCCTTGGGCTACGCTCATTGTCCGTGAGCTTCTCAAGCGCCCGCATCGATTCAACGAGTTGCTCACGGCGCTCCCGGGAATCAGCGCACACACGCTCTCAAGCCGGCTCCGCAAGTTCGAGGCCTACGAGCTGGTCACGCGCACCGCGTACGCCGAGATTCCTCCTCGAGTCGTGTACGAGCTGACCCCGGTGGGGATGCAACTCCAACCGGTTCTCGATGCCATGAACGCCTGGGCCATGACGGTGCCGCCCCACCTTTTCGGGCTCGACGAACCCGAATAACCGGTCATCGCCGACTGAATGGAGCCCGGTGACGACGCACGGCGTCATAATTGCCGCATTTCGCCGAGCAATAGGCTCGCCGACCGTTTCGACTGGTATCCACGAATGCCACCTGACAGCCCTCTCGCTGACACACGCCCAACCGAGCGCCCTCGGACTCGACGACGAAGAGCGCGAGCCCGCCCGCCGTGACAGCTCGGACGCGCGCGATGACGTCGTGCGCATCCGACACAAAGTGCAAATGCGGGCGAAGCGAATCATGCGTTGTGAGGTAAGGGGCCCCAACGCCGGCGGCGAGGAGCCGATTGATCTCGGCGCAACGCGCGTCGACTGTCTCCGCACGAAAGACGGGAACGATATCTGCGGCCCATGCCCGTAACCGCTCGTCAGCGCTCTTGTCGATCTCACCCCTGCGAATCTGGTGTCTCGCCAGCACAGCACTGGCCGCTCTGATATCCCAGCCTCGACCAATAAGGGTGACGAGATCCGCAGCCAGCAGCGGTCCAGTCATGTTGTCATGGTTGAACTGCATTGACTCATTGCATCACAGTTGCGACATGCTTGTCCTCTTGGCCGCGATCGCCCCGATCATTCTCTTCCTTGCGGGAGGGGCGTTCCTCCGGCGCTACGTCCTACCCTCCCCCGAGTTCTGGGCCGGACTGTCGTGGTTGAGCTACTGGATTTTCACCCCGACCCTCTTCATCAGCTCGATCGGCGGTGCGGATCTCACCACAGTCGAGCCGGGGCCATTCGCCCTGAGCGTCTGCCTCCCGATTCTGCTCGTGTCTATGCTCGCCTTCGCGAGCGCTCGCCTCACTCGCGCGAACGGTCCACAGCTCACATCCCTGATGCAGGGATCGATTCGGATCAACACCTACGTCGGCCTGATCATGGCCTCCGCGCTCCATGGCGAGGAGGGCGTCGCCACCTTCGCTCTCGCAAGCGCGATCGTCGTCCCGCTTGTCAACGTGATCTGCGTCGCGACGCTGTCAACCCATGGCACCGTGGATCCCGCCGGACGGCGGCCCGCGCTGTGGAGGGATCTCATCACCAATCCGCTTATCCTCGGGTGCCTGATCGGGCTGATACTCAACATGACCGGCATCTCCGTGCCGGCGTTCCTTCAGACGACGCTCGACACGGTGTCCGCGCCTGCTCTCCTGGTCGGCACGCTCTGCGCAGGCGCGGCTCTCCGCTTCGCGTTCCGCATACGCGATCTTCTCGACGTTGGTGTTGCGTCACTGCTCAAGCTAGGGGTACTGCCGCTCGTCGCGGTGTCGACCGCTATCGCCCTCGGAGTCCACGGTTCAAGCCTTGTGAGCATCGTCCTTATCAGCGCCGTTCCCACCGCACCGAGCGCGACTATCCTCGCCGCACGCATGGGAGGAGATGTCCGGCTGATGGCTTCCATCACTGGCTCGCAGACCGTACTGGCCATGGCCACGATGCCGCTCGTGCTGGTTCTTGCCGACATGCTCTCGGCGTGACCGGTGACCGGTCACGCCGAGAGCGCTGGCGAGCGGAGGTTAGTAGCTCAGCCCGTGGCCGAAACGCAGCCGCGGGTCGACCGTATCGAATGGCACGTCGGGTCGTGACGCCTCGACCGCCGCCATGCTGGAGGGCAGATCGAAGGGCAGACGTCCCTGCGGCGCAGCGCGCCCGAAGAGCACGTCGAGCACCGCGCGCGGGTGAGCACCGTAGTTGGCGACGACCGCATGTGCCGTGTCCAGAACCGGGGACAGAATCGCCGGCCTGTCGAGGAAGACGTCCACGATCGTGGTCGCCTTCTGGCTCAGATCGGTGAGGTGAGAGACGGTCTCGTCGTTCATCTCCAGCGAACCCGCGTGGAAGTAGTTCTCGAACGCGGTTGACCTCTTCTCGTACGGCGCATGGATGCGCACGATAGCGAGATCGGCCTGGACCGGATCAGCGACGACGGTGCCGTACTCCGCTGCAACATCTTCGGGGATGCCCTCTACGTAGAGACGCCGGCCTTCCGCAGCAGGCAGCGCACGTCGTCCTGCTTCCCCCTCACGGTTCGTCAGCAAAGTCAGAGACGCACGCTGAGCGGCGAGCCCTGCCGCAATGAACGCCGGGGCGCCGACCACTCGAGATGCCTCTGCCGGATCGACATAAGGATCGTCGAAGAGTCCGAGGACAAACTTCTCCGAGAGCAGCCTGCGCGCCGACTCATCCAGCCGCGCTTCGGAGATCTCGCCAGCCTCGACGAGCTCCACCAGCAGCTCCGGACACGCTTCCCCGCCGAACTGGTCCACACCCGCGTCGACAGCCTTGCGCATGCGCTGACGCGGCGAGAGATCCTCCACGCCCCACGCCCGAGCCGGGAAAGGCTCACCATCCACAGTCGCATCGTTGATCAGCCCCCAGTCCGTGCAGACGATTCCTTCGAACCCCAGCTGCTCCCGGAGGAGCCCCGTGATGACCGAACGATTGAACCCGAAGCCCACCTCTTCGTACTCCGTGCCGACGGGCATGCCGTAGTACGGCATCATCTGCGATGCGCCCGCGGCGATCGCTGCCCGGAACGGTTCCAGATGCAGATCGAATCGACCGCCGGGATACACCTGCTCACGACCGTAGGCGAAGTGGGGGTCTTCTCCATCTTTCTGCGGGCCTCCGCCAGGAAAGTGCTTGACCATCGTCGCCACGGACTCACGGCCGAGTCTCCGGCCTTGGAATCCCTCGACGTACGCGACGCCGAGCCGGCTCGTCAATTCGACGTCTTCACCGAATGTGTCCAACTGTCGAGCCCAGCGGGGCTCGGTGGCGAGATCAATCTGCGGGTGCAGCGCGACGCGGATGCCAACGGCTAGGTACTCTCGCCGCGCGATGTCGGCGAACTCCCTCACCACAGCCTCGTCTCGAATCGCTGCGAGTCCGAGAGCCTCCGGCCACACGGAGAAGGATCCTGCGAGAAGACCAGCAAGCGGGTTGTCGCTATAGGAGTTGCGCGGATCTGTGGAGATGGTGATGGGGATGCCGAGTCTGGTCGAGCGAGCGAGCTCCTGAATGCGGTTGTTCCACGCCGCCATCGCCGAGGGCGAACCGCCAGTGAGGAGATTGAAGTGGCTCATATGACGATCGAGTACGTACTCCGCGTTCGACGGGAGATCGAACTCCTTGTCGCCCTCAGAAAGCGCGCCATCCTCACCCATGGAGATCATCGCGTGGAAGAAGAGACCCGCCTTTTCCTCGAGCGTCATCTGCGCAAGGAGGATCTCGACGCGCTCGTCCACAGGAAGTGAGCTGTCGCGGAAACGCTCGTCTACAGGGGGAATGACGGAAACCATAGGTGCCTTACCTCGTGCTCTTGACTCGGAAGATGATGATCGCGCCGATGAGGACCGCGGCGGCGCCGACGAGGTAGAAGAGCGAGTAGCCTCCGATCGCCGTCGTGGCTCCCCACGCGATGAGTGCGGGCGCTATCGCCGGAGCGATCGATTGCGGCAACGCATTGGCGATGTTGATGACCCCGAGGTCCTTTGCCGTGTCCTCGGCGTCGGGCAGAACCTGTGTGGCAAGAGCAAGCGACACGGAAAGGAAGGACCCGATACCCAGCCCGATCAATCCCTGGCCGACGATCACAACCTCGACGCTGGGCGCGAAGGCGAGCACGACGAGTCCGGCGACCATGATGATGCCTGCAGCGAGGACGAACGGCTTCCGTCGCCCGAGCTTGTCGGAGAGGTATCCCGCCAGCGGACCAGAGATCGCTTGCGCGCCGACAGCGGCGAGGTTGCAGACAAGCACAGCGGTGATGGCCTCTGCCTCGGTCAGGCGAAACTTGTCTGTCAGATAGAGCGGCAGATACGTGGCGATACCGGCGTAACCGAACATCACCAGGAACGTGGTCAGCCAGGTCCACCCGAAGTCGGGATTCTTGCGGGGGTTGAAGATGAAGGAGCCGACGAAGTCCCTCCAGCCGTACCCCGTCGCGGGCGGTGCGAGACGTACGCCATCTTTCAGCAGCATGGCGAAGAGCACGGTCAGCACCAGCCCGATGAGTGCCGGCACGGCGAAGCGCGAGAGGTCCGAATCGAGGAAGTTGACGACGAACGTCCCGCCCAGGATACCGAGGGAGGTCGTGATGCCAATGACTCCGGACGCGAGCCCGCGCTTCCACACCGGCATCCGATCCGCGATCGTCGCGTTCAGCGCAGCTAACGTACCGTTTAGAGCCGCTTGTGCGACGCACCACCCCAGCAGCACCATCCACACCTCGCTCGCCAGACCGATAGTAACCAGAGCCGCGAAACCGACCACAGCTCCCGCGATCAGCCAGGGGCGTCGCATCCCGAATCGCGACATAGTGCGGTCGGAAAGCCGGCCGACGAGCGGGTTGAAGATGATCGCGAAGAGAGTGCCAACACCCATCACGAGACCGAGTGCGGCCACCGACTCGTCACGATTCGCGGTGATGTGCTCCAGCTTGAAAGCCAACGACACAAACACCGGCGTCAGCAGAGCAAGGTACACGCCGAAGTTGGCGAGGCCTAGCGTCGGCAGGTAGGCCGCGGAGACGGGCCCTGCTGGTAGTGATCGGGTGGGGGCGGCACTGGCGGACGGTTCTGTCATCGTCGACTCCTCATTCATGGCGAAACGGCGGCTGGAAACACGGTAGCGTACAAATCGATCAAACCGTAAGTGAATCTCGAACGTTAGGTAACTCATGGTTTCGTGACATCCTTGTCCGGTGACGCGTTTCCTCCCTGGTCGATCTCGCGCGGAGACCACCGCTCAGACGAGAGCACGCGCGATTTCCTCGGCTCGTTCGTTGATCGCCTCACGAGGTGTCGCTTCAACGTCCCTTGAAGACGTCGCCAGCGAGACCGGGATCAGCAGGCCCGGCCTTAAAGGCCACTTTCCGACGAAGGACGCCCTCATCAGCGCCGTCAGCGCAGATTTCTGCGCAGAAGTGTCGACCGCACTTGGCACCACCCCACGGTCGTGGTCATCGCTTCTCGATATCGCTGACTACCGCGAGATGTCGGTGCAGCTCCTCAGCGTCGCACTGACTGACAACTTCGAGGTGCGCACCTCTGCCAGCCATCACCAGCAGTTGCTCACATCCTCAGAGGGGATCCTGGCCGCATACGGGCGCCCGGCCGGATTGACCACAAGCGCACTCGTGGCCGCATGGGAAGGACTGATCGTCATGCAGTCCTATTTCCCCTCCCTGAACCCTGCTCGAATCGTCAGCGCCCGACTGGAGTCACGCGTCCTGAGAACTGTCGACTCGCCCATTCAGAAGACTGCGCTACCGCTGTCGACGCTGGTGCCCGCCGATTTCGGATATGCGCCCGGTCAGTCACGGCGGCACCAGATTATCGAAGACGCAACCGTTCTCTTCGCCCGCAATGGCTACCACCGCACAACCGTGCGCCAGCTGGCGTCCGAAGTGGGAATCTCTTCCTCAACATTGCTGCATCATTTCGGTGACAAGGCCGGCCTCCTTGCGGAGGTCCTTCGACGACGCGATGAACAGCTCGTCGCGCGCCGAGGGGATCAAATCCTCGCCCCCCGCCAAGAACTCAGCGAACTCGGCGATGAAGCTCGTCGAGACCTGAGCGTGGAGCGCGGCCTGGTTGACATGTACGCCGTTCTCTCGACGGAGGCGACGCATGCCGATCACCCTGCTCACGCGTACTTCGCCCATCGGTACGCTCGGACGATCGACTACTTCGAAAGCGCCATCGCCCGCGCAGGCGTCGGCGCTGACGATCCGCACCTTGAGGCGGTCTGGCTCGTTGCACTCTGGGATGGCCTCCAATACCAACTTCTCCTGGACCCGGGAGGAGTCGATCTGCCGGGCGAGCTAGAGCACCACGTCGAATCCGCGCTCGACATCGCGCCCGGCGAGTCCCCCGCACGCGGCTGACCGCGGGCGAACCCAGGAATCCGCCCGCAGACAGCCGATGCGGTAGTCCCATCTCTTGTAGAGGCAATTCAGCCCCGACGTCGTCCGGCACCAGCCGGGTACTCACCCCTTCTCGGCCACGCGCACAAATGCCTCGATGGACATGACAGCCGTCGACCTGCTTACCGTTCGCGACGGCAAGATCATCGCTGTGCGCCTCATCTCCGAGGGGGCGATCAGCGAGGACGCGTTCTGAGGCTAGTACTGATCATCCTCACCGGCTCAGGGATCAGGAGACACTGATTCCGATTCCACGGAACCGACTGGCCACGCCTCAGCCTGCTGAACCCACCGAGCGGGCGATGCTGTGCCCGTGTCGGAGCAAACCCTGCGAATCGTATTCGCGGATGAGCGACACGAGTCGCTCATAGGTCGAGTCGTCGAACGCTCGGCGTCGGTCCGCTTCGTCCTTCACCGCTCCGTGCACGTTGAGAATCGTGCCTCCGGTGCCCCACGGATCCATGGCGAGGATCGCCTCATCCACGACGGCATGCACAGCCTGAGATATCTCGGGCAGATCCAGCCCCACCACCTGCCGGTTGAAGGCCGCGTCTCGGCCGACGACGAAGCTCGGATGTTCAGGTACTTGCGAAAGTGGAAGGGGACCGGCTCCGGCGGATCGCTGTGGATCGAGTTGAGATCGGCCGCGAGCATCATGCCCACGCGATCGATCAGCGTGGGCGCAACCGCTCGCATAGACTCGAGCATCCAGTCCCCCCCCCCCCCCCCCCGACCGGCTCCCCGCAGATGGCAGACAAGCCGGTGGGCGATCACGTTTCCGCGCAGCGGTTCGGGCACCGCGGGACTGAACGGCATCCAGATCATCGCGAGAGATGTGTACATCTCATCGGGAATCGTCTGCGTCCACTCTCCGTACGCGAGTAAGGTCTCGCGCATGTGTGCTCCGTCGAACTAGACCCCCCGAGGAGCTCGGTCACCGGCACCAGTTCGCCCGTGATGCGCGTAACGACGTCGAGGTTGCCTCCTGCGCCTCGCAGGCCCCATAAGAGGCCAGATTCTTGATGAACGTCGACATCGCGCACCCACGCCACCCACCGTCACGACCTGCAGTGCATGCACCTGACCGACGCCATGCCGAAAGCCCGCCCCATGATGGAGAGACCGCCACCCAGGGAGTACCCAACATCCGTCGACGAGCCGGCGGGAGGGGCCAGCCGTGCGGCGCCGCGGCCTCGAGGACCCTCGACCATCGAACTCCGGCCCCGACGGTGATCAGGCGACGCCCGAGTCGAGCTCCACCAAATCGAGGCGACCGACGCTGATCGTCAGGCCGTCCGTGAAGGAGCTGTATCCATGACCCGTGGAATGCACCCCGCCCGAGCCACACAGTCGATTCCGCCGCTTGTGGCGCTCACGCTAAGTGATCCGGCGCCTGCCGGACATCACCCGGTTGGGGCATTCTGTCCTCCGGGAGCACACGATGAATAGCACGTAGCAACGAGCCGTGAACGGATCTCGGTTCCGTGATCTCACTGAACCCGGCAGTCTCGAACAGTCGACGCAGACGTGCCGGAGGCCCCCCGGACGGCGGCGTGAAGGCACAGACGACAGGAGCGCCGTCCCGCAGCACGCGTCTCACCTCAGCCAGACCCGCGCGGGGGTCCGGCCAGAAGTGCAGGTTGTCGACGAAGATCGCACCATCGAATTGCTCATCCGGCAACGGAAGCGCCTCGGCCGTGCCCGAGAGCAGGTGCAGGCGTCCGCGCGCGATGGCTGCGGCGTTCCGTGTCGCGGCATGCCGATGACTCGCCTCCGAGGGATCTACTCCGACGACCTCACCCTGGGAGAAGGAGTTGAGCAGCACCTCGAGCCCGACGCCTGGACCGAACCCGATCTCCAGCATGCGTGCCCGTGGGGCGTCGATTCCCAGGAGCGCCACCGCCTCTAACGCCATTCCGCGACCTGCTTGCGCCATGGTGCGCAGGCCTCTCTCCCCTGCGACACCAGAAGGCCGGACGAACATATCGTGCATCACACCAGTCTTGCGGACCAGAGCACGTGCGGGGTTGTCAGCCTTGATATTCTCCGAGAAGTCTCTCCGTCGGCTCGACGGGCCAGCCGTTCATCAGCATCAGCATCAGCATCCATCCCATGCCCGCAGCCATGGCGATATGGCAGAAGGAGTGGATGCGGTGATGCGTCGAACGGAACAGGCGCCAGATCCAGCAGACGGTGGCCTCGACGCACAGCGTGATGAAGACGGCGTTCACGACATCCACCCATGCCGGCGTCGACTCGATCATGGGTCCTCCACCGCCGCAATGCCCGGAATGAGCGCCGTCGGCGTCCCGACATCTGCATCCCGCCAGGAGGAGCAGCATTGCAGCGAGCGTCCAGATCATCGCGGGCATCGAGCACGATGTGGCCGACGAGACCATAGTCTGTGTTCCCTTCACACCTCGGAACGAGGGAACGAGGACCAAGGCAAGGATGACGAAGATGGTCGCCTACGCAGCCGTCTTCGCTCTCGCCCGTCGTGTGTTCGGGAGCAACCGTCAGGGGACGCCATGGAGGGACAGACGGGGGACGTCGCTCGTGCTTGATGGCAGCTGGCCATCTCCCGCATCTTCCATGTCTGGCGTGAGAGTGGCGGCGCGCATCGATCGGCTACGCGTACACGAGTCTGTCGGAGAGGCCCGCAGCATTGAACGCCTCGGCGAGGTCGTCCCGGGTTCCCTGGAAGTGCGCCCAGCCTTCAAAGTGTGCGGGGATGACACGTCGAGCGTCCAACGCGCGTGCCACCCACGTCGCTTGGGTGTTGTCGAGGGTCACGAGCTGCGCGTCGAGCATGGGCTTGTGACGTACTCCGCCGAGGAACAGGATCGCCGTGTCGATGGGCGCGCACAGGTCCGCGATCTGCTGGACGTAGTCCAGCGATGCGTTGTCGCCACTGATATAGACGCTCGGGTGCCCGTCGGCGGTGAGGAGGAATCCGATGACGTCTCCGGAGACAGGTTCGCTGCCCTCGGGGCCATGGCGTGCGGGCAGCCCGGTAATCGTCACCTCGGTGCCGTCTGGGGCGGTGAGGTTGGCCTTTTCCCAGAACGCGAGGCCGTGGGCGTTGCTGCCTAGACGTCCCGCGCCGGAGACGGTGGTGTAGACGACGGGGACGCGGGGCAAGAAGGCGCGGCCGGCGCGATCGAGGTTGTCATCGTGCTCGTCGTGAGAGAGCAGCACCGCGTCGATGTGGCCCACATCGTCCGGGCTGAGCGGGGACCCGGTGGTCTTGGTCATGGCGTAACCGGGCATGACGGGGTACTCCCCCGGCGGGTCGAAGGTGGGGTCTGTGAGGAACCGCAGGCCGGCGTACTCGATCAGCACGGTCGGGCCGCTGAGCACGCGGACGGGGACGTCGATCGCGGCGGGCTGGGTGGTCATGAGATTCTCCTTCGGGAGTAGAATACGGTGCTTGCAGATAGTTCCATGGAAACGATGTGCGGTTCGTGTCGGACTGCGGCGTCGACGCAGGCAGGTGAGGTGAGGGATGACCGACGTGCGCATGCTCTACCACGATCTGGTGCGGTTCGAGACTGAGCTGTGGGCGGCGGTCGACGCGCGGCTGCGCTTGGACTGCGATCTGCCGCTCACGTGGTTCGAGATTATGCAGCTCCTGCGCTATCGCGAGGGGCAGCGTGTCCAGGACGTGGCGGAGGAGTTCGTGATCACCGTGGGTGGGGCCAGCAAGGTCATCGACCGGATCGAGAAGGCCGGGTACTGCCGACGGGTCCCCAACCCGCACGATCGCCGGTCCACGCTGATCGTGTTGACGCCCGCTGGGAAGACGAAGGTGGACGAGGCCGCCCCGGCGTTCGAGGACGAACTCGCCCACCGCTTCTCCTCTGTCCTGGGCCCGGCCGAGCTGGACCGGATGGCGACCGGGCTGCGGCTCCTGCGGTCCGCGACCGCAGGCGAACGCCGCAAGACCGCTTGACAGTCTGCGGTGAACCGCACGCGGGGCGGAAGACCTCGGAGATCAGCGACGCCTCCCGCCACCTGGCAATCCAGCTCAAGCGGCGGGCGCGGGCATGGAGTACACGCCGAAGTGATGACCGTTCGCGTCGCGCAGGCGCGCAAAGCTGACTCCAGACGCGTCGATGACCGGCTCCATCGTGACCTCCGCGCCGAGGGCTGTGGCCTTCTCCAGGGTGGCCGGGATGTCCTCGACGAGGACGTAGAAGACGGCGTAGTCCTCGAACCTGCCGGCGTGGTCGAAGATCCCGCCGGTCGGGCCGGGCGAGCCCGGGGTGATCGCGGCGTGGTAGTCGACGCCCTCGAGGTCGGTGTTGAGCTTGAATTGCCATCCGAACAGCTCGGTGTAGAACTTCTTCACCTCTTCAGGCTTGTTACTTCCGATCTCGAACCAGGACACTGAACCGATAGCCGGGGCACTCATGACCCACTCCCCACTCCCCCTGACCGGGGGCTCGACGACCCGCTGCACGGTCGCGCGGCGGGGGCATCAGCATACCGGATATAGTTGACATGGAAGATAGATCGATGGAACAAGTCGTGAACGAGCCGCATGGAGGTCTAATGGGCAGCGAACACTTCGAGGGCCCTGGAGAGGGAGCTCCTTTGGTGACCGAGGTGAGGGGCGCTCGGGTTCACAACCTGCGCGGCATCGATGTCGATGTCCCGCTGCGGCAGCTGGTCGCGATCGCGGGGGTGTCCGGGTCAGGGAAGTCGTCGCTGGCGATGGGGGTTCTCTACGCGGAGGGGTCTCGGCGGTACATCGAGGCGCTGTCGACCTACACTCGCCGGCGCATGTCCCACACGGCTCGCGCGAGCGTCGACTCAGTGCGGCACGTCCCGGCGGCATTGGCTTTACGGCAGAGGCCGAGTGTGCCCGGTGTGCGGTCGACCTTCGGGACGTCGACGGAGCTGCTGAACGTACTGCGGGTGATGTTCTCGCGCCTCGGCTCGCACCTGTGCCCGAACGGTCACCGGCTATCCCCGACGATCGACGTCGCGGCGAACAAGGACCTGATCTGCCCAGTGTGCGCAGCGGAGTTCTACCCGCCGGGTGCGGAATCGCTGGCATTCAACTCGGATGGGGCGTGCCCGAGCTGCGCGGGGACGGGCACGGTGCGCGACATCGACGACGCAACGCTGATCCCGGACCCGTCTCAGTCGATCGCCGAGGGCGCGGTCGCCCCCTGGGGGATGTTCGGTCTCTCAGTGATGCCGCAGGTCGCCGCCGCGCTCGGTGTCCGCATCGACGTCCCTTACGCCGAGCTCACCCCGCAGGAGCGAGAGATCGTGCTCGACGGTCCCGCGGAGAAGCGCGAGATCGAAGTCCCGTCGAAGACCGGGAAACTGTTCGAGCTGAACTTCACCTACCGCAGCGCCCGCCAGGCCGTGCGGGAGGCGATGAACAACGCCACCAGCGAGAAGGGCCTGGCCCGCGTGCAACGGTTCATCACCGCGCACACCTGCCCGAGCTGTCACGGCAGCCGCCTCTCCGAAGCCGCGCGAGGAACGCAGGTGGACGGCAAGGACCTCGCCGAGGCATCCGCGCTCACTCTCGCCGAGACGATGGCCTGGGTGCCGACGGTTCCTGCCACGCTGCCTGCAGACATGCGCCCCATGGCGGAGATGATCGCCGGGCAGTTCACCGACATGGGTCGCCGCCTGATCGAACTGGGCCTGGGCTACCTCACGCTCGACCGTGCCAGCTCCACCCTGTCGACCGGGGAGCGGCAGCGCGTGCAGCTTGCACGGGCGGTCCGCAATGAGACCACCGGCGTGCTCTACGTGCTTGACGAGCCGTCGATCGGGCTGCACCCGTCGAACATCGAGGGCCTGATCGGCGTTATGCGGGATCTCCTCGACGGCGGGAACTCCGTTGTGCTCGTCGATCACGACGTGCAGGTCCTGCGCGAGGCGGACTGGATGATCGAGATCGGCCCCGGTTCTGGATCCTCCGGGGGAACGGTCCTCGCCGAGGGGACGATCGACGCCGTCCGGGAGAGTCCAGTCTCGCTCATCGGGCCGTTCCTGGCCGGCAGCGAGACGGTGGTCGTCCGCGACCGCGCGAGCGAAGCCACGGTGTTCTCCCGCGGGGCGATCCGCGTGAAGACCGCCCCGATCCACACCGTCCACGCGCTCGAGGCCGAGTTCCCGAAGGGCCGGCTCACTGCCGTGACCGGGATGTCCGGGTCGGGGAAGACGACCCTTGTGCTCGAGAGCCTCGTGCCCGCCCTCGCCGCCGCCCACGACGGTGTTCCGCTCCCCGGGCACGTGCTCTCGCTCGACGCGGCAGGGGTTACCCGGGCGGACGTGGTCGACGCGACTCCGATCGGCACGAACGTGCGCTCCACCGTCGCGACCTACAGCGGGGTACTCGACGACCTGCGCCGTGCCTATGCCGGTCTCCCGTCCGCGAAGGACGCCGGTCTGAAGGCCGGGGATTTCTCCTATAACACCGGGTCGCTGCGCTGCCCGAGGTGCGAGGGCACCGGCCAGGTCGTCCTGGATGTGCAGTTCCTCCCCGACGTCGACATCCCGTGCCCCGACTGCGGCGGCACCCGCTACAGCCCCGCCGCTTCCGAGCATCGGCTTCCCACGAGCGACGGGCATTGGTCCCTGCCCGAGCTGCTCGGCACCACCGTCGCCGATGCTGCGCCGCTGCTCGGCGAGCGGACGAGGGTGCGCAAGAAGCTGTCGACGCTGATCGATCTCGGCCTGGGCTACCTGACCCTCGGCGAGGACACCCCCGCTCTGTCCGGCGGAGAGGCTCAGCGACTCAAGCTCGCAGCCGAGCTCGGCCGCACGCACACCGGCACGGTGTTCGTGTTCGACGAGCCCTCCGTCGGCCTGCACCCTCTGGACATCCGCACGCTCCTGGGCGTGCTGGACCGGTTGCTGGCGACAGGGGCGACCGTGATCGTCATCGAGCACGACCTGGACATGATCGCCAACGCCGACCATGTGATCGACCTCGGCCCCGGAGGAGGCGCGGACGGCGGACGCATCATCGCCACCGGCACGCCCGAGGCCATCGCAGCGTCTGCCGAGAGCGTCACGGGACGGTACCTCGACGCGACCCCACGACCGTGACCGGGCCGTGGGGTCGCGTCGCCGATGATCAGGCTCCGAGATCCCGCAGCCACTGCTCGACGCTGCGCGGGCTGAGGCCGAGCAGCGCCTGCGCCGAGCGCGCCTCGGGAATGAGCTCCCCGGGCTGATGCCGGCGATGCTCGTAGGAGGCGACCACCGGTGCGACCGCGTCATCGCCGAACAGAGGGGTGATCAGCTCCCCGTACCGTGCGGGGCTGATCGCCTCGAAGCGCACGTCCTGCCCGAGGTATCGAGCGAAGCCGGCGGCGAGGTCCGCGCCGGTCATGCCGGGAAGCGCACCGACGGAGACGATTCCGGTGACCGAGTGGTCCGTCAGCAGACGGGAGACGACGTCGGCGACGTCCAGGTGGGAGATCCACGAGACTGCGTAGTCCGGGCGGATCGGGTAGCGCAGTGCGCCCTCGGCCCGCGTGGGTCCCAGCGTTACCGGCAGGAGCAGGTTCTCGAGGAAGAGCCGCGGCTCGACGATCGCGTAGGACACCCCCGAGGAGGCCAGTTCACGGGCGAGCACGTCCACAGCGCTCGTCCCTTCGCCGGTGGGGTCGAGAGGGTAGCCGCTGGTGGAGAAGACGACGCGAGCCGGCGTCGCCCGACGAACCGCCTCGGCGATGGTGCGCGCGAAGGCCAGCTGGTCCTCGGGACGTCCCAGGGGCAGGTGCACGAACACCCCCTCCGCCCCGCGATATGCGTCAGCGAGCGAGTCGACCGAGGAGTTGTCGATGGCGATCGCCGCGCCGTCGACCTTCGTGATGTCTCGGACCGCGGCGACGGCGTCGAGTCCAGCGGAGGTGAGAGCAGTGAGTACGGGAGAGCCTTGAGCGCCGGTCGCGCCATGGATGATGTATGTCATGACTCCATTACTGCATACGATGCATCAGTTACATCAAGTGCAGTAATGGGCTATCGTGGACATGTGAGATTTGACCACTGCGACCTGCAGGAGTGCGGCGTGGCCCGCTTCCTGTCCCTGCTCGACGGGCCATGGGCCACGCTCATCGTGCGCGAGCTACTCAAGGGACCGCACCGGTTCAACGAATTGGCAGAGGCGCTGCCCCGGATCAGCGCGCACACGCTGACCAGTCGGCTCCGCACGTTCGAGAAGCACGGCCTGGTCACCCGCACCGCGTACCCCGAGATCCCGCCCCGAGTCGTCTACGAGCTGACGCCCGCTGGGCAGGATCTCCGCTCCGTCCTGGAAGCGATGAACGCCTGGGCCATGACCCTGCCCGCGAGCGTCTTCGAGCTCGCCGAGGATGTCGACAGCGGCCGCTCACAGGCGATCGCCGGCTCCTGATCGACGAAGCTCCTCGGAACCAGACCACGGTCGCCACGGCATTCCTCTATGGCCGCGCCGGCAGGCCCTCTCCTGAAGCACGCTGACCGGCGAGCCACGTGCGGTACCCGCCGTCGAGGTTGCGGACCGAGCGCCCTCGTTGTGTGAGGAGGCGGGTGGCGATGTGGCCACGCAGGCCGACCTGGCAGTGCACGACGAGTTCTCCGGGCGGCAGCTCTGCGAGGCGCTCGCGCAGGTCGTCGAGCGGGACGTTGACCGCCCCGGGGATGCTCCCGGCGGCGTGCTCGTCGCGCGAGCGGACATCGATGAGCGATGCGCCAGCGGCGCGCGCCTGTTCGAGCTCGTGCCACTGGACCGTGGGGGTCGTCCCGTTGCGTGTGTTCTCGGCGGCGTATCCGGCGATGTTCACGGCGTCCTTCGCGGATCCGAACTGGGGCGCGTAGGCGAGCTCGAGATGTGCGAGTTCGGCCGCGGTCAGGCCTGCGTGCATCGCGGTGGCGATGACGTCGATGCGCTTGTCCACGCCGTCGCGGCCGACGATCTGCGCCCCCAGGATCCTGTCCGTCTCCGGGTCGGCGAGGAGCTTGATCGAGAGCACCTCCGCGCCGGGGTAGTACCCCGCGTGCGAGCTCGGATGCACGTGCACCGGATAGTGCGGGCGGCCCGCGGCACGCAGAGCCTTCTCGCTCCAGCCCACCTTCGCGGCCACCAGGTCGAAGACGCCCACCACTCCGGTGCCGAGTGCCGGGCGCGCTGTGACGTCTCGTCCGGCGATGACGTCCGCGACCATGCGCCCGTGCCGGTTCGCCAGTCCCGCCATTGTCACGAGCGCGGCGTCGCCGCCGACGAGGTCCTGCTTCTCGACGCCGTCGCCGACGGCGAAGACGTGCGGGTCGCTGGTCCTATTGGCACTGTCGACCCAGATGCCGCCGCTCTCCCCGATGCGCAGGCCCGCGTCGGCGGCCAGTGCAGTCTCGGGCACGACGCCGGCGGCGTCGACGACGAAGGCGGCGGGGATGCGGGAGCCGTCGCTCAACTCCACGGCGTCGCGCTCGATGCGCTCGATCTGGGCGCCCAGGCGCAGGTCGACGCCGTGCGCGCGGATCTCCTCGGCCAGCGGCGTGGCCATCTCCGGGTCCAGCGGCGACAGCACCTGAGCGCCTCTCTGGACGAGGGCCACCTGGGCTCCGCGGGCGACGAGGTTCTCGACCGCCTCCAGCCCCGTGTAGCCGGCTCCGACCACGACGACGGGGGTGCCGGGCGTCTGCACCGCGCCGTGGATCGCGTCGGCGTCGGGCACCGTGCGCAGCGTCATGACCGGCATCCCGGGGTCCTCGCGGAGGGGTCGCGGTCGCGCGCCGGGGGCCAGGACGAGGTGGTCGTAGGGCTCCGTGGTCGACGCCCCGGTGCTCAGGTCGACCACCTCGACGATCCGGGCCCCGGTGTCGATGCGCGTCGCCTCGTGGCGCACCCGGACGTCGAGTCGGAACCGGCGGTGCAGCGACTCGGGGGTCTGAAGCAGCAGGGAAGAGCGATCAGCGATCGTGCCGCCGACGTAGTAGGGCAAGCCGCAGTTCGCGTAGGAGACCTCCGTTCCGCGCTCGATCACCACGATCTGAGCGTCCTCCATGAGTCTGCGCAGGCGCGTGGCGGCGGACATCCCGCCCGCCACTCCCCCGATGACCACGATCCTCGGGGTCATCGCTCAGATCCCGTCGTGCAGGAGCAGCGGTCGCGGACCGGCACGTCGCCGAGCGCCTGCTCGATGTGCTGCCCGCAGCCGTCCCAGGTCGGCCGGCCGCAGCGGGAGCATGTCACACGCTGACACATGTCAGCCCCTCCGTCCGAACAGGCGGGCGAAGAACCCTCCGCGCCCCGCGTCAGCAGCCTCTCGCTGCGCCGCGGTGTGCGAACCGCCGCACCACTGCGCAGACGGCACCGTCTGCTTGACCTGCTGGACATGCTGGCCGCATCCGGTCCATGTCGTCTTTCCGCACACGCGGCACCTCACTGCTCGGCACATCGATGACTCCTCGTCAAAATACTCCAGGGGGTATGCCAACCATACTCCCTGGGGTATCGTGGGAGTCAACTCGACGACGGAAGAAGGACAGCCATGGTAGACCTCATCTCCTCGCCGGCCCACGACGAGGCCGCCCAGCGCAAGATCGTCAACCGCCTCCGAAGGGCGCAGGGACAGCTGACGGCGGTCACTGCCGCCGTAGAGACCGGCGCGCCCTGCCGAGACGTCGTCCAGCAGCTCGCCGCCGTGTCCAAGGCGCTCGACCGCGCGGGGTTCCTCGTGATCTCGACCGCGCTCAAGGAATGCCTGAGCGACCCCGACGACGATCAGGCCCTTTCAGCTGACGAGCTCGAGAAGCTCTTCCTGCAACTGGCCTGAGACGACGAAGCTGACGGCAGGGCGCAGCGTGAGGAGCTCCGTCCTGCCGTCCGCCTGGATGAGGTCGAGGGCAGGTCACTCGTCCTCGGCGATGGCCTTCATGGCCTTCCAGCCGTGGGTGACTCCTCCCCCGGCGCGGAGGGCGGCGGCGACCATGACGGCCTCGGCGACGTCGGCCTTGGACGCGCCGGCCTTGATCGCACGCTTCGCGTGGTCCTCGATGCAGAACGGGCACTGGGTGGTCACTGCGACCCCGACTGCGATCAGTTCGCGGGTGGCGAGGCCGAGGTTCCCGGTGTCCTTCTTGAAGACGGCCTTGTCGAAGCCGAAGAAGGCCGAGACCATCTCCGGCGCAGCGTCCTTGATGTCCGCCATGAACTTCGCTTCCTCGTTATGGTCGTGCATTGCTTCTCCTTCTCGATCGGTTGCTTCCATGGTGGTTCGGGGTGCGTCCGGCACAAGCGGGACCGGACGCGGGGCCATCGCACGCCTTCGACCTTCAGGACCGCCAGAGCACCCACGATCGTGCAGACCCCGGCCACGACGAAGAGCACGGGACGGCGGGCTGGTCGCGACGTTCTGGCCACGTTCACGGCACTGCTCTAGGCCCCGAGCAGCTGCGCGATCAGGACTGAGCTCGTCCCCCGACAGCCCTGGTCTGGGAGGGAGCCACCAGGACGTCGATCAGCGGCACCACAGCGTCGAAGGCGGCGGCCCCGTCCTCGAGCGAGGCCACTTTCGCGCCGTCGAGGAGCGCCACGAGCTGCCGGGCCGTCCGGTCCCGGCGGTGCGGATCGTCGTCGTCGAGACAGCGCACGAACCTGCCCCGCAGCGAGGCGCGCTGATCGGCCAGCACCTGGGCGACCCCGGCCGCGTCCTCGAGGTGCTCAGCCGTTGCCGCGATGAAGCAGCACCCCGCATAGCCATCCTGAGCTGCCGCTCTTGCCGCCAGGTCGAAGACCGCCCGGATCAGCGGCACTCCTCCGACGCCCTCTTGTTCGAGTGCGTCGATCTCCCGCTCCGCGCGATCGGCCTGGCGGGCCAGATAGGCCTGCACGAGGTCGCCCTTCGACGGGAAGTGCGCGTACAGGGTGGCTTTGGCCACCCCGGCCTCCGAGATCACCCGGGCCACGCCCACCGCGCGGACCCCGTGCTCAGAGAAGAGCCGCGTGGCGGCATCGAGGATCCGCTCGTGCGCGGACGGCCCGCTCTGCACTGCGAGGTCGTGCCCGGTCGTCATAGTTTGACCATACCAGACCGAGCGGTCTACCCTGAGGAGGCAGGCAGACCGGTCGGTCTGTCTTTGCGTGACCGTCAATCAGCCACGCCAGAGCCCCCTTCATCACTTCCAGGAGAGAACCATGACCGCACCCCGCCGCGCCCTCGTCGTCATCGACGCCCAGCAGGAGTACTTCGAGGGACTCCTCCCGGTCCAGCACCCCGACCGCGACGCCTCGATCGCCCGCATCGATGACGCGGTCCAGGCCGCCGAACGGGCCGAGATCCCCGTCGTGCTGGTGCAGCACGAGCTGCCCGCCGAGGCCCCGGTCTTCGCCGCCGGATCGCCGACCTGGGACAACCACCCCGTGGTCGCCGCGCACGAGGAGCGCGCCTCGCACCGCGTGACCAAGCAGTTCTCGAGCGTCTTCGCCGACACCGATCTCGAGGACTGGCTGCGCGGGCAGGGCGTCGACACCATCACCCTGGTCGGCTACATGACCAACAACTGCGTGATCGCCTCCGCGGCCGCCGCCGAGCCGCTGGGCTTCGCCGTCGAGGTACTCTCCGACGCGACCGGCGCGGTCGATCTGGCCAACGAGGCCGGACGCGCCTCCGCCCAGCAGGTCCACGAGACCCTCATGACGCTCCTGCACTCGAACTGGGCCGCTGTCGTCGACACCGCACAGTGGACCGCCGCGCTGCAGGCCGGCGAGGCGCTGACCAAGAGCGACCTGCCGACGTCCGCCGCCCAGGGCCGCAGCGCCGTCTGAACAAGGAGATACTGATCATGGCAGGACATGCACCCATTCCCGAGCTCGTCGCTCAGCGCACCGCAGCCGGCACCTACACCGTTCGCAACAGCGCCGGTGCCGAGCTGCAGATCGGCATGCCCGGTGCAGCCGGCGCGTTCTCGCCCGTAGAGCTGCTGCAGGCCGCGCTGGCCGGCTGCGCGTCCCTCTCCGCCGAGGCCCAGCTGGTGAGCCGACTCGGCGAGGACTTCGATGCGGTCACGACCGTCGGCGCGGTCTACGACGCGGAGCAGAACCGGGTGGAGAAGCTCGTCACGAAGATCGCGGTGGACTCCAAGGAGCTCGATCCCGGCGACCACGACAAGCTGGTCTCGAGCGCGGCACGGGTCATCGACAAGCTGTGCACCGTGAAGCGATCGCTGAACGCCGGCATCGAGGCGACCACAGAGCTCGTACGGCAGTAGCGAGGCGACTGACCATCGTTGATCGGTGGTCATTTCGCTCGGGTGGTGAGTGACGCGCCCGGGACGGGTCGCGCGAAACGAGAGAGCAGCCCCGCGACCATGAGGTCGCGGGGCTGCTCTCTCGTCAGCCGGGCGCGATCAGCCGCGGCCCCAGAAGACGTCCTCCGCCGCGCTGTCCTCGGAGAACAGGTGCACGGCGACGATCTTGCCGTCGCGGACGGTCAGCAGGTCCACGCCCGCCATGTCCATCGATGCGCCGGAGCGCGTGCCGGTGAAGCGGACGGGGACGGCGACGAGTTCGCCGTTGACCATCGCAGGGCCGGTCACGGCGAGCTGGAAGCTGCCTTCGCTGGCCTCCATCATCCCGCCGAGCAGCGCGCCGACGCCCTCGACGCCGACGTGGTCCCCGGAGAACTGGTTGGCCCCGGGCTGGTGCCACACCACCTCCGGGCTCAGCTGGGCCATGGCGGTGGGGACGTCGCCGCCGCCAAGGGCATCGAAGTAGGTAGCCGCGACATCGGCGGGGGCGGTCTGGTTCTCGGTCATGGGATCTCCTTCATCGTGCGGATCGTGGATACACTGATGGTAACGATCTGTAACCTGTTACCTCAACGTAACTGGTGCGAAGGGGAGACATGGACGAGCAGCCGCCGTGGAACGTGATGGTCGCGACGTGTCCCTCGCGCACCTCGCTGGCGCGGATCGCGAACAAGTGGACCGCGATGACGCTGATCGCGCTAAGCGAGGGCCGCCTGCGGTTCGGGGAGATCCGGAAGGCCGTGGACGGGATCAGCGGGAAGGTCCTCGCCGAGACGCTGCGCGACCTCGAGCGCGACGGGATCGTCTCCCGCACCGCCTACGACCAGATGCCCCCACGGGTCGAGTACGAGCTCACACCCCTCGGGCAGACGCTGCGAGAGCCGCTCACAGCGCTCGGCCGATGGGCAGAGAACCACATCGTCGAGGTCGAGTCGGCCCGCGCCGCCTACGACGAGGACTCGTTGACGCGATCGAGGCCGATCATGAATCGGGAGGCCTCTGCCGACCATCTGGCCTGGCTCTCCGCTCACTCTTGACTCCCCCGGCAGTAGTCGCGGCCGCCAGTGGTGAGAGATACGGCGTCGTCGCCGAGATAGCAACCGGAGAGGATGCCCGCGACTAGGGCGAGGTCGACGGCGAAGCGCACGTATCGATCCCGGCCCCGGTGATCGCGACGGCGATCAGGAACAGGGTCAGATCGGAGGATATTGCGACCAGGAGCAGGCGGAGGGCCGCCTATGGGCGCGAACGCCGGGAACGGGGACGTTTCGGCTTTCAGTCGTGTCGGAGGAAACTGCCGCCGATCGCGCCGAAGAGTGCCCCAGACGGCGACACCAATGTTGCGACGACGATGCTGCCCGGTAGCGCAGCCTCCGCGACTCCGATCTCATTCATCACATGAATTATCGACGCATCGCCCTCAGCCGTCCTATCTTCGCTCGCAACCGACAGACACCCGCCAGCACCGCAGCGACCTGTGCCCCCGAGAGCCCAACTGCACAATTACTCGCTCTTCCCTCGTCGCCTCACTTGGGAAGATCGTCATTGACGCAAGGCAGCCGAACGCCACGCGAGTCTGCAAATCTTGGGACGATATCTCCAGGTACTCCCGCGGCGCTCAACGCACCTTGCTTCGTGTGAACATCCAGGCGAGTACGCTTCTTCTGGCCGCAAACCACCGCGCAAGATGCTCGCCCGCCAAGACGACACCTACATTGGGATCGCCCGCTATCAACATCGTTTCTGCTGCGAGTAGACGCCGCCCGCGCTTGAGAAGAAACTCTGCATCGGCGACTACCCTCGCGGTATCTCCTGGCGTGGTTTCATGATCATCTCTATCAGGCATCATGCGCGGGTAAGCAAGAGCCGTTGGGATTGAAAGGTGTCCTGCACTTCTACGTTCTCTCATCCTTGTCGATGCAATACTGCCAGCCCGATCTTGGCCACCTTTTCTGGAGTCCAGATAGCTCCGAAGCTATCGCACGATGAGAGTCCACGACGACGACCTCGCGCCGGAAGATGATCTTGAAGATCGGGAAGAACACGGCGCACGAAATGAGCGCGTTGATGAGCATCGTGACGACGTCGGCGACCGCCTCACCGGTGGCGCCCATCCGCCACGTAATCATCAGCAGCTCGTAGATCGGCGTCTTGTAGAGGGCCTGGAGGGCCGCGGCGCCGAAGGTGAGCACGACGTAGGCCACGGTGTACCAGGCGGCCGCGCGCCACACGTTGGTGTTGGACTTGGAGGTGACGTTGCGCTGCAGGAAGAAATTGATCACGGTCGCGATGAGCAGCGTGATCTGCACGGCGAGGAAGGACGCGAGCCCACCTCAGCCCTCGGGCAGGGCGCCGGCCGTGTAGTCGAAGACGAAGACATCGCCCACGGGGACGGCCTGGAAGTCGACGTCGACGAGCGTGGTTCCGCTGAACATCAGTTTGAACACCGGCATGATCACGAGTTGCAGCGCGGTGAGCGCGATGGATCGCACAACGATGACAACGGCGGGCCCTGGTGACGACCATGGCCCGCCGCTGTCTATTCAATTGCGATTCGAAATAACTCGACAACACGTAGTGGCAATACGGTCACCTGTCCTAGAGCGCGATCAGACGGCGAGGTCGCGCAACCAGGCTTCAACGGTGCGCGGAGTGATTCCGAGGAGCTTCTGCGCCGAGCGCTCCTCGTCGATCACTTCTCCGGGCTGGGTCCACCGGAAGTGGTACGAGTCCACCACGGGCCGTGCCGCATCCGCACCAAACATGGGGATAATCAGTTCGCCGTACGCCTCGGGCTCCTGCGCCTCGAACACAACAGGCTTACCGAAGTACAGGGCAAAACCCTCCGCGAGAATGTCACCGAACAGCGGAGGAAGCGCCCCCGCAGTAACGACACCCGTCACGGAGTCGTCCGTCAGCAGCGCGACCGCGATATCAGCCATATCGAGATGCGAGACCCACGACACCGGGTAGTCATCGCGGATCGGGTAGCGCAGCGTTCCGTTTTCACGCGCCGGGCCGAGCGTGACGGGAAGCAGGAGATTCTCCAGGAAGATGCGGGGCGCGATGACCGCATACGAGATACCGGACGCTGCCAGAGACTCCGCCAACACGCCATGCGCCGTCAACGCCCCGTCGGGGAGCACAGTGGGATAACCGCTTGTCGAGAACACGACTCGGCCGGGGCGAGCCATCGCGACGGCTTCCCCGATCACCCGCGCGTAAGAGCCCTGCCGGTCGGGACTGGCGAGCGGCAGGTGCACGAACACCGCGTCAGCACCCGTATAGGC
This sequence comes from Microbacterium sp. M, assembly GCF_045181065.1. Lineage (GTDB taxonomy): Bacteria > Actinomycetota > Actinomycetes > Actinomycetales > Microbacteriaceae > Microbacterium. The sequence goes on along the minus strand of NZ_CP173721.1, from coordinate 1,815,574 downwards.
CCGCACGAGCGAATCGACAGAAGCGTTATCGATGGAGACCGCCGCCCCCGCCACATTTGCCGTGTCTCGAACCGCAGCCGTCGGACTGTGCCCTGCAGCACGCAGAGCAGCAAGAACAGGGGAACCTTGAGCGCCAGTAGCGCCATGCACAATGATCGTCATCTACCAATTAATGCATACACTGCATCAGTTACATCAAGTGCACTAATGGTGCGCAGCGAATGGGCATTGCTTGTTCACCCCGCTCCGCCCGCTCCTGACTGCGTAGGGAGCAACAGGTCTAGAACCAGCAATCGGAGCCGAACCGAACGCGCCCGTCGGCCTCTCCGATGCCGAGGGTCCATAGGCACTGCCTGCAGTCTCAAAGTCGTGGAGCGCGGACAGACGTCCATCGACACGCCGCGAACAAACCCCAGCATGGTCAGTCCCGACTGATGCTGCGAGATCGCCCGCGAGAGACGGCGGCTCCGACATATGCAGACACGATCGAGATACTGGTGAAACGCGTTCTGCGACGAATGCTGCCGAACGCGCCCGAAAGGTGATTCGCGAGACCGCAGGTCACCGCGCTACGGCCTCTGCGGGTCGTGCTATGCCGATGATGTCCATGCGTAGGGCAGGAACTTCCCGTCGATCGTGACGACGACACGGTCTCCGTCGGGATGCGGAGCCCGTTCGAGGTTGACGCTACAGTTGATCGCGCTCATGATCCCATCGCCGAACTCGTCGTGGATGAGCGATTTGAGAGCCCGTCCGTACACCTGAACCAGCTCGTGGAACCGGTAGATGGTCGGATCGTTGGAGATATCGCGACTCGGGGACCTCGTGGGCTGCCGCACGAGTGCGTCGACGATCTCGTCTTCCAGCCCCAGCGCGTCTCTCAGCTGTTCTGCCTCGCGTTCCGGGATCGGATGCATCCCCAGCGCAGCGGCGGCGATCCATACCGGTGAACGGTCGAGGTGTCCGGCGAGGTCCTTCCAGGAGAGCCGTTGCTTGCGCCGGCGCTCATCGACGATGCAGCCGGCATCTTCCTTGCTGATCACTCTGCGGATCCGCCCGCGTAGTAGTCGTTGCCGCGCGAGAACTCGACGAAGGTGCACGCGACGTCGCCCACGCTCCAGGCGTCGTGACCCGGGGGAAGGAGCATGACGTCTCCGGCGGAGAACTCCTCACTCTCGCCGTCAGACATTTCGACAGCGAGCGTGCCCGCGGTCACCAGCGCGACGTGCGGCAGGACGCAGTCGTCCGTGCCCGCGTATCCCTTGAGGTCGTTCGACCACTTCGCCCCGATGTCGAAGGTCACCTGCGTCACCTCGACACCGTCCAGCGTCGCGGTGCGCTTGGAGATGAGTCCGTGTTTGTCAGCCGGGATGTCTGCGAAAGTCGCCTTCTGCATCGATGTGTTGTATCCCATGGTCTGGTCCTTCCCTCGGCTTGCGCCATGTCTGGTGTGTGGATCGATCACATCATCGAGGTTGATCTCGGCAAAGGAAGAATGCGCACGGCGTTCATTTCTTCGCATTTCGTCGGTTCTGTAACACGACGGTCACACGCGTGACGCAATCGGGCAAAGCCCTGCCCCTACCGTTCACTGCATGGGTGAACGATGACCGCAGCACACGACCCTTGGACCAGCGCCGTGCTCGATGCGGTGCCCCACCCGCTCCTGGTCATCGATGCGCAGGGGGGTATCGACGAGATCAACAGTGCCGCGACAGCCATTCTCGGGTACGCCGACCGACGAGAGCTCTTGGGTCGAGCCAGCCACGAGGCGCTGCATGCCCTTCGCGAGGATGGAACGCGGTACCCCGCGCATGAGTGCCCGATCGTCCGCACAGTGCCAGATCGCCGCCGCCCCCGCGGGCGAGAGACCTTCATGGATCGATGCGGACGCCCGATCCCCGTGACCTGGACAGTGTCCGGCCTCCCTCGCTCCCGGTACAAGCTCCTCTCCTTCGACTCATCGGGACTGGGGTTCGCCACCGCCGGATCACCGGTACGAGCTCTCCCATCGGTCGACGATATCCGCGGCCAGATCTCGCGCGGGTTCCGGGACCCTGCACTGACGCCATCGCTCGTCGCCGAGATGAACCATGTGTCCCTACGGACGCTGCAGAGCATCCTCGCCCGTGAGGGCATGTCGCCGGCGCGCATGATCCGAGCAGAGCGGTTGCGCTATGCGGCCCGGCTGCTTGGCCGGGGTACACCGCCCCGCGCGGCCGCCTTCGATGCTGGCTTCACCGATACCGACACCTTCTCGCGCGCTTTCCGACAGCATTTCGGCATGGCACCGAGCGCCTTCATCGCCCGCAGAGGACGATGAAGGGAGGCACTAGTTAGCGTTCGCCCATCGACGTGCAATTTTACAGACCGTGCACTCGGTCGGTATAGTAGATTCGTTCCGACGGGCGCCGCGACGATGCCGCACCGGCCGTCGTGACGAACGGCCGAGGAGGAGGTGTCGGTTTGCTGATTGTCATCGTCGTTCTCGGATTGACGATCGGTGGGCTCACCGGTCTTCTGGGTGCCGGAGGCGGAATTCTGACAGTTCCCGCCTTGGTGTACCTGGTGGGTATCCCCGTTTCCTCGGCTGTCTCCACGTCACTCGTCTTGGGAGCGGTAGGCCCACTCGCGGCTCTGGTCCCGCGTCTGCGCGGCGGTGTCGACTGGCGAATGGTGCTGCCCGTCGCCGGAGCCGGCGTAGTGGCGGCGTTCGGCGGCACACTCGTCGGCGCACTCATCTCGGACGATGCGCTGCTTCTTACCTTCGCCGTCCTCATGGTGGCGTCCGGGGTACAGATGCTGCGCGGACGGCCACGTATAGAAGGCGTCGATCGTCGACCGAAGCTGTGGGCATTGAAGGGAATCGCAGTCGGGCTTCTCGTGGGTTTCCTAACCGGTCTGCTCGGCATCGGAGGCGGATTCATCACAGTTCCCGCTCTGATCTTCTTCCTCGGAATGTCGATGCGACTGGCCATCGGCACGTCCCTCGTCATCGCCACGATCAACTCGCTCGCAGGCGTCGTCGCCCATGCAGGGATGTCGACCCCCGACTGGGGGTTGATCATCGCTTTCGCGATCCCTGCGATGGTGGCGTCCTTCCTCACCGCGCTTCTCGCGAAACGCGTGAGCAACGCATTCCTACAGAGGGCGTTCGCCGTCATGATCCTGATCGTCGCCGCCGTCACCGTGGCGCAGGTGCTCTGGGCGTAGCAGGGCTGCCGGAGTCCCGCTAAGACGGCGGAGCCGACGCTTCCCAACACGTGCGGAGCGCCGCGACGTGCGCAGCGACCTGGCTCACCATGTCGATGCTCCGGTCTACCAACCACTGCTGCTGAATGCCGTCGAGCACCGCGATCGTGTTGCCCACCAGCAACTCAGTGGGGGCATCCTCGCGGATCGCCCCTGATTCCTTCCCCTGCTCCACGGCGTCGCCCAGCCAGGCGCGTGTGCTCGCATAGTGTCCTCGGAGCCACTCATGCGCCGGGTGGTCGGGCTCGGTGGCCTCAGCAGAGACTCGGACGAAGACGCCCACCCATTCCGGGCGGGTCGAATTGCGGGCAGCGAGCGGGATGAGAGCCTCGAACGCCTCCCAACCGAGCGGAACAGTGCCGTCGCCGAACAGGAAAGCATTGTCGTCTTGCTCGCGCTGCTCCAGAATCGCTCCCAGCAGCGCTACTTTCGACGGGAAGTGATGAAGCAGTCCGGACTGAGATATTCCACTGGCCGCAGCGACATCCGCGATCGACATCTTGTGGAAGCCGACGTCGGCGATCTGCTCCACGGCTGTGCCGACGATCTGCTGCTGCGTCTCGGCAGCGGATCGCCTCATACGGCGCTTACGTGTTTCAGGGGAGTATCTCGGGGGGAAGGACAAGGATGCCTCTCTCGATCTGGATCGACGACCAGCTGATGGAGTGTGCGCTGTCAGCTCGGCCTCAAGGAATCGTAACGCGCACGTCTCCGAGACCTCGACCGATCAGGATCGTTCCCGTCTGCAGCGGTATCCACGCGTCAGCATCCTGATCCCAGCTGCGCTGCATCCGATGGTCGCAGGCGACATGCACCCGGACCCGCTCCCCCGGCATCGCATCGGATTGACCCCAGCCGATGAGACGGATCGGCTCGTCACCCTCAGGATCGAAGTAGATCTGCACGGTCTCACGCCCGGCATGCTCTCCGCTGTTGCGCACCGAGACCTCGACGGCGTCGATGCGGCCATCAGGCGAGCGCGCGATCTGCGCGTCGGAGTATTCCCAGGTGGTGAGGCCCAGCCCGTGACCGAACCAGAATGCGGGCTTCTCGCCGCTCTCGAACCAGCCTCGGTGACCGAGCGACGTCCCCTCGGCATATTCCAGGGCGCCCCGCCGTGGCGTCGTGCTCCATGCTGGACCGCGGTGGTTCCCGCCGGGGAAGGTGGTGACCAAGCGTCCCTCCGGCAGGACATCGCCCAGGAGCGCGGCCGCGACGGCGTCTCCTGCCTCCTGCCCGGGGAGTCCGGTGAACAGGACCGCTTCGACATCGTCGAGCCAGGGCATGAGCACGGGTGTCGCGGCGTTCACCACGACGACCGTGCGCCTGGCGACGTTCGCGACCGCAGCAACGAGGGCATCCTGATCGCCCGGAAGCGACAGCGTGGTCTTGTCTTCACCCTCCGTCTCCTGATCGGGGGTGAAGCCCACGACGACGATCGCCACGTCGACGGTTCGAGCGGCCGCGGAGGCACCAGAGATCGCCGAGGCCGACGATCGCACGGCCTCGCTGACGACCAGACCGAGGATGCGCGGCATCTCCTCCCTCTCCACAGAGGCAGTGACGAGTTGCCCTGGCTCCACGCGCACGGCGGTTGCGTGGCTCTTGGGGCGGAAGAACCCTCCGCCAGGGCCAGGGTGATAGTCGACACGGTAGCTGCCGTCGTGGCCGTCGGTGACCAGACGCCAATTTCCAGGTCCGCGGGTGCCGAGCTGCACCATTCGCCCCTCCCGAACATCGATGGTCGCGCTCAGCTCGATACGGGCGGCGCCTTCCAACCAGCCGATCTGGCTGTCTTCGAGCTCCGCAACCTCGAGATGGCGACTGTGCAGCAGCTCCCCCGCGTCGTCGAAGATCCGCACTCGGATGCCGTGCTCTCCCGTTTCCGGATCGCGCACGAGGGCGGGACGCACAGTGGGCAGAGTCTTCCGGGTCTCAACGCCGTCGGTGAAAGCTACGTGCTCCGCACCGAGTCGCGATGTCAGACCGTCGACGATCGACACCACATGCGGCGCGCGCACCTGCGCCGACCCGCCACCCTGACCGATCGTGTCGGTCGCATGGCGTCCGATGAGTGCGTACGACGCGTCCTCGTGGAGCGGGAGGGTTTCGTCGACGTTTTTGAGCACCACCATGCCGCTGGCGGCGAGGCGCCGGAGTTGCTCACGTCGCGTCTCGCTCGCGGGCGCCGCGATGCCTTCGGGCCAGCTGCGGCTGATGGCGAGCCCGCCGACGCGCTGCGCGAGCAGCAGAAGACGCCGAACATGATCGTCGATGTCCTCTTCCGACACGGTTCCCGCGCGCACCTCCTCGAGGAGCGTCGCGGTCCAGGGCGTAGCAGGGCCGGGCATGACGAGGTCGAGCCCTGCGGCGGCGCTCTCCACGACCGTCTTGGTCGCGTACCAGTCCGACATAACGACGCCGTCGTAGCCCCACTCGTCTTTCAGTACCCGCGTGATGAGTTCGTGATGCTCGGTGGACGGCACGCCGTTGACGCTGTTGTATGCGGCCATCACCGTCCAGGGATTCGAATCCGTGACCGCAATCTCGAAAGGTGCGAGGTACACCTCTCTCAGGGTCTTCGCCGTCATCTGGATGTCGACCGTCGTGCGCTCGGTCTCGGACTCGTTTCCCAGGAAGTGTTTTGCGCTCGCACCGATGCCCCGCGCCTGAAGTGCAGTGATGTACGAGCTGGCAAGGTGACCGGTCAGCAGTGGATCCTCGCTGAACGCTTCGAAGAGCCTGCCGCCGAGTGGCGATCTGTGCAAGTTGATGGTCGGGCCCAGTACGACGTGCGTGCGTTGTGCCTCCGCCTCTTCAGCGAGGATCTGACCCGCTTCGGTGAGCGCATCGCGGTTCCAGGTCTGCGCTAGGAGGCTCGCATTGGGCAGAAGGCAGCTCTCGCGCCCGCCGACGACGATCTCGCCTCTGACGCCCGTCGGGCCGTCGGAGAGCACGAGACTGTCGAGGCCGATCGAGTCGTCGGCGTGCAGCGAGAAATTGTCCGCACCGGAGAGCAGACGCACCTTCGCTTCTAGGCTCAGCCTTCGGAGAAAGTCGTCGATGAACACCTCACGCCCAACGGCTCCCGTGTTTTCGTCACCATGGAATCTCATCGGATCACCTCACACTTCGAACAGGAATAATCAGCAGGGCACCGACGACGGCGATAGCACCGGCGATCATCAGCATGATGTCGTAGTTGGTGCCGCTGCTCCATCCCACGATCCATGCGGCCAGCGCCGGAGCCACCACCTGAGGACCTGCCATGGCGATGTTGAAGACGCCGAGATCCTTCGCCGTCTCTTCGGGATCGGGCAGCACATCCAGCACCAGGGCGAGGTCGACGGCCACGTAGGCTCCGAACCCGACACCGATGATCACTTCCGCGACGAAAAACATAGTGGGGTCAGTCGTTTGAGTGAGCAGAATCGTTCCGGCGGCGAAGATGAGCGCGGAGACGATGATGAAGACCTTTCGACGCCCGAGCTTGTCCGACAACCATCCGGCGATCTGGCCGCTGACGACCAGGGCGATGGTGAAGACCAGAACGCCCGTCGCCATGATCTTCACCGCTTCAGCAGGCTCGAGCCCCATCTCGTGCTGGATCCACAGCAGACGGAAAGTGATGAACATGAAGTTGGCCAGCACGACGAGGAAGCGTGACCACCAGGCAAGTCCGAAGTCGGGATTCTTGATCGGGTTGACCCAGAACGTCTTCAGCACGGTCCCGATGCCGCCACCGGAGCGCGCGGGGAACGGGCGAGGCCTGTCAGGCAGCACGACCGCGTATATGAGTACCAGGATGAATCCGATCACGCCTGGCACGAGGAAGAGAAGCAGCAGCTCCGTGGCGAAGAATTGTGCGGCGTAAGCCGCACCCAACGTAGCCGCCTGCTGGGCGATGCCGATCGCCCCCGCGACCTTCCCGCGCTGGGAAGAAGGGAGTTGATCGGCGATGGATGCGGTGTGGGCGGCGATCGCGGCGTTGGCCGTGATCTGCGCGATGACCCACCCGGCACCGACGATCACGGCGGTGGGGGCCACAGCCATGATCAGCATCGCGACCAGGAGACCTACCATTCCCATAATCATCCAGGGGCGGCGTCTGCCGAACCGACTCATCGTCCGATCACTAATGCGACCGAACACCGGGTCGAAGAACAAGGCGGAGAGCGCGCCAATGGAGGTGATCAGACCAAGGGTGCCGACGACCTCCTCCTGCGGCATCAGGGACTGCAGCTTCAACACGAGCGCAGCGGAGATGACCGTCGACAGAGGGAGCATGAGACCCAAACGAGCGAGCACCATAGTGGTGACCACTGCGGGCCTCGCACGCACGGTGGGTGCGGCGAACGTAGGGGGATGGTTTGAGTCACCGACAGCGGTTTCGTCGATCATGATGCTCCTCTTTGAGACTTTCTACAGACCGAGCACTCGGTCGGTATAACTGTAACGGAGCCTATGTCCCCGCGCAACAGCGGGCGTCGCCAACCCAGCGCCGCCGGGGAGTCATCCCTGCGGCGATAAATCATTCAATCCGAAGATCTCGCTCGGAAAGTCAGCATCATTCGCCGAACGTTCCCGAACCGCACGACCGCAACAGCGGATGCCTTCGCCGCCCCAGGCGACACTGCCGCATTCCTGCTCGACGACGGACTCCACCCCAACGCTGTGGTGGCAAGTCGCACTCGCCACCACAGCTCTCGAAGCGCTGATCTCAGCGACCTGAGTCAGGCACGGTACAAGTCCGTCGTTGCGCAATGCACCTCTCGACAGGCTCCGTCAGCAAGCAGCAGCGCCCGCTAGCCTCGAAAGGTGGCGGGGGCTGCTATGCACGTTGGGCCGGAGGTAGTCGCGGCTGAGCCACACCGTCATGGCCGTGCCCATGGCGGTGAGGTATCGCCAGCAGCCCGCGCCTGGCATTCGGCTCCGAATCGAAGCGATCCATGGGCTACTCCCCGTCGCCAGCCACCTTCGGTTCCCGCGCGCCCTCACAGAGGCGGGCCTGACCTGGACGTCGTAGCACCCCGGGGACTGCAGGCGCTCCAGTCCTCGGGCATCGAGCGATCCGCCGCACTCGCCGAAAAAATGGGAGCGCCCCGCTCGCAGATCACGAAGGCACTGGATCGGCCGAAGCTCGACGGACTCGTCACCCGCGCCCCGTGACGCAAGTGACGGACCGGCCATCACCGTGCACGTCGCCGCGCGAGGTCTCGAGGTCGCGCAGGCCATGCATCAGGCAGGCGACCGCCTCTTCCCGAAGTTCACACAGGTTGGCCAGGCGAGGACGCCCTAGCTCTCGAGACTCTCAGGCTGTCTCGCGCACGACACGCGAGACAGCCTGACCTCCGCGAGCCGACTTCCTCGAGCCCGAATTCGCGCGCCTCGTAGTGCGCTCCGGAACGAGCGAGTCATCGTTCCCGCGCACCAAGCGTCGGTGCTGCTCGTGCTCACGGAGCCGCCTCATCTGGGCTGACTGGCGCCCACGAGGCGTTGAGCCGCTGGGCCGTGTGTCAGTCGCATGAGCGAGTCATCGCATCGGGGGCGAGGCGGCGGTCGATGGCGTGAAGGAAGTCGTATTCGTCGTCGAAGGGTCCGTCCCAGGCGTCGGTTAGAACGGAAATGGCGAAAGCCGCGTCGATTCGGACCCGGAAGTTGTCCGCAGCGCTTTCCTCGCCGTCAAGGATGGCGCGCACCGAGTCGAGTTCAGGGTCGTCCGCCCCCATCTGGCCAAGGAGCTTGTGGAGCGTCTTCTGATATAGCAGAAGGAATGCGCCGGTGCGGTTGATGCCCGAGAGGGAGAACTGGTTCACCTGTGCCCAATGGTCGAGGATGCCTTCGGCGAGCAGGTCGTCTGTGCGTTGGAGGTCGACGAGGTCGAGGATGAGGTCACCGTCGTCGGTGACGCGGTTGCCGAGCTCTCCGTGGAAGCGGACCCATGCGTGCCGGCCGTCGGAGGAGACCTGCGGGATGCTCGAGACCAGGAGGCCCGGGATGCTGGCGGTGAGCGTGCTTAGAAATGACATGAAGAGTGCTTTCGTTGGGGGCTGCATCGGATGCGCGGCCCGTTACTGCCTCTATGCGCGGTGTCACGAGCAACGCTGTCCGCGGAGATCATCCACGACTTCAACGAGGCATACGCCCGATCCGAGCCCTACATGCCGACGTAGTCGAGTGTGTCTGCCACCGGATCCCAGATCACGACGTTCCCGGCCTGACCGTCACACCCGAGCGAGATCACTCGCCGCCCATCATCCATCCGGCCACCGCCAAGGATGTGCATGTGCCCGTGAAACAGGGTGGCCGGCTGCACCGCAGCCCAAACCCTCGAGACCTGAATGCGGCTGTCTCGTGACTCATCCCGGGCCTGGCGGGTGAAGCCGAGCGGGTTGGTGCGGAGGACGCGGCGAACTGCGGGGACGGGGCTTCCGGCGGGGCTTTCGTGGGTGAGCATCGCATCGACCGGTCCGCCGGCGATGGCTTCCTCGACCATGGCGTCCGTGATGCGCTCGTCGGCCCACCATTCCTTGCCCGGAACCCGCCATCCTCGGTCAACAGATGCCGCACCTCCTAGGCTCAGCACGGAGGTTTCCCCGATCCAGAATCGGTACGGGCGTGGGAGGGCGAAGACGCGCTGCGATAGCCGGATCGGCTCCCCGGGTTGGGCGTCGAGCATCGGAGTGAGCGTGGCCCAAAGCTCGTGGTTGCCGAGCGTGACCAACACCCGCTCAATCCCGTTCTCAGCACAGGCCCGGTCCACCGCGACAAGCATGGCCGTGCTCGACCAGAAATCGCCCAGATGCAGCACCGTCGCGACCTCCGGGTGCGCGTCACGGATGGCCCGCAGCATCGCCGTCGCCCACGCGGCCGAGCCATGCCAATCCCCCGCGATAGCCACGGGGGCAGCCTCCAACATGATTGGCAGGGTCACGGTCGTCTCCTTCGGTCGCATTCTGGTCGACGATAGAACCATGCGCCGCCGACAATGAGCGAATCGCCGCCCAAGAGAACCCCGTCTCGCTCCCAGCGATGCGCGGCGACGGGGGCACTGCCACCAGCCTGTGCAGGACTCACCGCCGACAACGGATCCCCCGCGCACGGCGCACCACGGGAAACGCACGTACAGTCTGTGCGTCGTGACCCGGAGCCGGTAGTCACGTCTGCCCGGGGCCGAGCGTAACTCTGTGGAATTGTCATGGTCGTGCGTGTGTCGCCGCGGCGGTCTGGGTGCGTGACTGTGACCTGCGGCGATGTGTGAGCATGAGCGGTTCGCTCATGCTGTGGTGGTGTTCTGTTCAGTTGTTCGATGCGGGGCGATTCCGTGTGGCGCGTACCTTTGGCGAATCGTGCACGATACGGCGCTCGTACGGTCTCTGCGGTGCATCTGTGGGTGTTGCATGGATGCTAGGCATCCCTCTCGCGACCTACCCTGCGGCACATCGCGTTGGCCACTCACGGCCGGGTATTCCATGGATGCCGGGCATCCCTCTCGCGATCTACCCTGCGGCACATCCGCAGCCCACTATGCGCGCCGCCTCCCAGACCGATCAATCGGCCCCTGCTCTGCGTAATGACCCTCTCCGGTGTCCACCGGTCGTGGCCGACAGGCCAGAGTGAGATCCCGGCCGGAGCGTCGGGTTGCTCGACGGCCGAGATGGCGTGCTCTGAGAGGTATGCCCACCGCGCCTGGCAGGCGCGGCCAGGCCGGGTTTCGCCCGTATTCCTTACTCTCGACTGGGATCGCGCGCCATACGCTGAGTGGCGGCTGGTGACGCTGCCCACCCGCTGCCCACCCCAAAATTCAAGAAAACACCCGTTCAGAAGGTGTTTTTGGGGCAGTTGCCCACCTTGCCCGGTGCTGGGGGTGTATCCATAAGGGGGAAGAGTGTGTGTTCTCTGGGGGTCCCCTATTACTACTTACTTACTTTTTTCTCTCATGTAGTACCACTACTACTGGGCAAACCGGCCAATCCCGATCTAGCCCCGTGATTTCAAGGGTTTTCGTTGCCCACCCTGGGTGGGCAACACCGGGCAAACCGGGCACAATCCGGCCAGATCCGGCGTATCGGGCTCGAGAGCAGCCGCCCTAGGCTCTTCGGGAGGTGCCGAGGGGCCCTCCGACGCAGCCGAGCAGGGCGGGCGGGCGCTCCGCAACCGAGAGCGTGAACGAGAACGACCGCGTGTTCGACGCGGCCGCGCCCGGCCCGCGATGCGCCCAGCAGGATCGACTACGGGGCCAACGAAGGGTGACGGAACGCTGATCCTGCAGGCAACGGCCCGCACGGAAGCCATGAACGGCGTACTCCTTCGGCGTTCTCGGGGCGCAGGCCGCCAGAGGCGAACGCGGCCGAGCATGACCTACACGCACAGCCCACCGTCTCTTCAGCGCCGCCCTTGCCACCCTCAGGCGCGGCGAGCATCGCACACTTACCCACACAGCGGCGCGGTTTCGACGAGCCCGGGACGCTTGACGACTCGCCGCGGGTCGGACCGCGCGATCGATGGGGTTGTCGCGGACGCCGACGCCAGGTCCGTCCGGGTGGCGACGATTGCCGACGATCGCGCAGGTGACATCGTGAGCGGCGAGAGCGCGCGGCAGATCCTGCCCTTGGCGCGGTTGCGGCATCCCGACCCACAAGGGGGGCTACCGCGCTCTGCGTGCAAATCTTCCGGCGACCCCCGCGCGCACCCCAACGCCGAGCACGTTGCTGGAGGCCAGCGCCGCGCCGGTCACCCATCGAATCACCGCCGCGTCCTATGCCACTTCGGCGCTGCCGCGCAGGGATGCCGCTCGAGGATCACACCCGCCGCGCACCATCGATGCGTTGACACCCCTCCTCACAAGTCGGCGGCACTTCACCCCAGCAGTCCGATCCGACGGCGAGCGACGGGCGCAGGCCCCGGACGCAACCGTCCCGCCCGCAGGGCAACAGATGCCTCTCACGAAGGTACGCAGCGGCTTGGCATCCGCTATGGCGACAATCGTTCACGTCCGTGTCACTGGCCGAGTACCGTGCGGGGCGACCCGCTGGTCCGAGTATCGACCTCGGTCAGCAGCGCGATCGCGAGCTGCGGAAGGTCTGCCCACCGTGCCTGGCAGGCGTGGCCAGGCCGCGGATCGCTCGCGTTTCTCACTCTCGACTGGGATCGCGTACCGGTCGCCGCTCGTCGGGAAGGTGACCTGCCCAGGTGTTGCCCACCCTGAGTTTCAAAGAAATACCTGGTCAGACGCCAGAACAATGGCAGTTGCCCACCTTGCCCGGTGCTGGGGGTGTATCCATAAGGGGGAAGAGTGTGTGTTCTCTGGGGGTCCCCTATTACTACTTACTTACTTTTTTCTCTCATGTAGTACCACTACTACTGGGCAAACCGGCCAATCCCGATCTAGCCCCGTGATTTCAAGGGTTTTCGTTGCCCACCCTGGGTGGGCAACACCGGGCAAACCGGGCACAATCACGCCAAAAAGGTCGCCGAAGGCACGCAAGGGCCGACCGACAGCGGCCCGCGGGACCTTCGTCCTGGACCCCGAGGGACGAGTTCAGCGTGACCCAACCCCTCGCTGTGACGTGTTCCGGGTACCCGCACGACCGGTGAGGCGGCGAGCAGGGCAACTTCCGATCGCCCAGGAATCGATCCCCGAGGACCACCTGTCATCAACTTGCGCTTCGGCGTGTCGCCGAGCAACGAAGGCGTAACGTTCCGCGTGCCAAAGAAGCCTCCCCGAGGCATGCAGGGCGGCCCTAAATGCTCCAGCCAATCGACTAGACCAGCCCCTCGCGATTCGACCGCACAGCCGCGGACTGGGACGTGCATGGAACGTGCACGCCCTCCGAAACGGCCCCTTGAAACGAAAAAACCCCCGGAACTCCGGGGGTTTTGACTGTGCGCGATACTGGGATCGAACCAGTGACCTCTTCCGTGTCAGGGAAGCGCGCTACCGCTGCGCCAATCGCGCCCGTTGGGGCTATTCAGTTAGGCAGAGAGGTGGCGACGGGATTCGAACCCGTGTAAACGGCTTTGCAGGCCGGTGCCTAGCCTCTCGGCCACGCCACCAGGAGGTGGATTCGAACCCACATGCCGAAACTCCCGGAAGAGTCCCTGCACTCGAGCGGATGACGAGACTCGAACTCGCGACCCCAACCTTGGCAAGGTTGTGCGCTACCAACTGCGCTACATCCGCGTTGTGTTCCGGCTGACCGGGCACTTGTAAAACAATAGCCGACGATTTGCGCGGTGCCAAACCGAGCCGGGATCTCGGGTGTGTCTCCAGAAATGGTCAAGACGGCCTCACAGCGTCCGGTAGTATCGGTTGTCGACCCCTCAGGGTCTTGGGCGATTGGCGCAGTTGGTAGCGCGCTTCCTTCACACGGAAGAGGTCGTCGGTTCGAGTCCGGCATCGCCCACATAAGCAAAGCCCCGTCAGGAAGAGAATCCTGATGGGGCTTCTTCGTTCCCTCTCGTCATCGTGAGGCAAACGTGGGGCGGACCGGCTCACGCGCCCCATGAATCGAAGTCCTCGGGCGACGGGTCGTCATCGCCCAACGACCCGACCGGTCCCCCGGGTCCTGCGATGCGTGGGTTCCGACATCAACGGTGCGCCCGCCGAGGGCTGGGGGACCCGTGGGACGACGGACGCACCTTCATGCAGATTGAACGACTGGAAGGCTCTCGCTTAGCGGGCATCATATGAACCACGAGGCAAGAGCCCCCCGCGTAGAGCGACTTTGCGGTTCCCCCAGAGTCCCGGCGTCGCGCTCTAGTGCGAACGATACGCCTCGTCGCGCGAAACCATCACCCCCAGTTTGTGGGGGACTCCGTTCACACCCGGGCGCGGTGGGGGTGCCAGCCATCTTCCGCTGTGAAGACCCGTCTCGATCGTCGAGGTCATGCAACGTCTCCCGCCTTTGCGCACGCTACGCAATTGACCGTCACCGGACGTCATGGCGCAGCGTGCGCGCGTGCTCGGGCATCTACTGCTCGATAGGCCCCAACGCTCGACATCACGCAGCGTCATGCTGCGCTCGTCATTCACTCGGAAGATGCCATCGGTTCGAGTCCGGCATCGCCCGCCGCACTGGTCACCCGTCGCGACGAATCATTTCGGCGTATCCGGACTCGTAGGACGGATGCCGCAGCTCGCCGATCCAGTCGTGGAGTCGCGAACCGTCGAGGATGTGTCCGCTCGCCCGCCCTACGCCATCGTCGAGCGGCGTCTGTACCCCCAGCAGCGCTGCGACGTAGGCGAGGACCTCCCCGAGCGGCGCAGGGTGCCGGTCGACGGCGTGGAGCAGGGAAGGCGCATCCGATACGCGGAGCAACGCCGCGAGCGTGTCCACAAGGTCGTCCTGGTGGATGCGATTCGTCCACCGTGCGTGATCCGCCGGCGTCTGAGCCCGGACTCGACGCAGCATGAAGTCACGACCAGGGCCGTAGATTCCGGCCGGTCGCAGGATGGTCGCGCCGAACAGTTCGACAGCGGCGCGTTCGCCGTCGATCAAGCCCTCCGAGCGAACCGAGACCGCCTCAGGCTGATCGTCCTCGGTCAGGATCCGATCCGGACCGGCCCCTTCGAACACGCCAGTGGACGAGACGAAGACCGTGCGAGCCGGTGGGTTCGGCAATGCGACGGCCAGGTTCGTGAGCGCGAGCCGATAGCTCCCGCTCGACCCGCCGGGCGGCAATGTGACGAGCATCGTATCGACCGCCGGGAGCCGGTCGAGCGGACACAACACGTCCGCCATGACGGCCTCGACTCCAATGGGAAGCTCCGCCGCGCCGCGGCTCAAGGCGAGCACGCCGTCGGCGTGCCGGAGCAGCCCCGGCGCGAGCCGACGTGCGAGCTTTCCGTATCCGACCAGCAGAGTCCGCCCGAGCGGGCGTTCAGCACGGGTGCTCTCCGACATCGGCGCTCCTTCCCGCGTCTCGTTACAGTCTGGGCCACCTGCCGACGCGCAGGGTCCGCCTTCAGTATCTCCGGGCGCGAGGCCGCTGACAGGCGACGAGGTTCCCGGCAGGATGGAACCATGACGGTCCATCCACTCGAATCCCGACCCTGGCTCGGCTCCTATGCGGACGGTGTCCCCGCGGAGATCGCGGAGCCGACGCAGACCCTGCCCGAGATGATGGCGGCGAGCGTGAAGGCCTTCGGGAAGCGTCCCGCCCTCGATTTCTTCGGCGCGGAAACGAGTTACCGGGACCTCGGCGAGCAGATCGAGCGCGCGGCCGAGGGGATGCGTCGACTCGGCGTCGCCAAAGGCGACAGGGTCGCCCTTGTGCTGCCCAACTGTCCGCAGCACGTCATCGCCTTCTATGCCGCCCTTCGCCTCGGTGCGATCGTGGTCGAGCACAATCCGATCTATACGCCACGGGAGCTGAGGCACCAGTTCGAGGACCACGGCGCGCGGGTCGCGGTCGTGTGGGACAAGGCCGTCGACATGGTCGCCGGTTTTCCCTCTGACCTCGCAGTCGAGCACATCGTCAGTGTGGACATCACTGCAGCGATGCCGTTCTCGAAGCGCCTCGCTCTTCGTCTGCCCCTGGCGAAGGCGCGCGCCGCCCGTGCGAGACTGACGAGCACCCCGAAAGCGCGGCATCTCGTCCCCTGGCAGAAGCTCGTCTCGCACCGCCGTCTGTCGCGACGCGTCGCGGGGCCGGCCCTGCGCGACACGGCGCTTCTGCAATACACCAGCGGGACCACCGGCGTTCCGAAGGGCGCGATCCTCAGCCACGCGAACCTGCGCGCCAACGCGATGCAGGGGCGCGCATGGGTACCGGGGCTCGTCGACGGCGAGGAGACGTTCTACGCCGTTCTGCCGCTGTTCCACGCCTATGGGATGACACTGTGCCTGACCTTCGCGATGAGCATCGGCGCACGGCTCGTCCTGTTCCCGGCCTTCGACCTCGGCCTGGTCACCGAAGCGGCAAGTTCGGCGCCGCCGACCTTCCTTCCCGCCGTACCGCCGATCTACGACGCTCTCGCCCGTGCTGCCACCCGCGGGACGATCGATCTCTCGTCGGTCAGGTTCGCGATATCGGGCGCGATGAGTCTCCCGCTGGCCACGGTACAGCGCTGGGAGGAGGCGACCGGCGGCCTTCTCGTCGAGGGCTACGGCATGACCGAATCCTCTCCGGTCGCACTGGGGAATCCGATGGGGAACACGAGACGCCCGGGGACTGTCGGCGTGCCGTTCCCGAGCACCGAGATCCGCATCGTCGATCCCGACGATTCCCGCATCGACCGGCCGATCGGCGAGCGAGGCGAACTGCTCATCCGGGGTCCGCAGGTGTTCCAGGGCTATTGGGGCCGTCCGGGCGATACCGCAGATGCCCTGCTGCCGAACGGGTGGCTCAGAACAGGAGACATCGCCGAGGTGTCGGCGGACGGCTTCGTGACCATCGTGGATCGCCTCAAGGAGCTCATCATCACGGGCGGGTTCAACGTGTCCCCCAGCGAGGTCGAGGATGCGCTCGACGCGCACCCCGACATCGTGGCCGCCGCTGTCGTCGGTCTGCCCAGGTCAAGCGGCGGCGAGGAAGTCGCCGCCGCCGTCGTGCTGCGCCAGGGTGCGGCGCTGGACGTGGATGCGCTGCGAGACTTCTGTCGCACTCGACTCACCCCCTACAAGGTGCCCCGCCGCATCGTCGCCGTCGACGACCTCCCCCGGTCGCTGATCGGCAAGGTGCTCCGCCGCCAGGTACGGGAATCGCTGCTCGCCCGTGTCTGACATGAGGAGTTCGGCGCCGGCTCCCGACATAATGGGTCGCGAGAGCACACACCCGACGAAGGGAATATCGTGACCACATTCACCGCGTGGAAGTTCGAGAGCGTCGACGGAGCCGACAAGGCGACCGCCGTCCTGCGTGAGGCGGCCGGCGAAGGACTGATCCGCATCGAGGACTACGCCGTCATCGAATGGGAGCCGGGAGCGGATCGGCCGAAGGTCAAGTACGAGCACCGCGACGAGCTCCGCAGCGCGGGCTGGGGCGCTCTGCTCGGCGTGCTGATCGGCGCTCTGTTCTTCCTGCCTCTGATCGGCGCCGCCGCCGGCGCCGCGATCGGCGTGCTCACCAAGAAGATGGATGCCGTCGGCATCACCAAGGAACAGCTCGACACGATCGGAAAGGCCGTCGTGCCTGGCACCTCGGCGCTGTTCGTCGTCAACCATGACAGCGACCGCGACCGGCTCGCCGAGCGGTTCCACGGACTGGCCGGATCCCTCATCGCCAGCAACCTCGTCTCCGGCGAGGAAGAGGAGATCCGTCGCTCCTTCGAGGACTGACCTCGTCTACCACACACTCCGATTCGGCGCCTCCCCCTGCATCTCGGGGAGGCGCCGTGTCACTCTGGCGGCATGTGGAACCCTTTCAGCGACGACTCCCCCTTCCTGCTGCTTCGCGGTTATGACTTCGCCGAGCGGGTCTGGGATCGGGTGTCCCCCGGTTCCCGTGCGGCGCCCATGCGGCTGCTCGGCGACGACACCCTGCTCCTGCGCGGCGCCGAGGGCGTGCGGGTCTTCTACGACGAGACGCTGATCGCTCGGCACGGAGCGATGCCGGCGGTCGTGCAGGAGACGCTCTTCGGTCACGGTTCGGTCCACAGCCTGGACGGTGCGCAGCACCGCCATCGCAAGGCGGCTTTCGTCGCCGCCGCCTACGAGGATGCCCAGGTCACCCGACTCGAGCCGCTGCTGGAGGGCGAATGGTGTACCGAACTGTCCTCCTGGATCGGTGGTCGGCGACGCTCGGCGTACGAAGCGGCCGTCGGCGCGTACGGACGGGCCGCCATGGCCTGGGCGGGGCTGCCGGGTACCGCCGCGGCACGCACGCGCTGGGCGGCGCGCCTGGCGCAGATCGTCGACGGTTTCGGCGCCCCTTATTCGCCGGTGCATCTCAAGGCGCTCGTGAATCGCTGGTGGTCCGACCGGCACTCCCAGCAGCTGATCGAGGCTGCTCGCGACGGCACGCTCGACCCGGCAGAGGACCAGGCGCTGGCGATCTGGGCCCGCCATCGGGATGCTGAAGGTCGCCTGCTGCCTGCGCGACTGGCGGGAATCGAGCTCCAGAACAGCATCCGACCGATGATCGCGGTCGCGCGCTTCGCCGCGTTCGCCGGTCGGCGACTGCATGACCGTCCGGAATGGCGAGAGCGGATCGCCGCAGAGGTCTCCGAGCGCGGCACTCTCGTCGGGGGCCCACTCGCAACCGCATTCGCGCAGGAGGTTCGCCGCACGGCGCTGTTCGTCCCGATGCTTCCCGGTCGAGCCATCGCCGACGTCGAGCTCGACGGCCAGTCTGTCGCAGCAGGAGGACGTGTCGTGCTCGACGTCCTCGGAACGGACCTCGACGAGTCGTCCTGGTCCGACGCGGCAGCTTTCGCGCCGGAGCGCTTCCTCGAGCGGCCCGACTACGAGGAGGTCGAGGCCTTCATCCCGCACGGCGGCGGCTCCGTCGCAGAGGGCCACCGCCGCCCCGGTGAGAAGCTCGCGGTGTCCGGACTCGCCGCTGCGGTCTCAGCCCTGAGCGACCCGCGTGTGACGATTCTCGAGACGGGCCTCGGAGTGAACCGTCGCCGCCTGCCGACCATGCCCTCCTCCGGCGTCCGCGTTCGCGCCTCCGGCGGTGCAGGCAGGTGCCCGCTGCATCCCTGAATCAGTCGTCTTCCCGGTTCTCGGCCTCGGGCATCCCAGGCCCTGGACCCGGCCGCACCGCAGCGTCCGGCGCGATGTCCACCCGCGTGACGCCCTCGCCCTCGGAGACCACGACGCGGGCCTCTGCGTCCTCCTCGGTCGCATCGGGCGCACTCGTCAGCTGGTCCCGTCGTTTCTCCTCGTGCGTCATGTCGTCCGTCATGTCCGCGCCTTCCTTTCCGTCATATCCGATCCAGCGCCCGCCGGCGCCGCCCTCGGCCAGATAGGCGAGGCGGTGCAGGGTCTCGGCGTTCCTCCAGCGCAGCAATGCTGCCGACCATGCCGCCGGCAGCAACGCGGCGGGCCCACGCACGGGTCGCTCCTGAATGCGCACCACGCATCCGGCGCCACGCGGTCGGGCCTCGATCAGCACCTCGGCCTCGCCGATCGGCCAGCCGCGCGCACGCAGCAGCGCACGCCGAGGCGGGTCCCAGTCGAGGCACACGGTCGTGTCGTCGATCAGGACCGGCCAGACGCCGAAGGAGTGATGAAGCCGTGCATCGCGGCCGGGCCAGCCGGCCTCCACGTCGCGCATCCTCGAGGCGCCGACGACCCAGGACGGATAGATCCAGCCATCCGCAAGGACCGCGAACACATCATCGACCGTGCAGCCCAGTTCCCGGACGTTGCGGGCTCGCCCTTTCGTCCGAGCGGACTCGCCTGTCCTGTCGCCATCCATCCGGCACCCTTTCGTCTGCGCCGAACGTATGACCAGGCGGTTCCAGCGGGCAGGGGGTTGCTCTTTCGCGCACGGACCAGTAGCCCGTCGCCGGAGGGCGCAGGCCGGGGCGGCTCCCAGGGTGCGGTGCTACTGTCGACGAGCCGGCATCTTGTCGGCATCAGGGAAGACTTCTTGTCGACCAACGGGCCCACTCGGTCATTTCGTTCTCCGTCGCCTCCTCTGTGTGAGCACGAGGAGACCCATGTCCACCCCGCACCTTCCTTCTTCCGTCGACCCGTCCGCGCATGACTGGGCCGCGCCCATCGCACTTCCCGTCGGCAGCACTGCCGTCGTGTATTGCGAAGGTCAGTTCGGCGAGCAGGACGGCAAGACCGCCAACGGACTCGTCCGTCACTCGGAGAAGTACGACATCCTCAGCGTCATCGACAGCCGCCACGCCGGCCTCGACGCGGGCACGGTCCTGGACGGCATCCGCAATGGGATCCCCGTCCTGGGCACACTCGCTCAGGCCGTCGCGCATGCCGATCGCGTCCCTGACTACCTGATCTGCGGACTCGCGCCGGCTGACGGCCTGTTGTCCCCGACGCAGCGCGTCGTGCTCCTGGACGGCATCGCGCGCGGCATGCACATCATCAACGGTCTGCACGAGTTCCTCAACGACGACGCGGAGTTCGCCGCCGCGAGCCTGGTCGCCGGCGTCACGATCACCGACGTGCGCCGGCCGCGCGACAAGAAGGATCTGCACCTGTTCTCCGGTCGCATCTTCGATGTGACGTGCCCTCGCATCGCCGTCCTCGGAACCGACGGCGCGATCGGCAAGCGCACCACGTCGACGCTGCTCGTGCAGGCGCTCAACGCCCGCGGCATCCATGCGGTCATGGTCGGCACAGGGCAGACCACGATCATCCAGGGCGGACGCTACGGCGTGGCCCTCGATGCGCTCGTGCCCCAGTTCTGCTCCGGCGAGGTCGAGAATCAGGTCGTCCTGGCGTTCGAGGGCGAGGACCCGGATGTCATCATCGTCGAGGGACAGGGCGCACTCAGCCATCCCGCCTACCTCACCTCGGCCCACATCCTTCGTGGCAGCCGCCCGGCGGGCGTGATCGTGCAGCATGCACCTGGGCGTCGGATGCTCGGCGACTTCCCGATGGTCGCGATGCCGACAGTCGCGTCGGAGGCGGCGCTGATCGAGGCGTTCGCCGCGACGAGAGTCATCGGCGTGACCGTCAACCATGAGAACCTCACGGACGCGGAACTCGGATCGGCGATCGACGAGATCGAGCTCGACCTCGGCATCCCGGCGACCGACCCTCTCACCCGGCCGCTGGACGAACTCGTCGACATGGTGGTCCAGGCCTTCCCGCACCTGGCCGAGCGCCTGGCTCCCGCCCAGCGCTGACTCGGCGCTTCAGCTCGTGCGCCACCCGTAGCGGCGCACGAGCGCCTGTGCGACGCGGTCATAACGTGCGCGGTCCAGGATCGCCGCTTCCCGCCGCATCCCCGACTCGTGCACGCTGTACAGCTCTTCGATGTCAACCCAGGATTCGCGTCCTGCGCCGTCCCAGGCCCCCGAGCCGATCGACAGGTAGTCGCGGTGGCCATCGTGCGGCTTGCTCGTCATCCGCACCGCATACACGCGGGCGTCCGACTGCCGACCGATCACGAGCACCGGCCGGTCCTTGCCGCGTCCGTCGTTCTCCTCGTACGGCACCCAGGTCCAGATGATCTCCCCGGCATCCGGGGCTCCATCGCGCTCCGGGGTGTACTCGACGCGCAGTCGATCGACGCCGAGCGGATCGATGCGGATCGTCGCGCTTCCGAGTTCCTCCCCCGGTGACGACTCGGGGACAGCAGGACGTCCCGGCCCCCTGTCAGGGTTCCGGGACGTCCTGCTGGTCAGCGCATTGACCAGCAAACCGACGATCTGGGCGAAGAGGCTCTTGGTCGAACTCACCCCGTCACCCTATCGGCGCTTCAGGCGTCGACGAGCGCGTAGCCCTCCTCGCCGTGCACGACCGAGTCGACACCGGCGATCTCGTCCTCGTTCGTGATGCGGAATCCGACGGTCTTCTCGATCGCGAATCCGATGATGAAGGCAACGATGAACGAGTAGATCAGGACGCCGAGCGCGGCGATCGTCTGCACGGCGAGCTGGCGGGCGTCGCCACCGACGAACAGGCCGGTGCCGGTGGCGAAGAAGCCGAGGTACAGCGTGCCGAAGAGGCCTCCGACGAGGTGGATGCCCACAACGTCCAGCGAGTCGTCGAAGCCGAGGCGGAACTTCAGCTCGACGGCCAACGCGCAGAGGATGCCGGCGAGCGCGCCGAGCAGCAGCGACCAGCCGGGCGTCAGGTTGGCGCAGGCCGGGGTGATTGCGACGAGACCGGCGACAGCACCGGAGGCGGCGCCGACCGACGTGGCCTTGCCGTCCTTGATGCGCTCGATCAGGATCCAGCCCAGGATCGCCGCAGCCGTGGCGCCCAGTGTGTTCAGACCGATCAGGCCGACGCCGCCCATGTCCTCCGCGAGCCACTCGGCGCCGGCGTTGAAGCCGAACCAGCCGAACCACAGCAGTGCGGCACCCAGCAGGGTCAGCGGCACGTTGTGCGGCTTGAGGATGCCCTTCTGGAAGCCGATGCGCTTTCCGAGGACGATCGCCAGAGCCAGAGCCGCGGCACCTGCGTTGATGTGCACAGCGGTTCCACCGGCGTAGTCGATGACGGCGATGCCGCTGTCCTCACCGAACAGCGTCGTGCCGAGGTTCATCACCCAGCCGCCGCCCCAGACCCATGCGGCGATCGGGAAGTAGCCGACGGTGGCGAAGACGCCGGCGAAGATCAGCCAGCTGCCGAACTTGGCGCGATCCGCGATCGCGCCGGAGATCAGTGCGACGGTGATGATCGCGAAGGTCGCTCCGTACGCCACACCGATGAGGGCGACGTTCGAACCTTCACCGGAGGCGAGCGAACCGAGGCCGAAGTCGGCGAACGGGTTGCCGGCGAAGTCGGTCGGTGACGCGACAGCGCTCATCGAGAAGCCGTAGAGAATCCACAGCACGGCGACGAGACCGATCGAGCCGAAGCTCATCATCATCATGCTGACGACGCTCTTGGCCTTCACGAGCCCGCCGTAGAAGAAGGCGACGCCTGGCGTCATCAGCAGGACCAGCGCCGTCGCGGTAATACCCCACGAGATGTTGCCGGGAGCATCCATAGGAAAACCTCACATCCGAAGTAATTGAGAGCTTCAGTGTGACGAGGCCCGATTTCGGAAATGCGTGGGGTTTGTTTCCGCCTGGTTACACCCGGCCTCGGTCTGTGAACATCACGTTACGTCGAGCTTCGCGCTCACGCAGAATGCGTCAGCGCGTTCAGCCGGGAGGTGGCGCGCAGGTACTTCTTGCGGTAGCCGCCGGCCAGCATCTCGTCCGAGAACGCCGTGTCCAGCGCCCGGCCCGTCGCCGCGATCGGGATTTGCGCGTCGTACACGCGATCGACGAATGCGACGAACCGCAGCGCCTCGGACTGATCGGTGAGCTCGCGCACGCCACGCAGCCCGACGAGGTCGATCCCGTCGATCAGCCGGATGTATCGCGACGGGTGCACTCGGGCGAGGTGCTGGATGAGTTCGTCGAATCCGTCGTCGGATGCCGCTCCGGCTGCCACTGCGGCATCCACACGTGCGGCGTACGCCGCCTCGTCCAGTACGACGGCGTGGCCGTCGATGGAACGCTGACGGAAGTCGACGCCGTCGATGCGCAGCGTCTGGAAGCTGTCCGACATCTGATGGATCTCGCGCAGGAAGTCCTGCGCGGCGAATCGCCCCTCCCCCAGCGCGTTCGGCGGCGTGTTCGACGTCGCGGCCAGTCGGGTGCCCGATGTGACCAGTTCGCCCAGCAGACGCGTCATCACCATCGTGTCGCCCGGATCGTCCAGTTCGAATTCGTCGATGCAGAGCAGATCGGCGCCGCGGAGCAGATCGACCGTGTTCTTGTATCCCAGTGCACCGACGAGTGCGGTGTACTCGATGAACGATCCGAAGTATTTGCGTCGCGCCGGCATGGCGTGATAGATCGAGGCCAACAGGTGCGTCTTTCCCACACCGAAGCCGCCGTCGAGATAGACGCCGGGTTTCAGCTCCGCCTCTTTCGGCGCTCGGCGGAAGAATCCGCCGCGTTTGGCGGGTGCTCCGCGCCCCGCGAAGCGCTGCAGCAGTTCCTTCGCCGATTCCTGCGACGGGTACGCGGAGTCGGCCCGATAGCTCTCGAAGGTCGCATCGTCGAACTGCGGCGGCGGGACGAGGCCGGCGAGCATCTCGGGACCCGTCACGACGGGCTGCCGTTCGGTGAGGCGCACGGTGCCGGTGCGAGGCGTCGATTCGGTCATGAGGTCCTGTGTCGGAGTCTTACGGATCGGGCGCCGGGCGCACCGAATGGATCTATCGTCGAAGGGGACGGCACAACACTACGCCGTCCACCACCAGAGCCTTCGCTCGCACACCCCCGAGGAGCGCCACCGTGACCATCGAGTTCGACACCACGTCCGAGAAGTTCGCCGAGTACGCGGAACCCGGTCGACTCGTCACGACCGAATGGCTCGCCGAGCGCCTGGGCACGGAAGGCCTCGTCGTCGTGGAATCCGACGAGGATGTGCTGCTCTACGAGACCGGGCACATCCCGGGCGCCGTCAAGGTCGACTGGCACACGGAGCTCAACGACCCCGTCGTGCGCGACTATCTCGACGGAGCGGGCTTCGCTGGACTGCTCAGCCGCAAAGGCATCTCCCGCGAAGACACGATCGTCATCTACGGCGACAAGAACAACTGGTGGGCTGCCTACGCCCTGTGGGTGTTCTCGCTGTTCGGGCACGAGGATGTGCGGCTGCTCGACGGCGGCCGCGATCGCTGGATCGCGGAGGGTCGGGAGCTGACCACGCAGCCGACGGTGCGGACGCCGACCGACTACCCAGTGGTCGAGCGCGACGACACGGTCCTTCGCGCCTACAAGGACGACGTGCTGGCGCACATCGGCAAGCCGCTGATCGATGTCCGTTCGCCCGAGGAGTACAGCGGAGAGCGCACCAGCGCGCCCGCCTACCCCGAAGAGGGCGCGCTGCGCGCCGGGCACATCCCGACGGCGCAGAGTGTGCCGTGGGGACGCGCCGTGGCAGAGGACGGCAGCTTCAGGACCCGTGCCGAACTCGACGCGATCTACCGCGGCGACGCCGGGCTTCAGGACGGCGACGAGGTCGTCGCCTACTGCCGTATCGGCGAGCGTTCGAGCCACACGTGGTTCGTCCTCAAGCACCTGCTCGGCTTCGACAACGTGCGCAACTACGACGGATCCTGGACCGAATGGGGCAGCGCGGTCCGCGTGCCGATCGCCACTGGCACCGAGCCCGGTTCGCTCTGATCGTGGGAGAATGGCGGGGATGAGCACAACGCACGTTCCCGCCACTCTCGCCGAATTCCGCGACGACTTCCTGGCGCTCGACGAGTCCGAGCGCCTGCAGCTGCTGCTGGAGTTCTCGAACGAGCTGCCCGCCGTCTCCGCCGAGGTCGCAGCCCATCCGGAGATGACCGAACGCGTCGCCGAGTGCCAGTCCCCCGTCTACATCTACCTCGAAGTGACCGAGGACGCGGTGACGATGCACGCGACCGCTCCCGCCGAGGCTCCGACGACACGCGGCTTCGCCAGCATCCTGGCGCAGGGCATCACGGGTCTCACCCCGGACGAGGTGCTGGCGATTCCCGACGACTATCCGCAGTCGATCGGGCTCACCCGCGTCGTCTCTCCGCTGCGGATCTCCGGCATGACCGGCATGCTGCTGCGTGCCAAGAACCAGGTCAGGCAGAAGCGCTGAGCTCCTGCGCCGCGACCCAATCGGTGATCGCACGTGTCCAGCCCGTCTGGTCGTAGTTCCACAGCTTGGTGTGCCGTGCTCCCGTGAAATGGGGCATGGTCACGATGTCGGGACGCGCGGCGGCCAGGGCGTGCGAGGCATCCGCCGGGACGAAGCCGTCGTCGTCGCTGTGCAGGATGAGGATCGGGACGTCGAGCTCCTCGGCCCTGGCGAGCATGTCGAGCCTGTCGAACGGGATGGCATCGTCCGCGCCGCCCCAGCGAGCGGTGACCGGCGACGCCAGCAGCGTCATCGCGAGTTCCGGCAGCGGATCGCGAACGCCCTGCTCACGGGCCTGGAATCGGAGCACCGAACGCCAATCCACCACCGGCGATTCGAGGACGAGTCCCACGATCGATCCGCGATTCCCTGAGGACACCGCGGTCTGGAGCGCGATCGCTCCTCCCATGGACCAGCCCATCAGCAGGATCCGGCGCGCGCCGTGGCGCAGCGCGTAACCGATGGCGCTGTCGATGTCGCGCCACTCCGAGGCTCCGAGCGCGTACGCGCCGCCGCGGGTCCGTGGAGCTTCGCCGTCGTTGCGGTACGAGACCACGAGATTCGCCATCCCCATCGAGTGCAGAACGGGAACGGCACGCAGGCACTCGGCCCGATTGCCACCGCGGCCGTGGATCTGGATGACCCAGACATCGGATGCCGGGGCATCCGGCGCCGCGGGGAACAACCATGCGGGGCACGGTCCGCTCGGCGACCCGATCAGCACGTTCTCCCAGCGCAGGTGCAGTTCCCGAGGCGAGCTGTAGTACCAGCCGCTGAACGCCGCGGCGCGGTCGATCCGCGCACCGGGGTCGATCTGCGTCAGCAGTTTGCGCCGCACCCGCGCACTGTCTGCGCTGAGCACCGCGCCGAGCTTGACGTAGCCGTGGGTTCCGGTCGTGAAGAGGCCGTAACGGCCGGGGAGCTCGGTGTCGAGGGTGCGGCTCAGCTCGATCGTCTGCGCGCCGGTGTCGACGGCGAGGATCTCGGTGTCCATCCCGCGCTTCGCCGGCGTGACGACGCGTCGTGCGACCGAGAGCACGACGATACCCACGGCTGTGACCAGAGCGAGCAGCGTGAGGACGAGGGCCGTGACGGCGTGCCTGATACTCTTCATCGCTTCCTGACTCTAGCCTGTCACCGTGGACGCACATTCCGAGGCCGGAGCGCGCTTCGAGCACGCCGCAGCCGAACTGCGCGAGACGCGATTCCGCTCGGACATCACCGTGCGCGAGATCCCGTCTCCTCAGGGGCTCGCGCCCTTCGCGATCGCGTTCGCAGCCGACGTCCGCCCGGACGATCACGGCGACTCGAT
The DNA here is from genome assembly GCF_045181065.1 of Microbacterium sp. M. Taxonomy (GTDB): domain Bacteria; phylum Actinomycetota; class Actinomycetes; order Actinomycetales; family Microbacteriaceae; genus Microbacterium. The sequence continues at coordinate 1,788,739 of NZ_CP173721.1, read as the reverse complement.
CTACGGTACGGCGCGCTTCGTCCTGCTGCACGATCCGCTGGCTCCGGATTCCTGGTCCGGCGAGTGGCGCATCGTCGCGTTCGCGCAGGCACCGCTCGAGCCCGAGATCGGCACGGATCCCCTCCTCGCGGATGTCACATGGTCGTGGCTCGTCGACGCACTGGAGTCCAGGGATGCCGTCTATCACTCGGCATCCGGCACCGCGACGAAGACACTGTCCAAGGGCTTCGGCGGGCTGGCCGCCGAAGGCGACGGAGCGCAGATCGAGCTGCGGGCGTCGTGGACCCCGGAGGGCACACTGCGTCCCCATGTGGAAGCATGGGCAGAGCTGGTGGGGATGCTCGCCGGGCTTCCGCCCGGGTCGGAGGACATCGCCGTGTTCGGCGCTCGAAAGGCGGCCCGTGACTGAGTATTCCGTGATCGATGATCGGGATGAGTTCGAACGCGCGTGTGCGCTCCTCGCGGCCGGCGAAGGCCCCGTGGCCGTCGACGTCGAGCGAGCATCGGGTTTCCGATACTCGCAGCGCGCGTATCTCGTGCAGGTGTTCCGACGCGGCGCAGGGGTGTTCCTGTTCGACCCGCCGGCGATCGGCGACTTCACCGCACTGCAGGACGCGATCGGCTCCGAGGAGTGGGTGCTGCACGCAGCGAGCCAGGATCTGCCGTCGCTGCGAGAGCTGCGTCTCGAGCCGACGTCCCTGTTCGACACGGAGTTGGGCTCGCGACTGCTCGGTCACGACCACGTCGGTCTCGCCGCCGTCGTCGAGGAGACCATCGGAATCACGCTGAAGAAGGAGCACTCCGCGGCGGACTGGTCGACCAGACCCCTCCCGGATGCCTGGCTCGACTACGCAGCACTCGACGTGCTGCACCTGATCGATGTCCGCGACGTCCTCGCCGAGGAGCTCATCGCACAGGACAAGGTCGAGATCGCCGCTGAGGAGTTCACGGCGACCCTCACCCGTCTGCCGAAGCCACCGCGCACGGAGCCCTGGCGTCGGCTGAGCGGCCTGCACCGCGTGCGGGGCGCCCGCAGCCTGGCCGTCGCACGTGCCCTGTGGGAGTCGCGCGAGGAGTACGCGCAGGAGCAGGATGTCTCCCCCGGCCGGCTCGTCCCCGACCGCTCCCTCGTTGCTGCGGTCCTCGCCGCGCCCTCCAGCAAGCATGCTCTGGCGTCGCTGCCGGACTTCACGGGACGCGCCAGCCGCACGCAGCTGGACAGATGGTGGGGAGCGATCGAACAGGGCAGGGCCACGACCGACCTGCCGAAGGAGCGAGTCCCCAGTGACACGCTCCCGCCACCGCGCGCCTGGAGCGATCGCAACCCCGAGGCCGATGTCCGGTTGAAGGCCGCGCGTCCGCTGATCGAAGCGCGCGCCGTCGAGCTGAACATGCCGACCGAGAACCTCCTGACCCCCGATCATCTGCGTCGCGTCACCTGGGAGCCGCCCGCTCCGCCGACCGCCGAAGCCATCGGTGCGGCCCTCGAGGAACTCGGAGCCCGGCACTGGCAGATTGAGGAGACTGCACAGAGGATCGCGGATGCCTTTGTAGAAGCCGCGCAAGTCGTCGAAGCGCCCGCGGAGCCGGGTTCGTAGGTTCGACCCAACCGATTCCGCACACCTCAATGCCGCTCCTAGGCTGAAGGCATACCAAACCCAGGAGGCAGAGTGGCCGAGATCTCGGACGTCTTCTTCGTCGATGGAGTGCGCACCCCGTTCGGGCGCGCCGGCGAAAAAGGCATGTACTGGAACACCCGCGCGGACGACCTCGCCGTCAAGGCGACGATCGGGCTGATGGAGCGCAACGGCGCTGTACCGGCGGACCGCATCGATGACGTGGCGATCGCAGCGACGTCCCAGACCGGAGACCAGGGCCTCACGCTCGGTCGCTCCGTCGCGATCCTGGCAGGTCTCCCGCAGACGGTGCCCGGCCTCGCTGTCGAGCGCATGTGCGCCGGCGCCATGACGAGCGTGACGACCATGGCGGCGTCGATCGGCATCGGCATGTACGACTTCGCCCTCGCCGGCGGTGTCGAGCACATGGGGCACCACCCGATCGGCGGCAACGCCGATCCCAACCCGCGATTCGTCGCCGAGAAGATGGTCGACCCCGGCGCCCTCAACATGGGCGTCACGGCCGAGCGCATCTTCGACCGCTTCCCGCACTTGACCAAGGAGCGCTCCGACCGGTTCGGGATGCTGAGTCAGCACAAGGTGCAGGCGGCGTACGACGCAGGCAAGATCCAGCCGGACCTCGTACCGGTGGCGATCAAGGATGCCGAAGGAGCCTGGGGGCTCGCGGCCGAGGACGAGGGACGCCGGCCGCAGACCACGATGGCGGATCTCGCAGCGCTGAAGACGCCGTTCCGTCCGCACGGGCGCGTCACAGCCGGCACGTCGTCGCCTCTGACCGACGGCGCCACCATGTCGCTGCTCGCCGGTGGCGGCGCGGTCAAGGAACTCGGCCTGCGCCCGAAGATGAAGCTGGTCTCGTTCGCGTTCGCGGGTGTCCAGCCCGAGATCATGGGCATCGGGCCGATCCCGTCGACGGAGAAGGCGCTGAAGAAGGCCGGTCTGAGCATCTCCGACATCGGCCTGTTCGAGCTGAACGAGGCCTTCGCGATCCAGGTGATCTCGCTGCTCGACCACTTCGGCATCGCCGACGACGACCCGCGCGTGAACCAGTGGGGCGGTGCGATCGCGATCGGGCACCCTCTCGCAGCATCCGGCGTCCGCCTGATGATCCAGCTCGCCGCGCAGTTCGCCGAGCGACCGGACGTGCGCTACGGCCTGACCGCGATGTGCGTCGGGCTGGGGCAGGGCGGCTCGGTCATCTGGGAGAACCCGTACTACGACGGCAAGAAGCGGAAGTGAGCACAGGCATGACGAACTACGACGACGTCGACTTCTCGCCGATCCTCGCGCTCACCGACGGCGAGGTCGTCACGCACTCCCCCGTGCGCGACATCCGCCTCGCCTCCGGCAAGGTGCTCGCCCTCATCACCCTCGACAACGGCAGGGACCACACCCGCCCGAACACGCTGGGTCCCGCCACGCTCACGGAGCTCGGCGAGACCCTGACCGGCCTCAAGGCCCGTGCCGCCGCCGGTGAGATCCAGGCGGTCGGAATCACCGGCAAGCAGTACATCCTCGCCGCCGGTGCTGACCTGTCGGACATCAGCAAGGTGGGATCGAAGGACAACGCCCGCCTCATCGCCCAGCTCGGTCACAAGGTGCTGGGGTCGCTGAGCGACCTCGGTGTGCCGTCCTTCGCCTTCGTGAACGGGCTCGCTCTCGGCGGCGGCCTGGAGATCGCGCTGAACAGCACGTACCGCACGGTCGACGCTTCGGCCGCGGCCGTCGCCCTCCCCGAGGTGTTCCTCGGCATCATCCCCGGTTGGGGTGGCGCCTATCTGCTTCCGAACCTGATCGGGATCGAGAACGCCCTCGAGGTCGTCATCTCGAACCCGCTCAAGCAGAACCGCATGCTCAAGCCCCAGCAGGCTTTCGACTACGGCATCTTCGACGCGATCTTCCCCGCGGCGACCTACCTCGAGAAGTCGCTCGCATGGGCGGATGCCGTCCTCACCGGCGCCATCAGGGTCGAGCGCAGGAACGAGCCAGGCAAGATCGAGCGCCTCACGAAGTGGCCGATCGCGGTGAAGATGGCTCGAGGGATGCTGGAGTCGAAGATCGGCACCATGCCGCGCTCGCCCTATGCGGCGCTCGAGCTGCTCGACAAGGCACGCAGCGGGACGAAGGCCGAAGGCTTCGCCCGTGAGGACGAGGCCCTGTCCGACCTCGTGACCGGCGACCAGTTCGCAGCGTCGATGTACGCCTTCGACCTCGTGCAGAAGCGTGCCAAGCGCCCCGTCGGAGCACCGGACAAGGCGCTGGCGAAGAAGGTGACGAAGGTCGGCATCATCGGAGCGGGCCTCATGGCGAGCCAGTTCGCGCTGCTGTTCGTCCGAAAGCTGCAGGTTCCGGTGCTCATCACCGACATCGACCAGGCCAGGGTCGACAAGGGCGTCGCGCACATCCACGAGGAGATCGGCAAGCTCGAGGCCAAGGGCCGTGTCGATGCCGACACGGCGAACAAGCTGCGCGCCCTCATCCGCGGCACCGTCGACAAGACCGAGTACGCGGACGCGGACTTCGTGATCGAGGCCGTCTTCGAAGAGGTCGGTGTCAAGCAGCAGGTGTTCGGCGAGATCGAGAAGATCGTCGCCGAGGATGCCATCCTCGCGACGAACACCTCCTCCCTGTCCGTCGAGGAGATCGGCGCGAAGCTCGAGCATCCGGAGCGCCTGGTCGGCTTCCACTTCTTCAACCCGGTCGCGGTCATGCCGCTGATCGAGGTTGTGAAGATCCCGGTGACGAACGAGCAGACGCTGTCCACCGCATTCGTCGTCGCGAAGAGCCTCGGCAAGAACGCGGTCCTCACCGCTGATGCTCCGGGGTTCGTCGTGAACCGTCTCCTGGCGAAGGTCATGGGCGAGGCTGCGCGTGCGGTGTACGAGGGAACGCCGGTGCATGAGGTCGAGAAGGCCTTCGCACCGCTCGGACTGCCGATGGGCCCGTTCCAGCTGATCGACCTGGTCGGGTGGAAGGTCGCGGCCCACGTCCAGGACACCATGGTGCACGCCTTCCCCGACCGGTTCTACGCGAACGAGAACTTCCACGCTCTCGCCGAACTCGAACAGGTCGTCGAGAAGGACAAGAGCGGACGTGTGACCGGCTGGACGAAGGCCGCCGAGAAGGCGCTCAAGGGTGCTGTGGGGTCGACGCCGGCATCCGCTGCGACGATCCTCGGACGAGTGCAGGACGGGCTCGCGCAGGAGATCCGGATCATGCTCGACGAGAACGTGGTCCCGGAGGTCGAGGACATCGACCTGTGCCTCATCCTGGGTGCCGGTTGGCCGTTCATCGACGGCGGCGCGTCGCCGTATCTGGACCGTGAAGGAGCATCCGAACGGGTCTTCGGCGGCACGTTCCACACTCCGCCGATCCGCGGCATCGCGCAGCGCTGATCGCTCGACGCCGAAGGCGGGATGGTCCTCGTGATCGTCCCGCCTTCGCCGTTTCCGGCCACTGGACGGCGGATCCGCGAACGGCGGGCGAAGGCTCGGTGAACATCTCGCCCTGCAGGCTCGTAACGGCGTCCGGACGCCCGTGGATCCGTGAAAGTGGAGCCATGGACACGTTCCTCTCGTTCTTCAGCGTTCCCGGCATGAGCAGCCTTCTGAAGACGGGCACTGCCGTCCTCACGGTGCTGCTGGTGGTTCCGGCGCTGCTGAAGCTCTTCCTGGTGACCATCGATGAGGGCTTCGCGGCGATCCGCACGCGCAACGGCAAGCCGATCGTCCGCAAGCCCAAGGGCGTGCCCGGTGCAGCCGGCGAGGTCGTCGTGCTCCCGCCCGGCACGCACGGCGCGTTCCCGATGTTCTACTGGTACAAGCTCATCGACGTGCGCTGCCGCTCCACCGATCTGCCCGCCCGTCAGCTGACCGGCGCGGCCGGTCATCAGCATCTCGTGCACGCCTCGTTCGAGTGGCGTCCTGTGGCCACGGGGCGCGAACTGCGGGTCTTCGAACTCGACGTCGTCAACGTGACCGAACGCACGGCGAACATCGTCGGCTCGGCCATGCGCGACGTCATCCGCGGCATCCCCGGTGATGTGCTGCCCGAGAACGCGGACCTCGGCCGGCTGGTGCTCGCCGAGTGCGCTGCGACGGCGTTGCGCGACTGCGGCGTCGAGGTGGTACGGGTCATGATCACCGGAGACGCGCTGACCGACGGCTACTTGATGTCGCAGGCGCTGCGCGCCGGAGATCGGGATGCCGAGGCGGCGGTCGCCGCACTGCATGCGCTGAACTGAGCTCCTCGGCGGCGGGTACCCGGGGCTGGCCGTCCTCGCCGCCGCGATCTCGCTGATCGCCGTGCCGCTGGGTTGGTGGCTCACCGCGCGGACAGCGCTGCGGAGCGACCGCGGGATCTCACCGCGTCGCAGGCGCCATGAGCGCGTCGACGTCGACGCGCTGGTCGAGGACGACGTGCTGGGCTGACGGTCTTCAGCGCTTCTCGTGCAGCGGAAGATCGATCGCGCCGGTCTCGCCCGCGTTGCGCGCCATCGGGATCCGGGTGCCGAGCACCTGGGACACGACGTCCTGCGCGATCTTCGAGGCGGTCAGCCCCGCATCGGCGAGGATCTGGTCTCGCGATGCATGATCGATGAACTCGTCCGGCAGGCCGAGTTCGTCCACCGCCGTGTCGATGCCGGCCTCGCGCAGCACCTGACGCACCCGCGTTCCGATCCCCCCGACGCGGATGCCGTCCTCGAGCGTGATGACGAGGCGGTGCCTGCGCGCCAGATCGATCACCGACGCCTGGACGGGGATGGCCCACCGAGGGTCGATAACTGTCGCACCGATGCCCTGCGCGCGCAGGCGCTCCGCGACATCCACCGCCAGCGCGGCGAACGGACCGATCCCGACCAGCAGGACGTCCTCGGATTCGCCTCGCGTCAGTACATCGACGCCGTCGCGCAACCGCTCGATGGCGGGAAGATCGACGGCGACCTCGCCCTTCGGGAAGCGGATCACGGTCGGCGCGTCGTCGACGGTCACGGCCTCATCGAGCGCCTCGCGCAGCCGGGCGCCGTCTCGCGGCGCCGCGATGCGGATATGCGGCACGATCTGCAGCATCGCGAGGTCCCACATGCCGTGGTGGCTGGGGCCATCAGGGCCGGTCACACCAGCGCGATCCAGGACGAACGTCACACCGGCCTTGTGCAGACCGACATCCATCAGGACCTGATCGAACGCGCGATTCATGAAGGTCGCGTAGAGCGCGACGACGGGGTGCAGCCCGCCGTAGGCGAGACCCGCAGCGGCCGTGACGGCGTGCTGCTCGGCGATCCCCACGTCGTAGACGCGCTCCGGGAAGCGCTCTGCGAAAGGCGCGAGCCCCGTGGGACGCAGCATCGCGGCCGTCATGGCGATCACCTTCGGGTCGCGCTCGCCCGCGGATACCAGAGCCTCCGAGAACACGTCGGTCCACCCGGTGCCGCTGCTCGACAGCGGTTCGCCGGTGGTGGGGTCGATGCGGTTCACGGCATGGAACTGGTCTGCCTCGTCGTCGCGGGCCGGCTGGTAGCCGCGGCCCTTCTCCGTGATCGCGTGCACGATCACAGGAGCACCGTACGACTTCGCCAGTTCCAGCGTCTCGATGAGCGCATCCAGGTCGTGCCCGTCGACGGGGCCGAGGTATTTGATGTCCAGATTGGAGTACAGCGCGGCATTGTTCGTGAAGCGCGACAGGAACCCGTGCGTCCCACCGCGTACGCCGCGGAAGACGGCGCGCCCGAAGGCTCCGAACGTGCGGAAGAAGCGATCCGACTTGCGGTGCAGATCCTTGTACGCGGCGGCCGTGCGGACCCGGTTCAGGTACCGCGACATCCCGCCGATCGTCGGCGCATAGGAACGCCCGTTGTCGTTGACGACGATGACGAGGTTCCGGTCGTTGTCGTCCGTGATGTTGTTCAGCGCTTCCCAGGTCATTCCACCGGTCAGCGCGCCGTCTCCGACGACCGCGACGACGTGGCGGTCGGCGCGGCCCGTGGCCGTCAGCGCGCGTGAGACGCCGTCCGCCCAGCTCAGCGAGCTCGAAGCATGCGACGACTCGACGACGTCATGAGAGCTCTCTCCGCGCTGCGGATAGCCCGCCAGGCCACCGCGCACCCTCAGCTGCGAGAAGTCCTGGCGCCCGGTGAGCAGCTTGTGCACGTACGACTGGTGACCGGTGTCGAAGATGATCGGATCGTCCGGCGAGCGGAAGACGCGGTGCAGCGCGATCGTGAGCTCGACGACGCCGAGGTTCGGGCCGAGGTGACCGCCCGTGCGGGACACGTTTTCGACGAGGAACTGCCGGATCTCCTCCGACAGCGCCGCCAGTTCCTTCGAGCTGAGCCGGTCCAGGTCCCGTGGCCCCGTGATGCCGGGAAGAATGGGCATCTTCACCTCCAGGTCGCGTGCACGGAATGCGCCCGCGCAGGCGGACGATGACTGTTCGATCCTACCGCCGCCGCCCGGGAATCCCCCGTGCCCGCGCGACGGAGGGTCCGGATGCCGAAGCATCCGGACCCTCCGAATCGTCCTGGGTTCAGACCAGCGAACGCAGCACGTACTGCAGGATTCCGCCGTTGCGGTAGTAGTCCGCTTCACCGGGGGTGTCGATGCGGACGACCGCGTCGAACTCGATGGGCTGCTTGCCCTCGGGCGAGTGCTCGCTCGGGGCCGCGGTGACGTGGACGGTCTTCGGGGTGACGCCGTTGTTGAGCTCCTCGAGGCCCGAGATCGAGACGACCTCGGTGCCGTCCAGGCCCAGCGACTCCCAGCTCTCGCCCGCCGGGAACTGCAGCGGGACGACGCCCATGCCGATGAGGTTCGAGCGGTGGATGCGCTCGAAGCTCTCCGTGATGACGGCCTTGACGCCCAGCAGGCTGGTGCCCTTGGCCGCCCAGTCGCGCGACGAGCCGGAGCCGTACTCCTTGCCGCCGAAGATGACCAGCGGCGTACCCTCGGCCTGATAGTTCTGGCTGGCGTCGTAGATGAACGACTGCGGAGCGTCCGCCTGTGTGAAGTCACGGGTGAACCCGCCCTCCACCTCCGCGCCGTCGTTGACGGCGCGCACCAATTGGTTCTTCAGACGGATGTTCGCGAACGTGCCGCGGATCATCACCTCGTGGTTGCCACGGCGCGAGCCGTACGAGTTGAAGTCCTTCTGCGCGACGCCGTGCTCGGTGAGGTACTGAGCGGCCGGCGTGCCGGCCTTGATGTTCCCGGCCGGGCTGATGTGGTCGGTCGTGACCGAGTCGCCCAGCGTCGCGAGCACGCGTGCACCCGAGATGTCGGAGACCGGCGTCAGCTGCATCGTCATGCCCTCGAAGTACGGCGCCTTGCGCACATACGTCGAGTTCTCGTCCCACTCGAACACGGGGCCGGTCGGCGTCGGAAGGCTCGTCCAGCGCTCGTCGCCGTCGAAGACGGTGGCGTACTGCTTGATGAACTGCTCGCGCGAGATCGAGGAGTCCACGATCTCCTGCACCTCGTCCGGGGTCGGCCAGATGTCCTTCAGGAAGACGTCCTGGCCGTCCGCGCCCGTGCCGAGCGCGTCGTTCTCGAAGTCGAAGTGCATGGATCCGGCCAGCGCGTACGCGATGACCAGCGGCGGCGATGCGAGGTAGTTCATCTTCACGTCGGGGCTGATGCGGCCCTCGAAGTTGCGGTTGCCCGAGAGCACGGCGGTGACGGCGAGGTCGTTGTCGTTGATCGCGGTCGAGACCTCTTCGATCAGCGGACCGGAGTTGCCGATGCAGATCGTGCAGCCGTAGCCGACCGTGTAGAAGCCGAGACCTTCGAGATCCTTGTCGAGACCCGACTTCTCGTAGTAGTCGGTGACGACCTTGGAGCCGGGGCCGAGCGTCGTCTTGACCCATGGCTTCTGCTTGAGGCCCTTCTCGAGCGCCTTCCGTGCCACGAGACCTGCGGCGATCATCACCGACGGGTTCGAGGTGTTGGTGCAGGAGGTGATCGCGGCGAGTGTGACGGCACCGTTGTCGAGGAGGTACTTGTCACCGGAGGGCGTGGTCACGGGCACGGGCTTGGAGGCGACGTGCGGTGCACCGCTGGTCATCAGATTCGCCTCGAGGTGCTCGTGCTGGTGCGAGACGCCGTTCGTCGGGATGTGATCGTGCTCGACGCCGGGCGTGGAACCGGGGTCGGACGCGGGGAACGTCCCCTCGGACTCGACGGTGTCCTCCGGAATGGAGGCGTAGTTGAGGATGTCCTTCTCGAACTGCGACTTGGCATCGGACAGCAGGATGCGGTCCTGCGGGCGCTTCGGGCCCGCGATGGAGGGGACGACCGTGCCGAGGTCGAGTTCCATGTACTCGCTGAACACCGGCTCGCTGTCCGCGTCGTGCCAGAGGTGCTGCTCCTTGGCGTACGCCTCGACGAGAGCGACGGTCTGCTCGTCGCGACCGGTCAGGCGCAGGTACTCGGTCGTCACGTCGTCGATCGGGAAGATCGCCGCGGTGGAACCGAACTCGGGGGACATGTTCCCGATGGTCGCGCGGTTAGCGAGCGGAACGGATGCGACGCCGGCGCCGTAGAACTCGACGAACTTGCCGACCACGCCGTGCTTGCGCAGCATGTCGGTGATCGTCAGCACGACATCGGTCGCCGTGACCCCGGCCGGGATCTCGCCCGTGAGCTTGAAGCCGACGACGCGAGGGATCAGCATGGAGACGGGCTGACCGAGCATCGCGGCCTCTGCCTCGATGCCGCCGACGCCCCAGCCCAGCACACCGAGTCCGTTGACCATGGTCGTGTGCGAGTCGGTGCCGACGCACGTGTCGGGGTAGGCCCGCAGGACGCCCTCGACCTGGCGGTCGTAGATGACCTTGGCCAGGTGCTCGATGTTGACCTGGTGGACGATTCCGGTACCGGGCGGCACGACCTTGAAGTCCTGGAAAGCCGTCTGACCCCAGCGCAGGAACTGGTAGCGCTCGCCGTTGCGCTCGTACTCGATCTCGACGTTGCGCTCGAGGGCGTTCTCGCTGCCGAACAGGTCTGCGATGACCGAGTGGTCGATGACCATCTCGGCGGGCGAGAGCGGATTGATCTTGTTGGCATCGCCGCCGAGCGCCGTGACGGCCTCGCGCATCGTGGCGAGGTCGACGATGCACGGCACGCCGGTGAAGTCCTGCATCACCACGCGCGCCGGCGTGAACTGGATCTCCGTGGTCGGCTCCGCCGCGGCATCCCACGACCCGAGCGCCTCGATCTGCGCCTTGGTGACGTTCGCGCCGTCCTCGGTGCGGAGCAGGTTCTCCAGGAGGACCTTGAGGCTGAACGGGAGCTTCTCGTAACCGGGAACGGTGTCGATGCGGAAGATCTCGTAGTCGGTGCTGCCGACCGTCAGGGTGCTCTGGGCACCGAAGCTGTTCACCGTGGACACGAATCCGTCTCCTTCTACTCGGATGGAGGCAACATGCGCCTCCATCTTGCTCGCCAGCGAGCCCCGACGGCTAGCAAGGCGGACCTAACCAGTCTGCTCCGCTTGCGTCGTCCGCGAAAGCCTGCAATTTATCTTGATGTCAAGATAAATCTATCACGAGTCCGCGGCATCGCCTTTCGACGGCTCGCGCGGATACAGCGCCCTGACGACGAGCCAGGTCACCGCGATCATCGGCGCGAACAGCGGGAGACCCATGATGAGCTTCAGCGTCCCGAGCGCCGTCACATCACCGGCGAAATAGAGCGGAAGCTGCACGGCCAGACGTGCGAAGAAGAGCCCTGCCCATGCGATGGCGAGCCAGAAGAACGCGCGCTTCTTGCGGCGGTCCTGACGCCAGGCGGTCCCCTCGCCCATCAGGAATCCGGCCGCCAATCCGATCAGCGACCAGCCGACGAGCGCGGAGACCAGGAGCGCCGTGCCGTAGAGCGTGTTCGTGAGGAACCCGGGAACGAAGTTGTCCTCGCCTCGTCCCGTGAACAGTGCCAGACCCGCTGCGGCTCCGGCGGCCACGAGGCCGCCGAGCGCTGCCGACGGCGGCGACTTCTGGATCAGCCGGACAGCGGTGAACACTGCCGCGAGACCGACAGAGACACCGAGCGACAGGATCAGCGGCTCAGGGCTGATCGTGAACAGCATGACGAAGGCCAGGCTCGGCAGGACCGACTCCAGGATGCCGCGCCAGCCGCCGATCGCCGACCAGACGACACGATGCGTGCTCGCGGTGTCCTCCGGGTCGATGCCGGCCTTGCGCGCGGCACCGCCGAGCGCGGCGCCGAGCAGATCGGAGACCCGCGGTTCGGCGTCGGAGCGATCGACGGGTTCCTCGCCGCCGTCGTGCGGACCCCGCTCGCTCACGCGCCGCCGGGGGAAGCCGGCATCTTGAGCGGAATGAGGTCACGGGGCGGCATCGGAGCGCCCCCGCGCACGACCACGAGGGAGCGGAAGAGATCCTCGACCTTGGCCGCGGCATCCAGATCCGAAGCCGCGGCTCCCCCGATCACGCCGCGCAGGAACCAGCGCGGTCCGTCGACGCCGACGAAACGGGCCAGGCGGAGCCCTGAGCCCTCCGCAGCGGTCGCGGGAACCTCGGCGAGCAGTTCTTTGCCGAGTGGGCCGTCGCGCTCCTCGACGCGTCCGCCCTGGGAGCGGACCTGGTCCTTGAGCTGCACGCGCGTCTCGTCCCAGAGTCCGCCGGAGCGCGGTGCCGCGAAGGGCTGCACCTGCAGCGACGAGTCCGCGTAGTCGAGACCGACGGCCACGATGCGCTTGGTCTGCTCCTCGACCTCGAGGCGGAGGTTCAGCCCGTCGCGCGGAAGGATCTTGATGCCGCCCAGGTCGATGTACGGACGGACCGGATTGACCTCTGTCTCGTCGAACGGACCGTCGACGGCACGATCCGCCGGCGCCGACTTGCTTGGCTGCTCGTTCTGCTCTGTCATGACTTCTCCCCTGGGGCGGTGTCGGCGGCCGCTCCGGCTGCCTGATATCCCGTCGAGCCGAAGCCGCCATCCCCGCGAACGCTCTCGGGGAGCTCCTCGACGGGGATGAAGACGGCGCGGGTGACGGGCATGATGATCAGCTGGGCGATGCGATCGCCGATCGCCACATCGTACGCGCTGCGGATGTCGGTGTTGATCAGGCTGACTTTGATCTCACCGCGGTATCCGGCATCGACCGTCCCCGGCGCGTTCACGATCGAGATGCCGTGCTTGGCGGCCAGACCGCTGCGCGGAACGACGAAGGCCGCGTACCCCTCGGGCAAGGCGATGCGCACACCGGTCGAGACCAGCGCCCGCTCCCCCGGTTCGAGGTGCACGGCTTCGGCGGCCACGAGATCCGCACCGGCGTCGCCAGGATGCGCATAATGCGGGACCACGGAGGCGATAATGGGAAGGTCGATGGAATCGCTCACCCCAAGAGGCTAATGCAGAACACGATCCCCGCCACCCGCCCGCGCTATCGGGAGCGCCTCGCACCCAGCCTCTGGCTGCTGGTGTCCGCGGCCGTCCTCGCGCCGATGATCGCGCTCACACTGGTCCCCCTGAACTCCGCGTTCGGTCTCGTCATCGGCATCGCGGTCGCGCTGGCTGTGATCGGCCTGCTCGTCGCCGCATCGCCCGTCGTGTCGGTCGGGGACACGACCCTGCGCGCGGGCCGCGCGCACATCGACGCGCGCTGGCTCGGCGAGCCGGTGGCGCTCACCGGCGAGGACGCGAAGCAGGCGAGAGGCCCAGGACTCTCCGCCTCAGGCTGGCATCTCATCCGCGGAGGCGTGGACGGCATCGTGATCGTGCCGAACACCGATCCGGATGATCCGGTCACCTCCTGGACCATCTCGACGCGCACACCCGACCGCCTCGCGGCGGCGATTCGTCGCGCCGGAGACTGAGCGACGCTGCCGTTCGAACGACGACGCGCCCCGGACCTGTTCGGTCGGGGGCGCGTACGGGGTGCTGCGGTCAGGCCGCGCATTCCTTGCAGATGGGTCCGTGAGGACCCTCGTGATCGAGCTGCGAGCGGTGCTTCACCAGGAAGCAGTTCATGCAGGTGAACTCGTCCTGCTGCGCGGGCAGCACGACGACATCGAGCTCGAGATCGGACAGGTCGGCCCCAGGTAGGTCGAAGCTCGACGGATTGTCGGAGTCCTCGTCACCGGTTGAGCCGGAGAGCTTGTCCGGCACACGCTCCTTGAGGGCTTCGATCGACTCGGAGTCGTCTTCGCTCTTTCGAGGGGCGTCGTAGTCGGTTGCCATGCGGTAGATCTCCACTTTCATGGTGCTAGTGGGCGGGGCGCCGTCGGGTAATCGGCGGGCATAGTTTGCACGACCGAAGCGGATTACGCAAATGCGGTTCGTGGCACCCGATCAAACTCACGGCACGCCCAGGGTATTCCCGGCATCGGGAGCACCTGCGTGACACCATGATCTGACACCCATCAGAGGGGCATTCGCATGGAAAACGTCACGATCGTGGGCACCGAGGCCGGTGTCCTCGTGCTCGCCACCGAGAACGGTCAGCGCTTCGCGCTGCCCATCGACGACCTTCTCCGCGCCGAGATCCGACGCGCCCGCGCACAATCGACGCCGGCGGCCCCCCGACTCGCCGCGAGTCCGCGCGAGATCCAGGCCCACATCCGTTCGGGGATGTCGGCAGCCGAGGTGGCCGAGCTTCTCGGAATCTCGCGCTCGGATGTCGAGCGCTTCGAAGGTCCGGTGCTCGCCGAGCGCGAGCACGTCGTCGGCCAGGCGCTGGCCGTGCCCGTGCTGATCGGCAGCGAGGTCGAGCCGGATGCCCAGCCCACGTTCGGCACGGCCATCCGCTCCAAGCTCGCCGATGTCAGCGCGGAATCCGAGCGCTGGGTGAGCTGGAAAGAGGAATCCGGCTGGATCATCAAGCTCGAGTTCACCGCCAACGATGTCGATCATGACGCGCGCTGGAGCTTCGACCCGCGCCGCAGCACGCTGGCACCGCTCAACGCCGATGCCACGCAGCTGTCGCGTCAGGGATCGCTTCCGGACGGGTTGATCCCCCGGCTGCGCGCCGTCGAGAGCGAGCGGCAGCCCTCTCCGTACAAGGACGAGACCCGATTCGATTCCGGCGCCTTCGGCCCTCGGCTCGTCGCAGGGTCCGATCAGGAGCCCACGGAGCCCGCTGCGGCCGATCGCGCACCGTCCGCCGCACAGCATGCGGCGATCAAGCGTGCACCCGACGAGTCCAGCACGAGCCCGGAGACCGCGGATCTGCTCGAGGCGCTTCGCCGGCGACGCGGGCAGCGCGAGAGTGCACCGCTGGTCGTCGACGAGCACGAGGATGTCGCGCCACCGAGTCCGATCGCGCTGTTCGACGCGCCAGAACCTGGCGGCGCGCACCGCAGCGACGTGGAACCGGACCAGGAGCCCAGCGGTGGCGAGTCCTCGTCCCGCAAGCGGCGACGCAACGCCATGCCGTCCTGGGACGAGATCGTCTTCGGCGCCCGCACCGACGAATAACCCGGTCGCGCTGGGGCACGCCGTGTGTACTCAGCGCCCGAGTGCGCCCAGACGGATCAACGGGACCTGGCGCTCCTCGGGTGTCAGCGAGCCGTGCTGGCCGATCATGCCGCGGCCGCGCTGATCTGCGGCGGTGCCGTCGTAGAGCGCCCGATTGCCGCGCGCGGCGATGACCAGATCCCCGATGCGGGACGCCGCGGCATCCGTCACGTGCGGGCCGAACATCCCGGCGGCGATCGCATCGGCGCGAGTGGCGACATCGGCGATGCCGTCGGTGTCCGCCCGCCACAGGGCGGCGGCACGATCGTGATCCGCATCGTCGTTCAGGTACAGGTGCACCATCCGCGGCTCACCTCCGAAGTGCCGCACCTCCGCCATGCCCTGGTTGGTCTCGTCGAAGACGCTCTGCCGGTGAGGGGGAACATCCAGCATCCCGTGGTCCGCCGTCACGACGACGCCGACACCCTCGGGGACGGCACGCGACAGCGCGGCATCCACATCTTCGAGCGCCGCGATCCACTCCGGGGAAGCGATCCCGTGCTTGTGCCCTGCCTTGTCGACGTCCGCGAGATAGCAGTACACGATCGCCCCCTCGTGCCGGGCTGCGAGGTCGTAGGCGGTCTCGATGCGCCGCGCCGCTGAGGCGACGGAGACGAATTCTGCCCCGCGCAGCGTGGCATGCGTGAAACCGCTGTGCGCGTATGCCGCGACACCGAGCGCGAAGCTCGGATGACCGGCATCCGCTGCCCGCTCGAAGACGGTCGGGCTGGCCTGCCACACGAGCGGGTCGACGCCGGCGGCCTCCCACTCCGAGAGCTGATTCACGAGGCGGTCACGCGCGCGATCGAGCACCCGGTAGCCGACGAGACCGTGCTCCCCCGGCCAGGCGCCGGTCAGGATGCTCGTGAGCGCAGCGGCCGTCGTCGACGGGAAGACCGACATCGCGACATCCCGTTTCGCCATGTGCCCGGTCATGAAGCGGGCGTGCCCGGCGTGCGCGCGCAGACTGATCGCACCGAGTCCGTCGACGACGATGAGCACTCCGGAGCGGATGCGCGTCTCGCCCTCGCCGCGGACGGCGGCGAACAGGTCGTCCGCCACCCCGACGATGCTCCGGGCTGCGGCGGACTCGGACGGTAGCATGAGAGGCATATCCGAGCCAGTCTTTCACAGCCCCGTGCAACGCCCGAAGGTCCGCCATGCCCAAAACCTCGTCCGCTGAACCCGTCGAGGAACGCATCCAGGACATCGACCTCGAAAGCGAGATGCAGGGGTCGTTCCTGGAGTACGCGTACTCCGTGATCTACTCCCGCGCGCTCCCGGACGCGCGCGATGGCCTGAAGCCGGTGCAGCGCCGCATCCTGTACCAGATGGCCGAGATGGGGCTCCGCCCCGACCGAGGACATGTGAAGAGCGCGCGCGTGGTCGGCGAGGTGATGGGAAAGCTGCACCCGCACGGCGACTCGGCCATCTACGACGCCCTGGTCCGCCTTGCGCAGGAGTGGGCGCTGCGGCTCCCGCTTGTCGACGGTCACGGGAACTTCGGCTCGCTCGACGACGGTCCTGCCGCGGCGCGCTACACCGAGGCACGGCTCGCCGGTGCCGCCCTCGCGCTCACCGACGATCTCGGCGAGGACGTCGTCGATTTCATCCCGAACTACGACGGCCAATTCCAGCAGCCGGCTGTCCTGCCTGCAGCTTTCCCGAACCTCCTGGTCAACGGGGCGAGCGGCATCGCGGTCGGCATGGCGACGAACATGGCTCCGCACAACCTCATCGAGGTCGTCGCGGCCGCCACGTACCTCCTGGAGAACCCGGAGGCCACGACCGAAGAGCTCATGGAGTTCGTCCCCGGCCCCGACTTCCCTTCCGGCGGCATCCTCATGGGTCTGGACGGCATCAAGGATGCCTACACGAACGGTCGAGGAGCCCTGAAGGTCCGCGGCAAGGTCTCGATCGAGTCCCTCGGTCCCCGGCGCACCGGAATCGTGGTCACCGAGCTGCCCTACATGGTGGGCCCAGAGCGTCTGATCGAGAAGATCAGGGATGCCGTGCAGTCGAAGAAGCTGCAGGGCATCAGCGACGTCACCGACCTCACGGACCGCCATCACGGGCTTCGGGTCGCGATCACAGTCAAAACCGGCTTCGACCCGAACGCGATCCTCGAGCAGCTGTACCGGCTCACCCCGCTGGAGGACTCCTTCAGCATCAACAACGTCGCACTCGTGGAGGGGCAGCCGCGCACGCTCGGCCTCAAGGAGCTGCTGAGCGTCTACGTCGGCCACCGCATCGAGGTCATCACCCGACGCAGCCGCTACCGCCTCGCCCGCCGCGAGGAGCGCCTGCACCTCGTGGAGGGGCTCCTCGTCGCGATCCTCGACATCGACGAGGTCATCCAGGTCATCCGCTCCTCGGACGACAGCGAGCAGGCGCGCAGTCGCCTCCGCACGGTGTTCGATCTGTCCGAGCCGCAGGCCGAGTACATCCTGGAACTGCGGTTGCGCCGCCTGACGAAGTTCTCGCGCATCGAGCTCGAGACCGAGCGGGATGCCCTCAAGGCCGAGATCGCGGCATTGCAGGAGCTCCTCGGCAGCGACGTGCTCCTTCGCGCACAGGTCGCCAGGGAGCTGGATGCCGCGGCGGACGCCTACGGCACCCCGCGTCGCACTCTGCTGATGAACGCCAAGCCCGCCGCACCCCGGCGCGCCAAGGCCGGCGAAACCGACCTGCAGATCGCGGATGCTCCGACGCTGGTCGCCCTGTCGACGACCGGGCGGGCCGTGCGCGTCGACGTCGTCGACGGGCAGGAGATCAGCCGCCCGGCGCGGCGCAGCAAGCACGATGCCATCGGATCCACGGTCGAGGCCACAGTCCGCGGCGAGGTCGGCGCGCTGACGTCGACGGGACGTCTGCTGCGATTCTCCCCCGTCGATCTGCCGTCGGTGCCCGCCAGTTCCGTCCAGCTCGGCGCGGGAACGCCGCTGCGCGACTACCTCGGCATCACGTCGCGCACCGAGCGCGTGATCGCGCTCGTGCCGCTGGGCACCGAGACGCCGTTCGCGATCGGAACGGCGCAGGGCACCGTCAAGCGGATCGTGCCGTCGACGCTTCCGGTGCGTCCCGAGATCGAGGTCATCGGCCTCAAGCCCGGCGACACGGTCGTCGGCGCAGCATCCGCAACCGACGACGCGGAGCTCGTCTTCGTCACCACCGACGCGCAACTGCTGCACTTCTCGGCCTCTGCCGTCCGTCCACAGGGCGCGCCGGCAGGAGGCATGGCGGGCATCAAGCTCGGAGCCGGCGCCACGGTGCTGCACTTCGGCGTGGTCACCACGGACGAGGAAGCCGTCGTCGCCACGGTCTCGGGAGCCGAGGGCATGATCCCCGGCACCGACCCCGGTCGCGCCAAGGTCTCGTTCTTCTCCGAGTACCCGGCCAAGGGACGCGCCACCGGGGGCGTGCGCGCCCACGCCTTCCTGAAGGGCGAGGACCGCCTGACGGTGGCCTGGGTGGGCGATGAGCCGGCCTACGCGGTCGGCGTCGACGGCGCCGTTCGGGCACTTCCGGTCCCCGGTGCCAAGCGCGACGGATCAGGCCAGCCCGTCGACGGCGTCATCGGGTCGATCGGTCGTCCGGTCGTCTGACCGCGCCCCTGGTGCTCCGGCCCCGGCGCGGTCTGTCCGTCGGTCTGCCGGCGGGCTGTCCAGCGGCGCGTCCGGGTTGCTGCGGGTCCGTTGCGCGTGAACCCACGGCAACTAGGACATCCCTGCCCGAAGAACCGGGAACCGGCGCGATCAGGCGTCGATCGCCTCGCGGGAGAGCCGGTCCGAGGACTCGATGATGAACTCGCGGCGCGGGGCGACCTCGTTGCCCATGAGCAGTTCGAACACGCGACCGGCGGCCTCGGCATCCTCCATGCGGACGCGACGGAGCAGTCGTCCTGAGCGATCCATGGTCGTGGACGCGAGCTGCTCGGCATCCATCTCGCCCAGCCCCTTGTAGCGCTGGATCGGCTCATGCCAGCGCTTGTTCTGCTTGCGCAGCTTCGCCAGGAGGGTGTGCAGTTCCTGTTCGCTGTACGTGTACAGCGTCTCGTTCGGCTTCGACCCTGGATTCATCACGATCACGCGGTGCAGCGGGGGCACGGCGGCGAACACGCGCCCGGCTTCGATCAGCGGCCGCATGTACCGGAAGAACAGCGTCAGCAGCAGCGTGCGGATGTGCGCGCCGTCGACGTCCGCGTCGCTCATCAGGATCACCTTGCCGTACCGCGCCGCCTCGATGTCGAAGCTGCGACCTGAGCCGGCCCCGATCACCTGGATGATCGAGGCGCACTCGGTGTTGGACAGCATGTCCCCGATGGATGCCTTCTGCACGTTGAGGATCTTGCCGCGGATCGGCAGCAGTGCCTGGAACTCGCTGTTGCGCGCGTTCTTGGCCGTTCCGAGCGCCGAGTCGCCCTCCACGATGAACAGCTCGCTGCGATCGACTTCCTTCGTCCGACAGTCCACGAGCTTCGCCGGCAGCGTGGAGGACTCCAGCGCGCTCTTGCGGCGCTGCGTCTCCTTGTGCGCTCGGGCCGACACTCGCGCCTTCATCTCCGCGACGATCTTGTCGAGCAGCTGGGTCGCCTGGTTCTTGTCGTCGCGCTTGGTCGAGGTGAAGCGCGCACCGAGCTCCTTGCGCACGACCTGCGCGACGATCTGGCGCACGGCGGGTGTGCCGAGCACCTCCTTCGTCTGGCCCTCGAACTGCGGCTCGGGCACCTCGACGGTGAGCACGGCGGTGAGGCCTGCGAGAACGTCGTCCTTCTCGAGCTTGTCGTTGCCGACCTTGAGCCGGCGCGCGTTCTGCTCGACCTGGGAGCGCAGCACCTTCAGCAGCTCCTGCTCGAAGCCCTGCTGATGCGTCCCGCCCTTCGGCGTCGCGATGATGTTCACGAAGGAGCGCATGCTGGTCTCGTAGCCGGCACCCCAGCGCAACGCGATGTCGACGCGGCAGTCACGCTGGACCTCCTGGGAGGCCATCGTCCCGTTCGCCTGCAGCACGGGCACCGTCTCGGTGAACGTCCCCTCGCCCTGGATACGCCACGTGTCTGTGACGGGAGCGTCGGTCGCGAGATACTCGACGAACTCCGAGATCCCGCCTTCGTAGTGGTAGGACGTCTCGTTGACACCGTCGCCGCCGTCCTGGCCGCCGGCGGCGCGCTGGTCGCGCACGACGATCTCCAGTCCGGAGACGAGGAAGGCCGTCTGACGCGCACGGGTCTCCAGTTCGGCGAGCTGGAACGCCGCGTCCTTGGTGAAGATCTGGCGGTCGGCCCAGTAGCGCACTCGCGTTCCGGTGACGCCCTTGGCGACCTTGCCGACGACGCGGAGTTCGCTCTTGTCCTCGAACGGGATGAACTCGGCATCCGGACGGGGTGCGCCCGAGTCCTTGAAGAACCCCGGCTCTCCGCGGTGGAAGCTCATCGCGTAGGTCTTGCCGCCGCGATCGACCTCGACGTCGAGCCGCTCCGAGAGCGCATTCACGACGGATGCGCCGACGCCGTGCAGACCACCGGAGGCCGCGTAGGATCCGCCGCCGAACTTCCCGCCGGCGTGCAGCTTGGTGTAGACCACCTCGACGCCGCTGAGGCCGGTGCGGGGCTCGACATCGACGGGCACGCCGCGACCGCGGTCGCGCACCTCGACGCTGCCGTCATCGTGGAGGATGACATCGATCCTGGACCCGTTGCCGCCGACGGCCTCATCGACCGAGTTGTCGATGATCTCCCAGAGGCAGTGCATGAGACCCGGCGAGCCGTTCGACCCGATGTACATGCCCGGGCGCTTGCGGACCGCTTCGAGTCCTTCCAGAACCTGAAGATGATGGGCGGAATACTCGGAGGTCACAGTCTTCAAGTCTAGGTGCGAGAGCCGCCGCACAGCCGCAGACACTCCCCACGGCACCCCGGTCGGCCGCCGCCGCGTACGCGCTGAGCGAAACACGCCGCGATCCGGGCATGCGCACAGCCGGAGCGTGGTTGTATTGAGCACGCTCCCCAGCGAACCCGACAACCGAGGAGGCACCGAGATGAATGCAACGACAGAACGTGAGACCTCCACGGTCGAGTACCGCCTGACGGCGATGGACCGCTGTGATTCGTGTGGAGCTCAGGCGTACATCGCCGCCGAGGTCAACGGCTCAGAGCTGCTGTTCTGCGCGCACCACGGCCGCAAGTACGAAGAGAAGCTGCGCTCCATCGCGACCAACTGGCACGACGAGACCGCTCGCCTGATCGAGGCCTGACGACTCCACGTCGCCGAGCCGGAATCACAGCACGACTCGGCGAACGCGGGGCGACAGCCTGGTGAGGATCTCCTCGCCGACCGTATCGATCCGCTCCGCCAGATCCGTGGCGCTGGGTTCGCCCAGATCCCCCGGCCCGAAGAGTCGAACCCGGTCACCGACTGCGGCACCGGGCCACGCATCCACCACGATCGCGTCCAGATCGATCTCGCGCACCGTCACCGATCCGGCGGCGGTGCCGATCTGTGCACCGATCAGTGTCGACGGATAGCCGTCCATGGATCCGATCCCGATCCGCACCGAGCGATCCGACACCTCGACGACGGACGCCGTCAATGCGGCGATCGGACGGATGCCTTCGAGGTCGGGCCCCTCTGCGGAGCGGATGCCGTAGCAGAAAGCCCCGATCCGCGAGAGCGATCCGCGCAGCTCCGGCCGCCACCAGGAAGCCGCCGAGGCCGTGAGGTGCAGAACCTCGGGCGCAGGGCCCGTCGACGAGACGTGTGCCACCGCTTCACGGAACACGGCGTGCGCTTCGTCGTCCTCGGCGTCACTCGCCTCGGCGATGTGGCTCCAGACTCCGACCAGACGCAGCGATCGCTCGTCCTCGCCGGCACGCGCCACAGCGACGGCATCCGCCCACTCCTCTGGTCGGACGCCGTTGCGGTGCAATCCGGTATCGATCTTCAGGTGCACGCGGGCCGTCCGGGACGTCTGTCCGGCGACGGCGCGGACCCGCTCCAGGTACTCGATGGTGCCGACGCCGAGATCGATATCCCGAGCCAGCGCTTCGGCGATCTCGTCATCCTCCGACGTCGCCCACGCGAAGATGCGACCGTGCGCGCCGAGCGCTTCGCGCAGTTGCAGGCCCGTTCGCACGTCATAGGCTCCGAACCACTGGAGACCGGCATCCGCAGCGGCACGCGCTGACCAGCCGAGACCGTGCCCGTAGGCATCGTCCTTCATGACCAGCATGAGTGCGGACGGCTCGATGCGCGCCTTCACCGCGTCGATGTTCGCAAGGAACGCGGTCCGAGAGATCTCCAGGACGGGTCGCATCATGCCTCCCATTCGCGCAGGGCTCGCAGCCCGGCGACCGTGACGAGCTCCGGGATCCCGAGCCCCGTCGCCGACCGCCAGCGCGCGAGTTCACCGGCGACAGCCCCGCGGCCGCCGAAGAACGTGACGTCGTCCCCCGGCAACGCGCGGATGCCGCCGAGATCGACGACGCACACGTCCATCGCGACGCGTCCCACGATCGGTCGGCGGACACCGGCGACCTCGACCTCGGCGCGGTTGCCGAGCATGCGGACGATGCCCTGAGCGTATCCGCCCGTCACCAGAGCCACCGTCGTATCCGCTGGAGCGCGGAACGTGTACCCGTACGACACCGGCTCGCCGGTGCGCAGCGGCTTGGTCGACATCACCCGACCGCTCAACCGCATGACGGGACCGGTGCGCAGCGTCCCGTTCGCGTCCGGGAGCCCGTAGAGCAGGGTCGAATCGATGTCGGGTGCACCGGTGCTCACCGCCTCGATGCCCGCGTCTCGCAGCATCCGAACGGTTTCCTCGTCGTCGACGAGGACCTGTCGTGCACCGGCGGAGATCACCGCCGCAGCGATCTCGGACACGCCGTGGCCCCAGGCGTCCCGGCGCAGATCGGCGCAGGATCCACCGGCCGCGACTGCAGCGTCGGCGGCGGCTCCGAGCGCACCACGCGACAGGACGGCACGCGGCAGCGCGCTGCTCGCAGCGGATGTCACCGGACCTCCTCCGTCACACCTTGATGGTCTTGAAGCCCTTGTCGCGAGTGGGTCGCATCAGGATCTTGGTGCGGGCGATCTCGGCGTACTCCTCGAGCTCGCCGGCGACCGCCGGAGGCGCCTCGAAACCACGCCGCTCGGCGACGGCGTCGACCAGGACGTCCGTGAGCGCCGGATTCAGAGGCAGCACAGGACCCTGCACGTTGCTCGCGAACGCGTTGCCGCGGCGGACGATCTCGCCGCGCCGGTCGCCGCGCGCGAAGCTGCCGTGCCCCTCCAGCACGGACCCGTAGGCGGCATCCGCATCGGCGAGCGTCCATTCCGATGCATGGTCCTCGAAACCGACGAACGTCCCGTCCGGTGTCTCGACGATGATGTAGCCCACCCGACGATCGCGGACACGTGCGACGCGGTACGGCAGGATGCCGATGCCGGACAGCTTCTCACCGTTCGCCTCCACGCCCTCACCGAGCAGCTCGGCGGACCCGCCGACGGAGAACAGCGTGCCGCCGTCGGCGACGAAGGCCTCGAGCCCGTCCGCACGGGCGGACAGATCGGCATGCACGCCGCGCAACGCGGACAGCGGGCCGTTGCCGATCACGAGGACATCGAGATCGGACGGCAGCTCCTCGCCTGGTCCTACTAGCACGCTGGCCGTGTCGATTCCACGGGCGGCGAAGCGCCTCTCGATCGCGCGGACGTTGCCGCGGTCTCCGGTGATTCCGAGTTCGGCCGGATACAGCTGGGCGATCGTGACCTCGGTCATCGGCGCGCCACCTCCTGGTCGCCATGGCCGAGGATGCGACGGCCGATCATCATGAGCTCGTAGTTGACGAACCAGATCTGCCGGCCCGCGGCGGTCGCGGGGAACGCGCGCATGAGCTCGACGGCCTTCTCCATGTCGGGTTCGACCGTGCCGATCTCCACACCCGCGTACGCGAGTGCGAGAGCCAGCTGGTGGGCCTTCTCCCCCGTGACCACATCGACCCGCGGGAGCGCCGCGAAGTCGACGTCGTACAGCCAGGAGATGTCGGGCGTCCCGTCGTCGATCGCGATCAGCGCACGCTCCGGTGAACCGTCGAGCGCGTCGAGGTTCATCTGCAGACTCGGTGCGTTCTTGAACATCACGAACTCGACCTGCTCGCCGGCCGGGTCGCGGCGCAGGGGGATGACCTCGCCGCGTCCGTACGCCGGCGCCATGCGCGAGAAACCGTCTGCGGCCTTGGTCGCCGAGAACCGGTCGCCGAGCACGCGTGCCGCGACCGTGAGAGCGGCTGCGGCATCGGTGGCGTAGTGCAGGCCCCGTGCCGGCAGTGTCAGGGCGACATCGTCACCGTCGACGTTCACGGTGATGTCGCGCCCCGCGACGGAGCGCACCTCGGAATACGCCGCGTGATCCAGACTGCCCGCGACACCGCTGCGGGTGTCATCGGCGTTGGCGAGGCCGTGTGCGGCCGCGGCGACGATCTCCGGCGCGACGCCGAAGAACGACAGCTCGCCCTTCACCGTGGAGGGATCGATCTTGCTGAGGTACGGATCGTCGCGATTGACGACCACGTGACCGGAAGCGCGTGTCGAGGCGTCGAGCATCATGTCCGCGACGCGCTCGGTCTCGTAGAAGCGGAACAACTGGTCGACCTGGACGTTCAGCGACAGGATCACCGCAGGCGACAGCCGATCGGCGAGATCGGCGGCATAGCCTTCGTCGACCTCGAGAACCGCCACGTCCGCACGCACGCGACCGGTCAGGGTCGCATCGGCCAACAGGGCGCTCGTCACGCCCTGCGGCAGGTTCGCTCCGGTCGGGTTGGTGAACACCGTCAGACCATGCGCGCGCAGCACCTCGCTGACCATGTGCGTGGTCGTCGTCTTGCCGTTCGAGCCGAGGACGAAGATCACGCCGTCCGGGAACTGGCCGGCCAGCGTCGGCAGCAGCGTGGGCGCGAGCCTGTTCGTGAGGTACCCGGGAAACGCCGACCCGCCGCCGCGCAGGCGCGTGGCGAAACGGGCGAGCTTGCCCGCCAGCACGGGGAAGACGTACCGGATGCCTGCAGAGCGCGCCGTGTGAGCGCCCGTCATCATTCGAGGTAGTCCCGCAGCGACTGCGAGCGGCTGGGGTGACGCAGCTTCGCCATCGTCTTGGACTCGATCTGACGGATCCGCTCGCGAGTGACGCCGAACGTGTCGCCGATCTGATCCAGCGTCTTGGGCTGGCCGTCTCCGAGACCGAAGCGCATGCGGATCACGCCTGCTTCGCGCTCGGAGAGCGAGTCGAGCAGCTGCTCGAGCTGACGCTGCAGCATCGTGAATCCGACCGCGTCGGCCGGGACGACCGCTTCGGTGTCCTCGATGAGGTCACCGAACTCGCTGTCGCCGTCCTCGCCGAGAGGAGTGTGCAGCGAGATCGGCTCACGGCCGTACTTCTGCACCTCGATGACCTTCTCAGGGGTCATGTCGAGCTCCTTGGAGAGCTCCTCCGGGGTGGGTTCGCGACCGAGATCCTGCAGCATCTGACGCTGGACGCGCGCGAGCTTGTTGATGACCTCGACCATGTGCACCGGGATGCGGATGGTACGGGCCTGGTCGGCCATCGCGCGAGTGATCGCCTGGCGGATCCACCACGTCGCGTACGTCGAGAACTTGAAGCCCTTGGTGTAGTCGAACTTCTCGACAGCGCGGATGAGACCCAGGTTGCCCTCCTGGATGAGATCCAGGAACTGCATGCCGCGTCCCGTGTAGCGCTTGGCGAGCGAGACCACCAGGCGCAGGTTGGCCCCCAGCAGGTGGCTCTTGGCGCGCTGACCGTCACGGGCGACCCACTGCAGGTCGAGGCCCAGCTGGCTGGTCTTCTCGGCCGCCGACATCGCCGACAGCTTCTCCTCGGCGAACAGGCCGGCCTCGATGCGCATCGCGAGCTCGACCTCTTCGGCCGCGTTCAGCAGTGCGACCTTTCCGATCTGCTTCAGGTAGTCCTTGACCGGGTCGGCGGTCGCACCCGTGATCTGGGTGGAGTAGACCGGAACGTCCTCGTCGTCGTTGGACGAGATGACGATCGCACCAGTGGGCAGCGGCTCCGTGAAGGCCGGCTTCTTGCCGTCCTCCTCGTCGTCGCCGTCGGTCGCAGCGGCGGACTCGTCGACTTCGGCTTCGTCTTCCTCGACGACGTCCTCAGCCTTCTTGCGCCTCTTGACGGGGGCCTTGCCCTCCGCCTTCTTCGCAGGCGCCTTCTTCGCCGGCGCCTTGGCAGCAGCGGTCGTCGCCTGTTCGGGCTCGACGGTCTCGGCGTCGGAAGCGGTCTTCTTCGTCCGGGATGTCTTGGTCGTGGCAGCAGTCACGTTTCGCCTCTCACGAACGGGCGTGACCCGCTCGGAACTTTTCGGACACTAGTAAGACCCTTGTCAAGTCTGCAGCCTCAGGCTGTGTCTTGACAACGGGTCGGACTACCAGTATCGCACATGTGCGAGGGTGCGGCGCGCCTCAGCCCAGACCGTGTCGATCATCCTCGCCAGGAGGACGCGATGCGAGGTACCGTTCGAGCTCCGCGGCGAGCTCATCGGCACTGGGAAGATCGCGCTCGCTGAAGCCGCCGGCGTCGGCTCGATCCGTATCCGTCGGGTCGTAGCCGGCCATGTAGGCGTCGTACCGGTGCTCCAGCGTCGTCAGCATCTGACGGAGCTCATCGCTGGCGAGCACCTGATCGTCGACCTTCTTGACGAAGTCATCGCGCTCGGCATGCACGGCATCCATCGACAGGACGAGCCCTGTCGCGCTCATCAGTCGATCGGCCGCGGCGATGACGGCATCCGGATTCTCGGTCTCGGCGAGGTAATGGGGTACGAGCAGCACGAAACCGGCCACACGATCGCCCCGTTCGACGAAGCGGAACTCGAGGAGGTGCCCGGCGGTCGCCGGCACCTGGGTGCGCGGGCGCCAGATGGACTGCGCGGCGATCAGTTCGGCGCGGTTGCCGCTGACCGTCGTTCCGATCGGACGCGTATGCGGCACCGGCATGGCGATCGCGTGCACCCAGCTGACACTGGCGATCTCGAACTCGGCAGCGAGATCGAGCATCGCCTTCGAGAACGCGTTCCAGGCGAAGTCGGGCTCGTACCCCGAGAGCAGCAGGAACGGCTGACCGAGCACGTCGTGGGCCAGGGAGAGCTCGAGCCGAGAGGGCCGGAACTGCGTCAAGTGATCCTGCTCGAAAACGATCACCGGGCGACGAGCGCGGTAGTCGAGCAGAACGTCGTTGTCGAAGACGACCAGAGGCTGCGGATCGGTCGTCTCCTGCAGATGGTCGATGAGCCCGGATACGGCGTTGCCGGCATCCGTGAAGCCGGTCAGCAGCATGACGAGGGGCAGACCGGAGGGAACGGTCGGCGCATTCGCCACACGTTCGAAGAGATCACCGGAGAAGGGCATGTCTCCATGCTACGAGCCGCCTCCGATCGGCGGGCCGGTGTCGCTGTCAGCGAACACGGTGCCGTTTCCCCCGGGCCCGACCTGGGTCGCATCCCTAGGATGGGATCATGACGCTTCCCGTGCTCTCGCACACCACCGACGCATTTCCCGGGAGCGCTGCAGACGCCGCAGTGCTCGTCATCTCCGAAACCACTCCCGAGGCTCTCGCCGCCTATCCCGGCCTGGCAGAAGCGCTCGACGGGATCGGCTTCAGCGGTTCGGCGAACGCCTTCGCCCGCGTGCACCTGCCGGAGGTCTCCTCCGTGCCGCTCGCGGTCGTCAGCGCCGGCTCCCCCGCGACGGCTTCGTCCGTGAGGGATGCCGCGGGCACCGCCGCCCGCACGCTGACAGGTTTCGCCACCGTGGCGATCGGTCTCGCGGATGGCCTCGCGCAGTTCGCCGCACCCGCCGCGGAGGGTGCGGTCTTCGGCGGCTACCGCTTCGACGGCTATCGCTCGGAGTCCGGAAAGAGCCGTGCCGACGCGATCGTCGTGCACAGCGATGCCGTGACGGATGCCGCCATCGCCCGCGCTCAGACGCTCGGCGACGCGATGGCACTGGTGAAGGACCTGGTCGCGACTCCCGCGCAGTGGCAGAGTCCGGACGATCTCGCCCAGAGCGCCGTCGAGAGCGTCGCCGGCACCGACATCTCCGTGGAGGTGCTCGACGAGAAGGCGCTGGCGGAGCAAGGCTTCGGCGGCATCCTCGGCGTCGGACAGGGCTCGGACCGCCCGCCGCGCCTCGTGCGCCTGGAGTACTCCCCTTCCGACGCCGCGCGCCACATCGCGCTCGTAGGCAAGGGCATCACGTTCGACACCGGCGGGCTCTCGCTGAAGCCGGCAGCCAGCATGGTCGGCATGAAGTTCGACATGGCGGGTTCGGCAACGGTCCTCGCCGCGATCCGTGCGATCGCGGCACTGCGGCTTCCCGTCAGGGTGACAGCCTGGATGTGCATCGCCGACAACATGCCCTCCGGCCGCGCGACCCGCCCCGGCGACGTGCTCCGGATGCTGGACGGCACCACCGTCGAAGTCCTCAACACCGATGCCGAGGGCCGACTGGTGCTCGCGGACGGTCTCGTCGCGGCGAGCCGCGAGAGCCCGGACGTGATCATCGATGTCGCGACGCTGACCGGCGCGATCCTCGTCGCGCTGGGACACCGCCACACCGGAGTGATGGGCTCGGACGACGCCGTCGCCGCGTACCTGGATGCCGCCGACAGCGTCGATGAGCCCGCATGGGCGCTGCCGCTTCCGGAGTACATGGCCGAGTCGATGCAGTCCCCCATCGCGGACCTGATCAATGCCAACATGGGCGACCGCGCCGGCGGGTCGATGTTCGCCGGTCTATTCCTTCAGCGCTTCGTCGGCCGCGTCGGCGAAGGGGACGAAGCACCGCGCATTCCGTGGGTGCATCTGGACATCGCCGGATCCAGCGAGCACAACAGTGCGCCGTATGGTTTCGTGGACAAGGGCGCGACGGCTGCGACGGTGCGTTCGCTCGTCGCCTTCGCCGAGGCGACCGCCGCCTCCGACAAGCAGGAGGCCGTCGCATGAGCACGCACACCTTCGATGTCGTCGTCCTCGGCGGCGGCAGCGGCGGCTACGCCGCTGCGCTGCGGGCGGCCGAACTCGGCAAGAGCGTCGCACTGATCGAGAAGGACAAGGTCGGCGGCACGTGCCTGCACCGCGGGTGCATCCCCACGAAGGCGCTCCTGCACGCCGCTGAAGTCGCCGACCACGTGCGCGGTGCCGCATCCGTCGGAGTCACTGCCACACTGCAGGGCATCGACGCCGTCGGCGTCCGCACCTATCGCGAGGGCATCGTCGCCAAGAAGTTCAAGGGGCTCGAGGGTCTCATCAAGGCGCGCGGCATCACCGTCGTCGCCGGCGAGGGCCGCCTCAACCCCGACCGCACGGTCTCGGTCGGCGAAGACCTCTACGCCGGCGGCGACGTGGTGCTGGCGACCGGCTCGTACAGTCGCAGCCTCCCCGGACTGGAGATCGAAGGACGCGTCCTCACCAGCGAGCAGGCGCTCGCCCTGGATGTCGTCCCGGAACGCGTGCTGATCCTCGGCGGCGGCGTCATCGGCGTCGAGTTCGCCAGTGTCTGGCGCTCGTTCGGCGCAGAGGTCACGATCATCGAAGGCCTCGAGCACCTCGTCCCCAACGAGGACGTCGCGCTGAGCAAGGGTCTCGAGAGGGCGTTCCGCCGTCGCGGCATCCAGTACTCGCTGGGAACCCGGTTCCAGTCCGCGGAGCAGGATGCCTCCAGCGTCACCGTCACTCTCGAGGACGGTCGCACGTTCACGGGCGACTATCTGCTCGTCGCGGTCGGCCGCGGCCCCGTCACGGACAGCCTCGGGTTCGCCGAAGCCGGCGCGACCCTCGACCGCGGTTTCGTCATCGTCGACGAGCAGCTGCGCACGGGAGTCCCCGGCCTGTGGGCCGTGGGAGACATCGTGCCGGGGCTGCAGTTGGCGCACCGCGGGTTCCTGCAGGGCATCGCCGTCGCCGAGCGCATCGCCGGTCTCTCCCCCGCACCGGTTCCCGAGTCGCAGATCCCCAAGATCACGTACTCGAACCCCGAAGTCGCCTCTGTGGGCCTCACCGAGGCGGCTGCTGTCGCCGAGCACGGCGCCGACGGCATCATCAGCTACGAGTACAACCTCGCCGGCAACGGCAAGAGCGAGATCATCGGAACCGGCGGACTCGTCAAGGTCGTACGTCAGAAGGACGGTCCTGTCGTGGGCGTGCACCTCCTCGGCGACCGCGTCGGCGAACTCATCACCGAGGGCCAGCTGGCCGTCGCGTGGGAAGCGCACCCCGAGGACATCGCACCCCTGATCCACGCTCATCCGACGCAGAGTGAGGCACTCGGCGAGGCCTTCCTCGCCCTGGCCGGAAAACCGCTGCACGCGCTCTGAGCACCAACCGGCGCGCAGGTCAGTAAGCTTGATGCGTCACATACTTCCTTAAGGAGACTCAGTCATGAGCACATCCGTGGTCCTCCCCGCTCTCGGAGAGAGCGTCACCGAGGGTACGGTCACCCGCTGGCTCAAGCAGGTAGGAGACACCGTTCAGGCCGACGAAGGCCTGCTCGAGATCTCGACCGACAAGGTCGACACCGAGATCCCCTCGCCGGTTTCCGGCGTGATCGAGGAGATCCTTGTCGCCGAGGACGAGACCGTCGAGGTCGGCGCGCTGCTGGCGCGCATCGGCGATGGTTCCGGTGCCGCACCGGCGTCGGATGCTCCGGCTGCCGCTCCGGCTGAGGCCGAGGCCGCCCCTGCTGAGGCAGCACCGGCGGCGGCAGAGCCGACTCCCGCCGCGCCCGCACCGACCGCCGAGGCGCCTGCCGAAGAGGCTCCGGCCGCGCCGGCTGCGGGTGGGGACAGCACCGAGGTGGTCCTCCCCGAACTCGGCGAGAGCGTCACCGAAGGCACCGTCACGCGCTGGCTGAAGCAGGTCGGCGAAGAGGTCGCCGTCGACGAGGCTCTGCTGGAGATCTCGACCGACAAGGTCGACACCGAGATCCCCTCGCCCGTCGCGGGTGTGCTCCAGGAGATCCTGGCCGCCGAAGACGAGACCGTCGCCGTCGGCGCGGTGCTCGCACGCATCGGCTCCGGTGCACCGGCTCCTGCTCCCGCACCGGCTCCTGCTGCCGCTCCGGCTCCTGCTGCCGCTCCGGCGCCTGCTGCCGCCCCCGCACCTGCTGCCGCACCGGCGCCTGCTGCCGCCCCCGCACCTGCTGCCGCACCGGCGGCGGCGCCCGCTCCGGCTCCTGCCGCTCCCGCTGCGGAGGCCGACAACCTGTACGTGACGCCGCTGGTGCGTCGCCTCGCTTCCCAGCAGGGCGTCGACCTCAGCACGGTCAAGGGCAGCGGCGTCGGCGGACGCATCCGCAAGGAGGACGTCCTCAAGGCTGCCGAGTCCGCGCAGGCGGCTCCCGCTGCAGCGGCGAAGCCCGCACCGGCCCCCCTTGAGGTCTCGCCGCTGCGCGGCACGACGCAGAAGATGTCGCGTCTGCGCAAGGTCGTCGCCGAGCGCGCTGTGGCGTCGATGCAGCAGACCGCCCAGCTGACCACGTTCGTCGAGGTCGATGTGACCGCGCTTTCGACCTACCGCGACAAGGTCAAGGTGCCGTTCCAGCAGAAGACGGGCGACAAGCTGTCGTTCCTGCCGTTCTTCACCCTCGCCGCTGCCGAGGCGCTGCAGGCGTTCCCGATCATCAACGCGACCGTGGACGGCGACAGCATCGTCTACCCGGCGTCGGAGAACATCTCCATCGCCGTCGACACCGAGCGCGGCCTGCTCACGCCGGTCGTCCGGGATGCGGCGACGAAGAACCTCGCACAGCTCGCGCACGAGATCGCGGATCTCGCCGCTCGTACGCGCGACAACAAGCTGAAGCCCGATGAGCTCGCCGGCGGCACCTTCACGGTGACCAACACGGGTTCGCGTGGCGCGCTGTTCGACACGCCGCTCGTGTTCCTCCCGCAGTCGGCGATCCTCGGCACTGGCACGGTGTTCAAGCGTCCCGGTGTTGTCACGGTCGACGGCGTCGATGCGATCGCGGTCCGTTCCTACGTGTTCCTCGCGATCTCGTACGACCACCGCATCATCGACGGCGCCGACGCTGCGCGCTTCCTCGGTGCGATGAAGGCGCGACTCGAGGCCGCACAGTTCGAGGCGAACCTCGGCGCCTGAGTCTCAACCGCTCTCCGGCTGGTCCGCGACGTCATAGACGTCGCGGACCAGCCATTTCTCGTTCTGGCGCACCAGTACGAGCATCTGCTCGCCCGAGGCATCCGTCCCGAGCCTGACCACCGCCAGGTCGCCGTAGTCATCCACCAGAGCCGGCTCCCCGGCGGCATCCGAGCGGAGCACGTCCTGGGCGCGTGCGGTCGAGTTCGACGCGATCGCCGCCCGGCACATGTCGTCCCCCACGGCAACGCATTCGTCCAGCGCGGCCAATACGGCGGTCGCCGATGCCGATGGATCGTCTTCACCCGAACTGCTGCCTTCCAGCGAGGCGCCGGCCGCGACCTCCCCTGTCGTCGCCGATGGCGTCGGCGTGCCCTGCTTCGAGGTCGCGCGAATCGCCTCCTCGGCAGCCTGAGAGGGCATCGGCTCATCACCGGGCCACAGCAGACCGGCGCACAGCACCGCAGCGGCCGCCGCTGTCGCGACCAGTGCCATGCGCCGGCGCGATCGGACCTGCGCCTGCTCGCGCCCGATGGCGGTTCGACCGGATGGCGTGCGTCCGCGCTCGCGTCGGCGTATCAGTTCCCGCACCCGGACCCGCAGCTGCGCCCACCACGATCGGAGAGGACGGCGGCGCGCACGCACGCGTCGTCGCTGCGGGGACTCCAGTGCTCCTGCTCTGATGGTCGCGATCGCTGGATCCGCCGCCGTCCGCGGCGCATGCTCATCCAGCCGGAGCGCGCGCGGCGCGGCGAAGTCCAGAAGCTCGCGCTCCCAGGCCCGCACCCGTGCGCTCGTCGGCACGGCGTCCGCCACGGACTCCTGGATGCCCAGCAGAATCCGACGCAGTGCGCGGTCCGGACACTGCGTCTGCGCGGTGCCGAGGATGTCGACCGCGCCGTCGCGTGCGGGGGTCGTGCCGCCTGGCGCGCACAACGGGCGTCCCGCGTCCGTCAGCCACCACTGCCCCGCAAGCTCCGGATCAGCGCGGTCGGCGATCTCACGCAGCCCGCGCAGCAGGCTCAGCACCAGAGTTCCCCACTCGCCGGGTTCGAGCGGGACCGTCGCCGCGGACCGGTGGGCGAGGAACGTCGCCACCCGCGTCGTGCACCACGGCATGAGGGCACCGTGGCCGGTCGCGGAGCGCGCGACATCGGTGGGCGCGGCGACATGGGCCGACCCGGTGAAGCGCCAATCGATCGAGCACTCGCCGCTGTCGACGTCGCACCACACCCCGACATCCTCGCCGTCGGTGACGAGCGTGCCCGGCCAAGGACCCTCTCCCGCTGCGAGGGATCGGATCGACCGGTGCACACCCGGGACCAGCACACTGTCCTCCTGGGGCATCCTCATGGAAAGAGGGCACCACATCGCGCCCCGCCGGCGGAGACGCCACTGCCGTGATCGCGCAGAGCTGGGGAGAACTCGCCCCGGCATCCCCGCCGTGCAGAGCGAGTGCGCCCGCCGCGAACGCGTCACAGGCGCACACGCCGACTCGGTAGTCTTATACGCATGGCAAAGCGTGATCCCGAACCCGAGAAGCGTCCTGGGTTCTTCTCCCAGCTCAAGTCCCTCTTCCGGTTCACACGCGAAGTGTACTCATGGCTCCCCTGGGCCCAGATCGCGATCCTCGTGGCCGGCATCCTGCTCGGTCTGGTCGTCGGCTACTTGATCCCGCCGTTCCAGGTGTGGACGCTCGTCCTGTGGGCCATCACCGGTCTCATGGTCGGTGTCCTCGGCGCGCTGATGCTGATGACGCGCATGTCCACCAAGGCGATGTACGCCAAGATCGACGGCATGCCCGGTGCTTCGGGCCACGTGCTGAGCACCAGCCTCGGTCGCAACTGGCAGGCATCCGACACCCCCGTCGGCATCAACCCGAAGACGCAGGAGGCCGTGTACCGCGCGGTCGGCCGCGGCGGCATCGTCGTCGTGGGCGAAGGAGCACGAGGACGTCTGACCCGTCTCGTGAACGAGGAGCGCACGAAGGCCCAGCGCGTGGCCCACGGGGTTCCGGTCACCGTCCTCTACGTGGGGCACGGCGAAGACGAGGTCGCGATCGCCGATCTCTCCAAGACCATCAAGAAGCTTCCGAAGGCGATCGACAAGACGACCATGGCGGCGGTCATCCGCCGGATCGACTCGGTGTCGCAGTCGGTCACCTCGTTGCCGATTCCGAAGGGCGTCGACCCGATGAAGGCTCGGGCGCAGCGTCCGCGCTGATACGCGGCGATCACGTCGAAGCGCCTCTGCTCCCATCGGGAGCAGAGGCGCTTTCCGTTCAGCTGCGGGCATCCTTCGGCAGACGCCGCACCTTCGCCCGCCGTCGCCGGCGCTCCGGGATCATCGAGCGCATCTCTTCGAGCTTGCCGAAGCAGAGAAGTCGATCACCCGCTTCCAGGACGACGTGCTTGCGCGGGTTGGGGATGACCGTCACCCCGCGGTGCAGGGTCAGCGCCGTGATGTCGCGGTCCCACAGCCCCAGCTCCCCCAGCTGCTTGCCGACCTGCTCGGCTCCGGCGTGCATGACCAGTTCGGCGACGCCGTACCCCGTGGACACGCTCAGTCGCTGACGCACGTCGATCTCGGGGAATGCGACCTGACCGGCGATGTAGTCGATGATCGCACCGGCGACATCGAGGTTCGTCGCCTGCTCGATGCCCTGCAGCCCCGGCGAGGAGTTCACCTCCATCACGAGCGGTCCGTCGTCGCCTTCGAGCATGTCGACACCGGCGACGCGCAGGCCCATGATCTGCGCCGATCGTACCGCCGTCTGCTCGTAGATCGGGTCGAGTTCGACCGGTTCGACAGTGCCGCCGCGGTGCACGTTCGAACGGAACTCATCCCCGGCGGCCACACGTCGCATCGCCGCGACGACCCGATCGCCGACGACCAGCGCACGGATGTCGCGTCCGCGGCTCTCGGCGACGAACTTCTGGATGAGGACGTTCTGCTTGGTGGAGTGCAGCGTCTCGATGATCGCCTCGGCGACCTTGACCTGCGGCGCGAGGATGACCCCGATCCCCTGCGTGCCCTCGAGGAGCTTGATGACGACGGGAGCGCCGCCGACCAGTTCGATCGCGGGCCGCACGTCCGCACGGTTGCGCACGAAAGCAGTGGCCGGCATCGCTATGTTGTGGCGGGACAGGATCTGGTTGGCGCGCAGCTTGTCCCGCGCCTGGGAGATGCCGTTCGCCGTATTCGGTGTGTAGACGTCCATCTGCTCGAACTGACGGACGACGGCCGTGCCGAAGTAGGTGATCGAATTGCCGATCCTGGGCAGGATCGCGTCGTAGTCGCTGAGCGGGCGCCCCCGGTACTGCAGATCCGGTTCGTCCTCAGTGAGGTCGATCGCGAAGCGCAGGGTGTTGAGCACTTTCACGTCGTGCCCACGCTGCAGAGCAGCCGTACGCAGCCGCTGTGTGGAGTAGGCGTGCGGCGCACGGGAGAGGACGGCGAGCTTCACGGGGATTTCCTGCCAGGATGTAGATCATGAGTCGGACACCCCATTCAAACACCCTCACGGGGTGGCGTGAATGGGTCAGCCTGCCGGATGCGGGCGTCGACTGGATCAAGGCAAAGATCGACACCGGTGCACGCACCTCCTCTCTGCACGCCTTCGACGTCGAGGAGTTCGAACGCGAGGGCGAGGCATGGGTGCGGTTCCGGGTGAAGCCCTGGCAGGAGAGCCAGGAGGACAGCACGACCGTCGAGTGCCCGATCCACGACCGGCGGCGGGTGCGCAGCTCGTCCGGCCACCAGCAGGATCGGCTCGTCGTGCTGCTCGCGATCCGCCTCGTCGATCGGCTGGTCGTCTCGGAGGTCACGTTGAGCAATCGCGACGAGATGGGCTTCCGGATGCTGATCGGACGCGAGGCGCTGCGCCGCGGCTTCGTGATCGACCCGGCGCGATCGTTCCTTGGTGGCCGCGCGCCGAAGGAGATGCGCCGGCGCAACCGCGGGCGCAGTTGATCGCGGTGTCAGGCGCGCAGCAGGATCGTGCCGGCGGCCTTGTCGTGCAGCCCGCGCTGATCCTGGTCCCAGATGGCCGCCGGAACCACCACGACCAGCAGAAGCGTCCGGACGATCGGACGCCACAGGCCGGGCCACGCGCCGTCTGCTCGGACCACCCTCAACCCGACGATGCGGTGACCGGGGCTCCCACCGAGTGTGGGGATGAAGACGATCTGCAGCACCGTGAAGACGATCATGGGCGTGAACATCGTCATGCCCGCCTCGGCAGGCAGATCGAACTGCCGGTAGCCGAGGAAGGCCGTGGCGAGGATGGTCGCCGCCGCATAGTCGATCACAAGAGCCGCGATGCGCCGCCCGACGCGTCCGATGCTGCCGGATCCGGCTTCGGGAAGCCCCAGTCGTTCGCCAGGGTAGGTGTTCGCAGCATCCGTCACCCCCTGATTCTACTGAGCCGCCGTAACATGCCGGAAACATTCAGGACACGGCAGAGAAACCCCGCCACCCTAGCCTTCACGAAGACCTCTGGTCCCCAACCCGCGTCATCAGGAGTGATACATGTTCACTGATTCATCCGAGGTGCTGAGCTACATCAAGGAGAACGACGTCAAGTTCCTTGACATCCGCTTCACCGATCTGCCCGGCGTTCAGCAGCACTTCAACATCCCCGCGTCGACGGTCGACGAGGACTTCTTCACGAACGGTCAGCTGTTCGACGGCTCCTCGATCCGCGGCTTCGCGTCGATCCACGAGTCCGACATGCAGCTCATCCCCGATGTCTCGACGGCGTACCTCGACCCGTTCCGCGAGGCCAAGACGCTGGTGATGCTCTTCGACATCTACAACCCGCGCACTGGCGAGATCTACTCGAAGGACCCTCGTCAGGTCGCCAAGAAGGCGGAGAAGTACCTCTCCTCGACCGGGATCGCCGACACCGCGTTCTTCGCCCCCGAGGCCGAGTTCTACATCTTCGACGATGTCCGCTACTCGGTCACCGCCGGCGAGAGCTTCTACAAGGTCGACTCCGAAGAGGCCGCGTGGAACACCGGTCGCGAGGAAGAGGGCGGAAACCTCGGCAACAAGACGCCGTACAAGGGCGGGTACTTC
Organism: Microbacterium sp. M; assembly: GCF_045181065.1. Lineage (GTDB taxonomy): Bacteria > Actinomycetota > Actinomycetes > Actinomycetales > Microbacteriaceae > Microbacterium. The sequence goes on along the minus strand of NZ_CP173721.1, from coordinate 1,751,369 downwards.
CCCGTCTCCCCCGTCGACAAGACGGCTGACCTCCGTGACGACATCACGCTCAAGCTCATCGACGCGGGCTTCATCCTCGAGCGTTCGCACCACGAGGTCGGCACCGCAGGCCAGCAGGAGATCAACTACCGCTTCGACACCATGGTGCACGCGGCCGATGACATCCTGAAGTTCAAGTACATCGTCAAGAACACCGCCGAGGAGTGGGGCAAGGTCGCGACCTTCATGCCCAAGCCGCTCTACGGTGACAACGGCTCGGGCATGCACACGCACCAGTCGCTGTGGGCCGACGGCAAGCCGCTGTTCTACGACGAGGCAGGATACGGCCAGCTCAGCGACATCGCGCGCTGGTACATCGGCGGCATCCTCGCGCACGCTCCGGCGCTGCTCGCCTTCACCAACCCGACCCTGAACAGCTACCACCGTCTGGTCAAGGGCTTCGAGGCACCGGTCAACCTGGTCTACTCGGCAGGCAACCGCTCGGCCGCGATCCGCATCCCGATCACCGGCTCGAACCCGAAGGCCAAGCGCATCGAGTTCCGTGCTCCGGATGCTTCGGGCAACCCGTACCTCGCCTTCGCCGCGCAGCTGATGGCTGGTCTGGACGGCATCAAGAACCGCATCGAGCCGCACGAGCCGGTCGACAAGGACCTGTACGAGCTTCCCCCGGAGGAGGCCAAGAACATCCCCCAGGTCCCGAACTCGCTGCTGGACTCGCTGGATGCCCTGCGTGAGGACCACCAGTTCCTCCTCGAGGGCGGCGTGTTCACCGAGGAGCTCATCGAGACCTGGATCTCGTACAAGATCGAGAACGAGATCCTGCCGATCGCGCAGCGTCCGCACCCGTTCGAGTACGAGCTCTACTTCGGCGTCTGACGACAGCCGAACGCTCTTACCGAGAACCCGCCTCAGCACGCTGAGGCGGGTTCTCGCGTTTGAGCGGGCGCACGTCGGGGAATAGACCGCCTGCGGTCCCGATTGTCTCCGGTATGAGCCAGAGCGCACCGGAGCGGACGACGCTCGTCTTCGACGTCCTCGGCACACTGGTGGATCAGACCGGAAGCCTCGAGCGCGAGGTCGAGGAGGCGACCGGCCTCGACGAAAGCTCCGTCTCCGACCTCGTCCGGCGCTGGCTCGAATACGTCGCCTCCCAGGAGCAGGCCATCACCGCGGGACAGCGTGCCTTCGCACCCAGCGAAGTGCTGGATGCAGAGGCACTCGCGAACCTTTCAGGGATCGGCTTGGTCTCCCCCGACGTGCCCGCCCGGCTCGACCGCGCTTCGGAACGCCTCTCACTCTGGGACGACACGCTGGACGGCATGAGCGCGCTCGCGACGGAGAACGCCGTCTTCGGACTGTCGAACGCCAGTAGACGTGTACTCACCGGCCTGAGCGCCGGCACAGGCATGCGATGGCACGGGTTGCTCTCCGCCGAGGATGCCCGTGTCTACAAGCCGGATCCGGCCGTGTACCGGCTCGCGCTCGCGGATGTCCCGACGCGCGTGGCGCCGCCGATCATGGTGGCCGCGCACGCGTGGGATCTCCGTGCGGCGAAGGCCGCCGGGATGCGCACCGCCTACGTGCCGCGCCCGAACGGCGATCCCCCGGTGCCGCGCGAGCGATTCGACATCCACGCCGTCGATCTCGAGGACCTGGCGGTGCAGCTGCGACGCTACTGATCCACTGACGATGAGTCGCCGATGGCGTCGAGATCGAGGGCCCACTCGTTGAACATGAGAGCGGCACACCGGAACTCGCCGTCGACCGTCCCCATGAGCGTGAGGCCGTTCCGCCGACACACTCCGTTGGAGGCGGTATTCGCGACCGCTGGGAACGCGGTGAGGAACCGCCCGCGTCCGGGTTGCCGTCGCGCGATCTCGATCACCATCGTCAGCGCGCGCGTGGCGACGCCGTGGCCCTGTGCCTTCGGCAGTACGAACCAACCGGACTCCAGGGCCGGTTCGCCGCGCCATTCGGTGGACCAGCATCCGATCGACCCGAGCCGATGATGCTCGACATCCTCGATCACGAAGACCCGCGCTTCGCGGCTCTCCTCGAGCCGCAGATAACGCGCATGGCGCTCGTCGACCTGCTCCTCGGTCTCGGGGCCGTTGAGGTTCGCCGTCATCTCGGGACTGTTCGCGGCGCCGAGCAGATCGGCGTCCCCCACGGACCACGGTCTCAGTCGCAACTCATCCATCCATGCATCCTTGCAGGGCACTCCGACATCGCCGTCAGAGCACCTTGATCGCGGCCGGCTGGACGCGGACCTTGAACGCCGAGACCTCGCCGATCTCCTCGCCATCGATCTCGAAAGCCAGCGGCGACTCCAGTTCGACGCTGATGCGCTCCGCGGTCACGTGACTGGTGGAGTCCGTGCTGACGGCGACGGCCTCGCGGTCGAAGATCCGCCGGATGCCGTTGTCCCACACCACCGAGCGCACCGTGTCCATCCACTGCAGCGCGCCGTCGGCGCTGACCAGCAGCAGATCCAGGCGGCCGTCGTCGAGCCGTGCGTCCGGCAGCAGGCGGATGCCGCCCTGCACCATCCCGCAGTTCCCGATGAGCATCGTGTGTCCGCGCACCTCCTGGGCGTCGTCGTTGTCGATCGTCAGCGTGATGCCCGTCATCTCGGTGCCGGCCAGTGCCCGCCCCATGGCCTCGACGTAGGCGAGCCATCCCGCCCGCTCCTTCAGATCGTCGTCCGTCTCGACGAGCATCTGGGCGTCGACGCCGAACCCGACCATCACCGCGAACGCATGCTCGGCACCGTCCAGCTCGACCCAGCCGAGATCGATCGGCGTGGCGTCGTCTGCCGCGATCCGCTCCAGCGCGGCAGGAATGTCGTCCAGCGGCACGTCGAGGTTGCGCGCCAACAGATTGCCCGTTCCGCGCGGAACGATGCCGAGCGCGGCATCCGAACCGGCCAGGGCCTCCGCCACGGCACGCACCGTGCCGTCGCCTCCGACCGCGAGCACCGTGTCGCATCCCGCTGCCAGCGCTTTCTCCGCCATCCCCCGCCCTGGGTCGTCGACGCTGGTCTCCCACCATTGCGCCTGATCGCCGAACGCCGCGTCGACGGCCTCCCGCAGGTCCGCTTCTTCGACCTTGGACGGATTCCAGACGACGCCGATCTTCTTGCTCATGGTCTCAGCCTGGGTGCAAGCACGCGATATGGCAACTATCCGTAGAACAGCTCTTCGAAGACACGCCGTGCACGACGAGTCACACCGAGATAATCCTCCTCGACCTCGGTCGCCGATCGGTCGGGATAGCCGAGAAGACGGCCGATCCCGTCCAGTTGGCGACGGTCGGAGGGCAGCACATCGCTGGTCTGTCCGGTGAGCAGGGTGATGGCGGAACGCAGCCGACTCGCGAGGCGCCATGCCTCCCGGAGGCGATCGGCCCCGTCGGCCGGCACGAGATCGGCCGCGACCGCGGCATCCAGAGCCTGCAGCGTCGAAGTCGTGCGCAACCCGACCACCTCGGAGGCGTGCTGCAACTGGATCAGCTGGACGAGCCACTCGACGTCGCTGAGCGAACCGGGACCGAGCTTGAGATGCCTCCGCGGGTCAGCGCCCTGCGGCAGGCGCTCCCCCTCGACGCGGGCCTTGATGCGCTTGATCTCGCGCAGGCCCTGCAGATCCACCTGCTCCGGGTAACGGACGCTGTCGGCGAGCCGCATGAACTGCTCGATCAGTGTCGCGCTGCCCGCGACGCCCCTGGCGCGCAGGAGCGCCTGCGCCTCCCATGACAGGGACCAGCGCCGGTAGTACTCCGCATATGCGTCGAGTGTGCGCACAACGGGCCCGTTGCGGCCCTCGGGCCGGAGATCGGCGTCGAGGTCCAACGGCACGCGCTGATCAGTCAGGTGTTCGCGCAGCCCGTTGACGAGCTTGACCGCGAGCTGCTGCGCACGCTGCGGTTCGACGTCGTTCGCCTCGTAGACATAGAGGATGTCGGCATCCGATCCGAAACCCAGCTCGGCTCCGCCGAAGCGGCCCATCCCGATCACGGCGAAGTCGAGGCTGTCGTCCTCGGGCGACACGACCTCGCGTCTGACCGCGCGCAGACCCGCCTGGATCGTCGCATCCGTGATGCCCGTGAGCGCTGTCGCGATCTCCTCGATCGTGAGGACGTCCAGCACCGCCCCCATCGCGGTGCGCAGCAGTTCTCGACGTCGAAGGCTCCGGACGGCACGCAGTGCGTCCGCCGTCTTCTCGTGTCGTGTCTGGATCGCCCGCGCCTCCTCATCGAGTGCCGACTCGGGACGCGGCCGTAGCGAGTCAGCGCTGTCCAGCCAGGCCACCGACTCCGGGATCCACTCCATCAGTTCGCCGACGTAGCGCGATGACGACAGGAGCCGAGTGAGGCTCTCGGCGGCGCCTGAGGAGTCCCGCAGCATCCGCAGGAACCACGGGGTGTCGCCGAGTCGCTCGCTGATCCGTCGGAAGGCGATGAGTCCGTAATCCGGGTCGGTGCCGTCCGCGAACCAGCGCACCATGACGGGCATGAGATGCCGCTGGATGGTCGCCTTGCGGCTCAGGCCGTTCGTGAGGGCGCCGATGTGGCGCAGCGCTCCGGCCGGGTCGCGGAATCCGATGGCGGCCAGACGGTCGTGCGCCTGCTCGGTCGAGAGGCTGCGTTCCTCCTCGGGAAGCGAGGCGACCGCGGTGAGCAACGGCCGATAGAACAACCGAGTGTGGATGTCGCGGACCTCGCGACGGACCCGCTCCCACAGTTCCCACACGCCAACGCCGGAATCGGCGAGACCTGTCGCCCGCGCCAGCACGCGCCTGCCCTCGTCGGTTCGCGGCATCAGGTGGGTGCGGGAGAGCTCTCTGAGCTGCAGACGGTGCTCGAGCAGGCGCAGCGTCCGGTAATCGTCGGCGAACGTCCCGGCGTCGGCCCGCCCGATGTAGCCGCCATCGACCAGCGCGTCGAGGGACTCCAGCGTGCCGCGCGTACGGATGCGGGAATCGGTGAGGCCGTGCACGAGCTGGAGCAGCTGCACCGTGAACTCGATGTCACGCAGCCCTCCTTCGCCGAGCTTGATCTGGTAGGCCGCATCCGCAGGGTCGATGTGCGCGGTCACGCGCTCGCGCATGCGCTGGACGCTGTCCACGAAGTTCTCGCGGGCGGCGCTGGACCAGATCTTCGGCTGCACCGCTTCGATGTACGCCGCACCGAGTCCGGGGTCGCCGGCGAGCGGGCGGGCCTTCAGCAGCGCCTGGAACTCCCAGCTCTTCGCCCACCGGTCGTAATACGCCAGGTGCGAGGCCAGCGACCTGACCAGCGCGCCCTGCTTGCCCTCGGGGCGCAGCGCGGCATCCACCTCCCACAGCGGCGGCTCCGCCTCGATCCCGGTCAGCCCGCGCATGGTCTCACGCGCAAGGCGCGTGGAGATGTCGATCGCCCGGCTCTCCTCGACGATCTCCTCGTCCGCGGTGCCTCCGACGAAGATGACATCGACGTCGCTGACGTAGTTCAGTTCTCGAGCGCCGGCCTTGCCCATCCCGATGATCGCGAGCTGCGTCGCCGCCACGGCATCGCGCGACGTCGTCGATGCCAGCCTGGCGCGCGCGACGGCGAGCGATGCCTCCAGTGCCGCCCCGGCGGCATCGGCGAGCCCGGCGCTGACCGCCGGAATCAGATCCGCCGGTCGAGGATGCGACACATCCGCGATCGCGATCCGAGCGAGCTCACGACGGTAGGCGACGCGAAGCCGCACCCACGCCTCCTCGTCGGCGGTGTCCGCGAAGCCGTCGACCGCGCCGACGGCTGCCAGCATCCTGCTGCGCAGTCGCTCGGCATCCGGTACGCCGACGTCCGGCTCCCCCAGCACATCGAGCGCGTCCGGATGCCGGAGGAAGAAGTCCCCCAGTCCGATCGACGCACCCAGCAGCCGCCACACCCGCTCACGGGTCTCGTCGACGCGCAGCAGCGCGCTGATGGCCGCGCCGTCGCGTCTGGCGATGCGGAGCATCCCCGCTGCCGCGGCATCCGGATCCGCACCGGCCCCGGCGCCGTCGAGCAGCGCGCCGCGGTCGATGCCGGTGAGCTCGGCGAGTTCGGTGAGGGCCTGCGCCGCGGCGCTGAGTTCAGTGAAGCCCAGGCGCGCCAGCGCAGACAGCGAGACGGAGTCGACCGGCCGTGCCATGCGCGGTCAGAGCAGCTCGAGGTTGCTCTTCAGCTCGAACGGCGTCACCTGGCCGCGGTAGGCCTCCCACTCCCGGCGCTTGTTGCGCAGGACATAGTTGAACACCTGCTCCCCCAGCGTCTCGGCGACGAGCTCGGAGGCCTCCATGTACTCGAGCGCATGATCCAGGCTCGCCGGCAGCGCCTCGTAGCCGAGCGCCCTGCGCTCGGCGTCGCTGAGCGCCCAGACGTTGTCCTCGGCCTCCGGCGGCAGGTCGTAGCCCTCCTCGATGCCCTTGAGCCCGGCCGCGAGCATGAGCGCGTACGCCAGATACGGGTTCGCCGCCGAGTCGATGCCGCGGTACTCGATGCGCGACGAACCGCTCTTGTTGGGCTTGTACATGGGCACGCGCACGAGGGCCGACCGGTTCGTGTGTCCCCACGTCACGAAGCTCGGGGCCTCGTCGCCACCCCACAGACGCTTGTACGAGTTCACGAACTGGTTCGTGACGGCAGCGATCTCGTTCGCGTGCTTGAGCAGGCCCGCGATGAACTGCCGTCCCGTCTTGGAGAGCTGATACTGCGCGCCCTCCTCGTAGAAAGCGTTGCGCTCGCCCTCGAAGAGCGACATGTGCGTGTGCATGCCGCTGCCGGGGTGGTCGCTGAGGGGCTTCGGCATGAAGGTGGCGTACACGCCCTGCTCGATCGCGACCTCTTTGATGACGGTGCGGAACGTCATCACGTTGTCCGCCATCGTGAGCGCGTCCGCATAACGCAGATCGATCTCGTTCTGACCTGGTCCGCCCTCGTGGTGGCTGAACTCGACCGAGATGCCCAGGTCCTCCAGCATCCGCACCGACCGGCGTCGGAAGTCGTGCGCCGTCCCGCCTGGCACGTTGTCGAAGTAGCCGGCGGAGTCGACCGGCACCGGGCCCTCCGGCCCGAAGGTCGACGACTTCAGCAGATAGAACTCGATCTCCGGATGCGTGTAGAACGTGAACCCGGCATCCGCGGCCTTGGCCAGCGTGCGCTTGAGCACGTGCCGCGGATCGGCGACGGCCGGCTGGCCGTCCGGTGTCGTCAGGTCGCAGAACATGCGAGCCGTCGGATCGATCTCGCCGCGCCACGGCAGCGTCTGGAACGTGGTCGGGTCCGGCTGCGCGAGCAGGTCGGACTCCGAGGTGCGCGTGAGGCCCTCGATCGCCGACCCGTCGAAGCCGATGCCCTCGGCGAAAGCGCCCTCGACCTCGGCCGGCGCGATCGCGACCGACTTCAGCGTGCCGATGACATCCGTGAACCAGAGACGGACGAACTTGACGCCGCGCTCCTCGATCGTGCGCAGAACGAAGTCCCGCTGCTTGTCCATGCCCATGGTCAGGAGTCCCAGCCGTTCTCCGCGGCTTCCTCTTCGGCCCACGCCGCCGCCCGCCGCTTGACGACCTCAGGCGCGTTCTTCGCCTCCTCGGCGGTGTCGAAGGGACCGATGCGGTCCGTCGAAGGCGAGATCATGCCGAATTCGACCTCGCCGGTCACCGAGTTGAACCAGTACTTGTGATCGTTGTCCGGCATGGCGGTTCCCTTCGTAAGCGACTGTCACGATCCTACTGTCGGTCGGGCTCCTGGGTAGGCTATTGCTCATGGCAAAAGCGATCGGCGTCGACATCGGCGGCACAGGCATCAAAGCAGGCATCGTCGACCTCGAGCACGGCACCATGGCATCCGATCGGGTGCGCGTTCCGACGCCCGAAGGCGCGTCGCCGCAGGATGTCCTGAACGCGGTGCAGACCGTTCTGAAGACCCTCGATGTGCACGAGTCCACCCTCCCCCTCGGCGTGGCGTTCCCCGCGATCGTCAAGCGCGGCAAGACGCTGTCCGCCGCGAACGTGTCGAAGGAGTGGATCGACTTCGACGCGGAGCAGTTCTTCCGCGACGGGCTCCAGCGCAACATCGTGTTCGTGAACGACGCCGACGCGGCCGGTGTCGCTGAGGCGCGCCACGGTGCGGCGAGGGACGTGATCGGTCTCACCCTGATGACCACCCTCGGCACCGGCATCGGCTCGGCGTTCCTGTACAACGGCGTGCTCGTCCCGAACACCGAACTCGGACACCTCAACTACGGCTCCTACGAGTCCGTCGAGCATTGGGCGGCGACCTCGGCACGCGAGCGCGAAGGCCTCACATGGGAGCAGTGGGCCGAGCGTCTGCAGGAGTTCTACTCCCACATCGAGTTCCTCTTCAGCCCTGACCTGTTCGTGGTCGGCGGCGGCGTCTCGAAGAACGCGAGCGACTTCCTCCCGCTGCTGGATCTCAAGACGCCCATCGTCCCGGCGATCCACCGCAACAACTCCGGCATCATCGGCGCGGCCTCGCTCGCCGGCGATTGATCCCCACGCCCACTCCCGACAGCGCTTCGCGCTGCCGCGAGCCTCTGGGCGCGTGGCCCCTCTCGAGCGAACCGCGCCAGAAGCTGACGACCTCGGCCCCGGCATCCTGTTTCGGATGCCGGGGCCTTCGACGTTCTGAGGTGAATGGGTCGGCCTGTACGCCGGGTTCTGTTCCGGGGTTCTTCGCCCCTTCGACGGTCATCTCTCTCGGCGACACGTTGCCGTGGCGCTCCAGCGGTCTACCCGAGGACTCGGCGAGCCGCGTCATCATCCTCTGTCTGACCTTGCTCCGGGCGAGGTTTACCTGGCGGGCCGTGTCACCACGGCCCCCGGTGGTCTCTTACACCACCCTTTCACCCTTACCGGGCCGAAGCCCGGCGGTCTGCTCTCTGTGGCACTTTCTCGCGGATCGCTCCGGGTGGGTGTTACCCACCGCCCTGCCCTGTGGAGCCCGGACGTTCCTCGGTGCGGTCTCCCGCCACGCGACCGTCCGGCCGGCCCATTCACCTCACCAGTCTACTTCTCGGCGGTCTCAGCCTCTCGCAGGTCCAGGGGGACATCCAGCGGGAACGAGCCGAACAGCCGCTCCGTCGCGACGGCGGCGGCTTCCCTGACGGCATCCGCCGCCTGCTCGGCCGATTCGGCAGGCACATGCAGGATCACCTCGTCGTGCAGGAAGAAGGCCAGATGCGCCGCGAGCGCGAAGGGCCCGGATGCCGTGGCGGGCGTCGCAGCGGCGGGCAGTGCCCGCAACCGGTGACGGATCTCTGCCAGCCAGATCAGCGACCACTCCGCCGCTGTGCCCTGCACGATGAAGTTGCGGGTGAAGCGACCGCGATCGCGTGCACGGCGCTGCGCCTCGCGGACGACCGCCGCAGTGGCGTCAGCGCCGCTCGCCGCCGCCTGCATGGCCAGCCAGGCCGGCGGAGGCTTCGGAGAGGAGCGCCCGAGCCAGGTGGAGACGACCCCGCCGTCCTCCCCCGTGCGAGCCGCGTCGTCCACGAGTCGCATCGCCTTGGGGTAGACCTTGCGCAACCGGGGCACGAGGCGCCCGCTGTCTCCCGTGGTGGCGCCGTACATCGCGCCGAGCACGGCGTACTTCGCCTCGTCGCGGGTGGCCACCGCTCCGGATTCCACCACGCCGGCGTAGAGGTCACTTCCCCGAGCGGCCTGTGCCATCGCCTCGTCGCGTGCCATCGCGGCCAGCATCCGCGGTTCCAGCTGTGCCACGTCGGCGACGATCAGCCTCCATCCCGGATCCGCGCGCACGGCGGGGCGGAGCATGCGCGGCAGCTGCAGTGCTCCCCCGCCCGCGGACGCCCATCGGCCCGTCACGACGCCTCCGGGGATGTAGACGGGGCGGAACCTGCCGTCCTGCACCCAGTCGGCGAGCCAGGTCCACCCGTTGGCGCTGAGCAGCCGTGCGAGCTTCTTGTACGCGAGCAGGGGCGCGACGGCGGGGTGATCGAACTCCGCCAGCTCCCACCGGCTCGTCGACTCCGCGAGCACGCCGACGCGGTGCAGGGCACGCAGCAGCTTCTGCTGACTGTCGAGGTTCACCTGCTCGTCGCCCAGTTCGGCGCGCACGCGCTGCGCGAGCTCGGCCATTCTCGCCGGCACGCCACCCGTGCGCCGCTCACCGAGAGCGTCCACGAGGATGCGGTCGTGCGTCACGGCGTCCCACGGCAGTCCACCGGCCCGCATCTCCGCGGCGACCAGTCCACCGGCCGACTCGGCGGCGCACAGCAGCGCGAGCCGTCCATCAGGAGCGCCGCTCAGGGCACGCAGCTGCGCCCCGTACTGCTGCAGGATCTCTTCGACCGGATCCTGTTCGGTCTCGGCGATCAGGGCGTCGAACAGGGTCGGCTGTTCGACCTCCGTCGTCGTCGGCATCCACATGCGCGAGGCGGCGAGAGGCTCCGCGAGCAGCGCCGTATCGCGCAGGATCGCATGGCACAGCACGAGATCGTGTGTGCGGCCGAGTCGCGCACCCGCATGCAGCAGACGCGGATAGACCTCCCGCGCGCTGCGGATCACCCACCGAGGCGATGATGTCTCCTCGACCGAGGCGATCCACACGTGCGCGTCGTCACGCGCGAGCGTTCGACGCTCCAGTTCGGTGCCCTCGGCATCCAGCTCGACCGCGGTGTACGCATCGCCCGTCTCGACGAGCGCGATGCGCCGCTCAGCGCTGCGCGACACCGTGCCGGGCGCGCAGGGGCGTCACAGCCCGGATTCCTCAGTGCGCACGAGGATGCAGCCGCACTCGGGGCACGACATGACCTGGTCGGCTGGTGCCTGCCGCATGGCCAGGAGGTCGATGCCGGACAGCACCATCCGGCATCCTTCGCAGGTCCCTGCGCGCAGCAGGGCCGCGCCCGTCGTCCGCGCGGCCCGCCGAGTGTAGTCCGCGAGGAGTGCGGCGTCGATGCCGGCCACGATCGCGGCGCGATCGCGGGCGAGATGCTCGCCTTCCGTCGTGGCGGCCGCGACCCCGGCCTTCGCCTGCGTCGTGAGCTCGGTGCCCTCAGCGGTGGTCGCATCGATCAGCGTCTGCTGCGCCGCGACGGCCGCTTCCGCCTCCTCCACGCGCGCCATGACCTCGAGCTCCTGATCCTCGAGGGCGCTGGTGCGCCGGACGAGACTGGCTAGTTCGCTCTCGAGCGCCTGCGCGTCCTTCGGGTTCGTCACGACGGCCAGTCGCTCGGCGTCGCGGGCACGGCGCTGCTCGACCACGGCGACATCCGACTCGAGACGGCGCAGCTCTGCCACCGCGTCATCTCGCGTCCCTGCCAGTGCGGTGAGCTCACGCAGCTGCGTCTGACGGAGGGCGGAGAGCTCGTTGATGCGGGCGGCGTTCGCCGGCTGGGTGCGCGCGCGCTCGGCCTTCTTTATACGGCGATCCAGGTCGGCGACATCGAGAAGGAGGCGCTGCTGTTCGGGGCTGGCGTTCACGTTCCCAACCTAGTCGCTGTCGGCGACATCCGCCGCGGCGGGGTCAGCCGGGCTCACCGTCCACGTATAGCCACTCGCGTCCCTCCCGAACGAACCGACTGCGCTCGCGCATCGAGCCAGCGACCCCCGCCTCCCGGAAGAACGCCTCGAACAGCACGACGCCCTCGCGGTCGAAGGGGCCGCCCTGCGCGGTCTCGAGGATGTCCAGGCGCGTCCACCGGATGTCGTCATCGAGTTCCAGCCGAGCCGGGCGCGTCGAGGGATGCCAGGTGCGCAGCAGATGCGCGGCGTCGCCGCGGGCGAACGCCGTGAAGCGCGATCGCATCAGGCGCGCGGCCGTCGGCGCGGCGCCACCCGCCAGCAGCGGACCGCAGCAGTTCTCGAAGATGTCGCCCGAAAGGCAAGGACAGCGCATGGATCCATTGTCCTCATTAGGCTGGACGAACGCGCTCGACGAAGGAGACTCGATGACCTCGCTGCCCACGTTCACCGCACACAACGGCTTCGCCCTGCCCGCCATCGGGCTCGGCACCTACGGTCTGAGAGGGGCGAGTGGAGCGGACTCCGTCGCCACCGCGATCGACGGCGGATACCGGCTGGTCGATTCCGCCTTCAACTACGAGAACGAGGGCGCCGTCGGGCGCGGCGTCGCGGATGCCGAGACGGACCGCGCTGCCGTCATCGTGACGTCCAAGCTGCCGGGCCGCCACCACTCGTCCGACAAGACGCCGTGGAGCATCGAGGAGAGCCGGTATCGACTCGGGCTCGACGCGATCGATCTGCATCTCATCCACTGGCCGAATCCGAGCCAGGACGAGTACGTGCAGGCGTGGGCGGCGCTCGTCGAGGCCCAGGACCGCGGCGTGGTGCGACAGATCGGCGTGTCGAACTTCCTCCCCGAGCATCTCGAGCGGCTCGAACGAGAGACCGGGGTGCTTCCGGTCGTGAACCAGATCGAGCTGCACCCTTACTTCCCGCAGACCGAGCAGCTCGCGTACCACCGTGAGCACGGCATCATCACCGAGGCGTGGAGCCCGCTCGGGCGTGCCAAGGAGCTGCTCGACGAATCGATCATCACGGAGATCTCATCCGCCCACGCCATCACGCCGGTGCAGACCGTCCTGGCCTGGCATGTGGCCCGCGAGGTCGTCTCGATCCCGAAGGCCTCTTCGCCCGAGCACCAGCAGAGCAATCTGGCCGCGGCATCCATCGTGCTCGCGGATGCCGAGATCGAAGCCATCACGGCACTGGGGCGCGCTGACGGCCGGCTCTTCGACGCCGACCCGCGCACGCACGAGGAGTCGTAACGGTCCCACTAGACTGGCAGCACCAGGGCCTTTAGCTCAGCTGGTAGAGCGCCACGTTTACACCGTGGATGTCGTCGGTTCGATCCCGGCAGGGCCCACCATCTCTCCGTCGCCGGTGTGCGCCGTGGTCGTGGAACAGGGCTAGGCTGTTGGCGGCGCGCGTTGTGCAGAGCCGACAAGGCTCCCCGTGTCGCTTCCCGTTTCCTTGGCAAGACCTGCCAGCTTGACGAAAGGCTCCACCGTGACCGTCCACGATCAGGATCCGTACTCCCAGGGCTCTCTCGACAGCGATCCGGAAGAGACCGGCGAATGGCAGCAGTCCCTCGACGAACTCGTCGACGCCAAGGGCCACGGCCGCGGGCGCGAGATCATGCTCAGCCTTCTCAAGCGCTCCAAGGAGCTGCACCTGGGTGTGCCGATGGTCCCCACCACCGACTACATCAACACGATCGCCACCGAGAACGAGCCGCAGTTCCCCGGCGACGAGGAACTCGAGCGCCGGTACCGCCACTGGATCCGCTGGAACGCGGCCATCACGGTGCATCGCGCGCAGCGCCCCGGCATCGGCGTCGGCGGTCACATCTCGACCTACGCCTCCGCGGCATCACTGTACGAAGTCGGCCACAACCACTTCTTCCGCGGGCAGGACCACGCCTCCGGCGGCGACCAGATCTTCTACCAGGGCCACGCCTCCCCCGGCATGTACGCCCGTGCCTTCCTCGAGGGGCGGCTCACCGAGTCCCAGCTGGACGCCTTCCGCCAGGAGAAGTCCGGAGCGCCCAACGGCCTGCCGTCCTACCCGCACCCGCGGATGATGCCGGAGTTCTGGCAGTTCCCGACCGTGTCGATGGGCCTCGGGCCGATCAACGCGATCTACCAGGCGATGACGAACAAGTACCTCGCCAACCGCGGCATCAAGGATGTCGCCGACTCGCACGTCTGGGCCTTCCTCGGCGACGGAGAGATGGACGAGGTCGAGTCCCGCGGCCAGCTGCAGGTCGCCGCCAACGAGGGCCTGGACAACCTCACCTTCGTGATCAACTGCAACCTGCAGCGCCTCGACGGCCCTGTGCGCGGCAACGGCAAGATCATGCAGGAGCTGGAGAGCTACTTCCGTGGCGCCGGCTGGAACGTCATCAAGGTCGTCTGGGGCCGCGAATGGGACGACCTGCTCGCCCGTGACACCGACGGCGCTCTGCTGAACCTCATGAACGTCACCCCCGACGGCGACTTCCAGACGTACAAGGCCGAGAACGGCGCCTACGTCCGGGAGAACTTCTTCGGCCGCGACGAGCGCGCCCTGTCCCTCGTGAAGGACCTCAGCGACGACGACATCTGGAAGCTGCGCCGCGGTGGCCACGATTACCGCAAGGTCTACGCGGCGTACAAGGCCGCCATGGAGCACAAGGGCCAGCCGACCGTCATCCTCGCGAAGACCGTCAAGGGCTACGGGCTCGGACCGCACTTCGAGGGCCGCAACGCGACCCACCAGATGAAGAAGATGACGCTGGAGGACCTCAAGCTCTTCCGCGACACGATGCAGATCCCGATCACGGATGCTCAGCTCGAGGCCGACCCGTACCGCCCGCCCTACTACCACCCCGGTGCGCAGGATGAGACGATCCAGTACATGCTGGACCGCCGCCGCGACCTGGGCGGATTCCTGCCGGAGCGCCGAAAGACCCACGTCGAGTTCGCCCTCCCGGAGGAGAAGGACTACGCGCTGCTGAAGAAGGGGTCGGGCAACCAGGAGGTCGCCACGACCATGGCGTTCGTCCGGATGCTCAAGGATCTGATGCGCGTGAAGGGCTTCGGCCAGCGCATCGTGCCGATCATCCCCGATGAGGCGCGCACGTTCGGCATGGACGCGTACTTCCCGACGGCGAAGATCTACAACCCGAACGGCCAGAACTACACCTCGGTCGACCGCGAACTGCTCCTGGCGTACAAGGAGAGCCCGCAGGGCCAGATCATGCACGTCGGCATCAACGAGGCCGGTGCGACTGCCGCCCTCACGGCCACAGGCACGTCGTACTCGACGCACGGCGAGCCGCTCATCCCGATCTACATCTTCTACTCGATGTTCGGCTACCAGCGCACCGGCGACGCCTTCTGGGCCGCCGCCGACCAGATGGCGCGCGGTTTCGTGATCGGCGCGACCGCCGGCCGCACGACACTCACCGGTGAGGGCACCCAGCACGCCGACGGCCACTCGCCGCTGCTCGCGTCCACGAACCCGGCGACCGTGTCGTACGACCCCGCCTTCGGTTACGAGGTCGCACAGATCGTGCAGTCCGGTATCGAGCGCATGTACGGCGGTTCGCACCCCGATCCCGACGTCATGTACTACCTGACGGTGTACAACGAGCCGATGAAGCAGCCGGCACAGCCCGAGGACGTGGATGTCGATGGCATCGTCAAGGGCATCCACCGCATCGCGGTCGGCGAAGGCGACGGGCCCCGCGTCCAGTTGCTGGCCTCCGGCGTCGGTGTGCCGTGGGCGCTGGAAGCGCAGGACCTCCTCGCCAAGGACTGGGACGTCGTGGCCGACGTCTGGTCGGTGACGAGCTGGACCGAGCTGCGCCGCGACGGCATCGCCGCCGACGAGCACAACTTCCTGTACCCCGCGGAGGAGCCGAAGGTCGCCTACCTGACACAGAAGCTTGCCTCCGCCGAGGGCCCTGTCATCGCGACGAGCGACTTCATGCACGCCGTGCAGGACCAGATCCGCAAGTGGGTGCCCGGCGATTACTACACGCTGGGCGCCGACGGCTTCGGCTTCGCGGACACCCGTGCCGCGGCTCGTCGCCACTTCAAGATCGACGGACCGTCCATGGTCGTCCGCGCCCTGCAGGGCCTGGCCGATCAGGGTCGACTCGACCGGTCGGTGATCGCCCAGGCGATCGAGAAGTACGACCTGCACAACGTCAACGCCGGCTCGAGCGGGAACGCCGGCGGCGAGAGCTGAGTCGGAGGTGACAGGCTCGTCCCCCGCCTCGATGGACAAGGCAGCGACGCTCGCGTGGCTGCGCCGGATCTCCGGCGACATCGCCACGGTGACGATCAAGCGCCTGGAGGACACCCTCCCCTGGTACGCCGACATGCCACCGGCCCGCCGCTCTGCGGTCGGGCTGGTGGCTCAGGCCGGCATCACGTCGTTCATCCAGTGGTACGACGACCCGACGTCGACGCCGTGGATCGCGGCCGACATCTTCGCCGCGGCCCCGCGCGAGCTCCTGCGCAGCGTGAGCCTGCAGCAGACCCTGCAGCTCATCCGCGTCACCGTCGAAGTCACGGAGGAGCGTGTCGCGGGCAAGGGCGAGCATCTCCGCGAGGCGATCCTGCTCTACTCCCGCGACGTCGCCTTCGCGGCTGCGGACGTGTACGCCAGAGCCGCTGAAGCCCGAGGACTGTGGGATGCCCGCCTCGAGGCGCTGGTCGTGGACTCGATCCTCACCGGCGAAGCCGATGAGGAGCTGCCGAGCCGCATCGCCGCCCTGGGCTGGCACGGTCATGGCGAAGTCTGCGTGATCGTGGGCACGACACCCGCGCAGTTCGACATCGATCAGGTCCGTCGCACCGCGCGCAAGCTCGCCGTCGATGTGCTCGTCGGCGTCCAGGGCTCGCGTCTGGTGCTCGTCGTCGGTCGAGCGCACGACGCCGGTCACGAAGGCGAAGACGACGAACTCGCCTTCGACGAGATCGCGACGCGCCTGGAGCCGTCGTTCGGCCCCGGATACGTCGTCGTCGGTCCGGCCGTCGCCGCCCTGGTGGATGCCGGGCAGAGTGCCCGCGCCGCGCTGGCGGGCTTCGCCGTCGCACGAGCATGGCGCGGCGCTCCACGGCCCGTGGAAGCCGATGACCTCCTGCCAGAGCGCGCCCTCGCCGGCGATCCGCTCGCGAAGCAGACCCTCATCGAGCGCATCCATCGTCCGCTGCAGGCGCACTCCACCGACCTCGTCACGACGCTGTGGAGTTATCTCGACAACGGACGCTCGCTCGAGGCGACCGCCCGTGAGCTGTTCGTGCACCCGAACACAGTGCGCTATCGCCTCAAGCGCGTGAGCGAGGTCATCGGCTGGGATGCCACAGGCCCGCGCGAGGCGCTCATCCTGCAGACGGCGCTCATCCTCGGCTCGATCGGCACGATCGAACCAGCCAGACGACGTACGAACCCCCGTCGTCCGCGCTGAGCCCTGTACGCCACACACAAGGGATCTTCGCAATCTTGTGAGAGATCCCCCACTATGTGCGGCGGATCGTTGGCAGACTGGACTGGTGATCGTCGTCGCCTGCCCCGGACAGGGCTCTCAGACCCCCGGCTTCCTCTCCCCCTGGCTCGAACTGGACGGCGTGGCCGATCGTCTCGCGGCGTACTCCGAGGCGGCGCAGGTCGATCTCGTCCGGCACGGGACCGAATCGGATGCCGAGACCATCCGCGACACCCGCATCGCCCAGCCGCTGATCGTCGCGGCATCCCTCATCGCCGGACAGGAGCTCGCGACGCGAGCCGGCCGTCGTGCCGACGGAATCGCCGGGCACTCCGTGGGTGAGATCGCCGCCCTCGTCGGCAGCGACGTGATCGATGCCGAAACCGGCATGCGCCTGGTCGGCATCCGAGGACGGGCGATGGCGGACGCGGCAGCGCAGGAGGCGACCGGCATGAGCGCCGTGCTCGGCGGTGACGAGGAAGCGCTGCTCGCCCGCCTGGCAGAACTCGACCTCGCCCCGGCCAATTACAACGGCGGTGGCCAGATCGTCGTCGCCGGCTCCCTCCCCGCCCTCGCGGCCCTCGCCGAGGAGCCGCTGCGGGGCACGCGCGTGATCCCGCTGCAGGTGGCCGGAGCATTCCACACGCCGTACATGCAGTCGGCCGTCGAGACGCTCCAGGATGCCGTGTCGGCCGTCCCGGCATCCGATCCGGTTCTGAAGCTGTGGACGAACCGCGACGGCTCCGTCGTGACGGACGGCGCACGCGCCCTCGAGCTGCTGGTCGGCCAGGTCGCCTCCCCAGTGCGCTGGGATCTGTGCATGAACTCGTTCGTCGAGAACGGCATCGCCGGACTCATCGAACTCGCGCCGGCCGGCGCGCTCACAGGTCTCGCCAAGCGCGGCCTCCGCGGCGTGCCGACCGTGGCAGTGAAGACCCCCGAAGATCTCGACGCAGCGGTAGAGCTGCTGAACGGAGCAGCCGCATGACCGCCACTCTGCAGCAGGTGACAGGCCCCGCCTACACCCGCATCTACGCCTTCGGTGCGGCCCGGGGCGAGCACGCCGTCCCCAATGAGGACATCATCGAGCCGATCAACTCGAGCGACGAGTGGATCCGCCAGCGCACCGGGATCATCACCCGTGCCCGCGCCGTCGCCGAGACCGATGCGATCGACCTCGCCACGGATGCGGCCGCAGAGGCGATCGAGCGCAGCGGTGTCGACGCGGCCGACGTCGACCTGGTGATCGTCGCCACCATCAGCAACCCGAAGCAGTCTCCGTCCGTGTCGGCCATCGTGGCCGACCGCGTCGGCGCGAACCCGGCTGCCGCCTATGACATCAACGCGGCATGCGCCGGATACGCGTACGCCGTCGCGCAGGCCGACGCCCTCATCCGCGCGGGCGCTGCGCGCTATGCGCTCGTCATCGGCACCGAGAAGCTCTCCGACGTCATCGATCCCACGGATCGCAGCATCTCGTTCCTGCTCGGCGACGGCGCTGGAGCGGCGCTCATCGGCCCCAGCGAGACGCCGGGCATCTCACCGGCCGTGTGGGGTTCCGACGGATCCAAGGCCGACGCTGTGGGCATGAACCACACGCTGACGGAGTTCCGCGACGGCGTCGCCCCCTGGCCGACGCTGCGGCAGGAGGGTCCGACCGTGTTCCGCTGGGCGGTCTGGGAGATGGCCAAGGTCGCACGCGAGGCGCTCGATGTCGCCGGTATCGAGGCGGCGGACCTCGCCGCGTTCATCCCGCACCAGGCGAACATGCGCATCATCGACGAGTTCGCGAAGCAGTTGAAGCTGCCGGAGACCACCGTGATCGCACGCGACATCGAGACCACAGGCAACACCTCGGCCGCATCGATCCCCCTCGCGAGCCACCGCCTGATGGCCGAGCATCCCGAACTGTCCGGCGGGCTCGCGCTGCAGATCGGCTTCGGCGCCGGCCTCGTCTTCGCGGCGCAGGTCGTCGTCCTCCCCTGATCCGTGCCCGTGGTTCTCTAGACTGTTCCACGGTTCCGATAACAACCCGCTAGAAAGAGGAAGACCACATGGCTTTCACCAACGATGAGGTCCTCGCCGGCCTCGCCGAGCTCATCACCGACGAGACGGGCATCAACGCCTCCGAGGTCGCGCTCGAGAAGTCCTTCACCGACGACCTCGACATCGACTCGATCTCGATGATGACGATCGTCGTCAACGCCGAGGAGAAGTTCGGCGTGACCATTCCCGACGACGAGGTCAAGAACCTCAAGACCGTCGGTGACGCGGTCAGCTTCATCGTCGCCGGCCAGGAGTAAGACCTGACGGATGCCACTCCCGCCGTCAGCGGGCGTGGCATCCTCCGGCTTGCGCCGCAACACCTGCTCGACTCCCCGCTCGAAGGAACCACACCCCATGACCAAGCGCATCGTCGTCACCGGCATCGGCGCCACGTCCGCGATCGGCGGCACGGCTCCGGAGAACTGGACCAATCTGCTCGCCGGCATGTCCGGAGGACGCACCCTCGAGCACGAATGGGTCGCTGAGCTCGAACTCCCGGTCACGTTCGCCGCCGAAGCGATCGTGCGCCCGGAAGAAGTGCTCGCACGCCCCGTTGCGAAGCGCCTCGACCCCTCGTCGCAGTTCGCTCTCATCGCCGCCATGGAGGCGTGGGAGGACGCCGGAGCCCCGGATGTCGACCCGGAGCGCCTCGGCGTCGATTTCGCCACCGGCATCGGCGGCGTGTGGACGCTGCTGGACGCCTGGGACACTCTGCGGGAGAAGGGCCCCCGTCGTGTCATGCCGATGACGGTCCCGATGCTCATGCCGAACTCGGCGGCAGGCAATCTCTCGCTGCACTTCACCGCACGCGCGTTCGCGCGCACCGTCGCCTCCGCGTGCGCCTCCAGCACCGAATCGCTCGTGAACGCCTACGAGCACCTGCAGGCAGGACTCGCGGATGTCGTGATCGCCGGCGGCACCGAATCGGCGATCCACCCCATCACGATCGCCTCGTTCGCATCGATGCAGGCGCTCTCGCGTCGCAACGACGACCCGGCCTCGGCCTCGCGCCCCTATTCCGTCGACCGGGACGGCTTCGTCATGGGCGAGGGCGCCGCCGTGCTGATCCTCGAGACCGAGGAGCACGCCAAGGCCCGCGGCGCGAAGATCTACGCCGAACTCGTCGGCGGCGGCGTCACCGCCGACGCCTACCACATCACCGCGAACGCCCCGGAGGGTGCGACCAGAGCGGTGAAGCTCGCCCTCGAGGCCGCCGGCCGCACACCGGATGAGATCACGCACGTCAACGCGCACGCGACCTCGACCCCCGTCGGCGACCCGAACGAGTACACCGCCCTGAAGAACGTCATCGGCGACCGCGTGCACGAGGTGCCCGTCTCGGCGACGAAGGCATCCACCGGTCACCTCCTCGGCGGCACAGGCGCGCTGGAGGCGATCTTCACCGTGCTCGCGATCCAGAACCGCGTCGCGCCTCCCACGATCAACCTGACGACGCAGGATCCGGAGATCCCGCTTCTCGTCTCCGGCGATCCGCAGCCGCTCGGCGATGGCCCTCAGCTCGCGATCAGCAACTCGTTCGGCTTCGGCGGTCACAACGCGGTCGCCGCGTTCGCGGACTACGAGGGCTGATCCGCCCAGACGTCGGCCCCGCCCTGTGGGGCGGGGCCTTCATCGTACGGGGCGGGATTCGCGTTCTCAGCCTCCGGGATCACTCACCAGATTCCGATACCGACGCCTCCAGGCGCCCCGGGTCCATGTGCCGGCGTCAGCCGACCTTGTGCAACCAGACGACGCGCGCGTCATCGCTCGCGTGGCGGAACGGTTCGAGCTCCTCGTCCCATGCGGAGCCGAGTGCGACATCCAGTTCGCGCTGCAGCTCGATGGCGTTTCCGGCAGCGATCTCCATCGCGTAGCGGATCCGGTCCTCGCCGATGACGATGTTGCCCGCGGCATCCGTCTGCGCGTAGTGGATGCCGAGGTCCGGCGTATGCAGCCAGCGACCGCCGTCGCTGCGCGGTGTCGGGTCCTCGGTGACCTCGAAGCGCAGATGCTCCCAACCGCGGATCGCGGTGGCGAGAGCGGCACCGGTGCCGACCGGACCGTCCCAGTAGAACTCGGCACGGCGGGATCCTTCGAGGACGGGCTGCTCGACCCAGTCGAAGTTCACTGCACGACCGATAGCGCGTCCCACCGCCCATTCGAGGTGCGGGCAGAGCGCGCGAGGTGCGGAGTGGATGTAAACCACTCCGCGTGCGTAAGCCGTCGCCATGATCTCTCCGTTTCATCAGGTGCGTCTTCCCCAACGACCTGATCCACACGAAGAAACTGGCGAGAATATGCGGTTATGCGCCCATTCTCGCCCACGAAGGCGGAAATCACAAGCATGTGATTCCCGCCTTCGCGAAACGGGTCGGGCTCAGGCCTCGCTCATGGCCTGCTTGACCTGCTGCCCCTTGGCCGCGTAGTACGCAGCACGTGCGGCATCCCTGCGTGCCTGCTCGGCATAACCCGCCTCGAGCACGTCCTGCGGCAGCTCGAACTGGGTGTGACGGCCGGTGCCGTTGTACTTCTCGATGTACGCGTCCAGCTCGGGGCCGGATGTCCACGAAGTGATCAGGTTGTACCGCGGCTCCGTTCCGACGTGCGTGGCGGCGTGCCAGAGCCGCTGGGTGTCGATGATGAGCTGAGCGCCGGCCGGCAGCGCGATGCGCACCTCGCCGGCAGGGTCGGTGCGGTTCTCACGCAGGACGAAGAAGCTGTCCTTGTCGTCCGTGAGGTTGAAGAAGCCGCGAACGACCCACCCGGTGCCGTCAGGGTTGAGCCGGTTGTTGTCATCCTGGTGAAGGTTGTAGAGGCACTCGCCGTAAGTGTTCGGCTGCAGCTCGATGACGCGGCAGCGACCCACGTTGGCGCCCGGCTCCTGCGCGCGGCGCGTGAGGTTCGGGGCCTTGGCGGTCTGCGCGTCGATCCACACGCCGTCCTTGTCGGTGCGCGGCGGCTTGTGGTTCCAGAAGCCGTTGCACTCGATCTCGCCCTTGGCGCTCGCGAGCGGCGCGAAGCGCGTGTCACCGGAGGACTTCCAGTCGACGTACTCGATGTCGAGCCATTCCTTGGGGTCGAGAGCCTGGTTGTAGCTGTCGAGCACGACGAAGCCGGTCTCTTCGAGGGCTTCGGACTTGATGTATCCCATGATCTGAGTCATGTTCCTTTCATCGGGGGCCAGCACGTTTTAACAGGCCCTGATAAGGCAAGCCTAACAGCGACGCCTGCGCCGCCCACGGAGCGCGACCGTGCAAAATCGGCCCGGGCTAGACTCGATCAGGCGGGTCTCGGACTCCCGCTTTCTCCGGAGGCATCACTCAGTCATGGCAACGGCCACCAACGTCGAAGCGACCGCAGTAAACACGATCGAATGGCTCGCCGCCCCCGGCACGACGATCGTCGTGCCGGTCTACCAGCGGCAGTACCGCTGGGACATCGGTGCGTGCGAGCGACTGCTGTCGGACGTCAGAGCGGTCGCCGGCGAGGACGATGCGCATCGGCATTTCATCGGCTCGATCCTGTCGGCGCAGGATGCCTCGGATCTCGATCTGATCCTGATCGACGGTCAGCAGCGCATCACGACGCTGATGCTGCTGATCGCGGCCCTCCACCACGCCGTACGCGGTCACAACGAGACCATGGCCGCGGAACTCGAGCGGGTGCTCGTCCGCGCCGACGATGCCAGCCGGACGAAGCTGCGACCGCATCACGCCTGGGCCGAGCTGTACGAGACCGTGGTGCTGGACCGCCGGGGCGATGCGGACCGCGAATCCCGGTTCGATGACAACTACGCCTTCTTCCGCAGCCAGGTGCACGCCGACGAGGCGCCGCGCATCTGGCGGGGACTGAAGAAGCTCGAACACGTCTCGATCACCCTCGGACCGCAGGCCAACGCGCAGCAGATCTTCGAGAGCCTGAACTCCACCGGTGAACCCCTGCGCGACCATGAGCTGATCCACAACTACATCCTGATGGGGCTCACGCACGCCGAGCAACTGGACGTCGAAGAGCGCTTCTGGCTTCCGATCGAGCGGCACACCGGCGAGACGATCGGCGCATTCTGGCGTCACTACCTGGTCATGCGCACCGGCCGAGAGGTCGCCGCAAACGGTGAGCACGGCGTGTACAGCGCGTTCCGGCATTCCTTCCCCCGCGTGGACGTCGCGCACCTCGAGGCGGATGCCGAGGCATGGCGTCACTTCGCCGAGATCTACGGCACCCTGCTGGATCCCGCGCAGGAGCCTGATGCCGGAATCCGGCAGCAGCTGCAGTTCGTGAACACGTTCGGTCGCGCGGCCTACCCACTGGTGATGAGCGTGTACAGCGACCATTCCCGAGGGCTGATCGAGCGCGACGAGCTCATCGAAACCCTGGAGTGGGTGCAGGCGATGTACCTGCGCCGTGCGATCGTGAATCTGCCGACCGACCGGCTCATCGCCCGGCTGTGCCGGGCACGGACCTCCGGTCGCGATTCCCTGATGCGCGCGTTCGCACGCATCACCCCGTCGGACGAGCGCGTCAGCGCCGTACTCAAGTACGGTGAGCTCCCCCACGCCGCGTACGTCCTCGGCCGGCTCGAGGACGTCGAGGATGCCGCGGACTTCGATCTCGAGCACATCGTTCCGACAGCGCCCGGTGACACCTGGTCGGGCGACGGAGACCGTACATGGAACGACCTGACGGAGGACGAGCAGAACAGTCATCGCGCGCTCGCGCCGACGCTCGGCAACCTGACACTGCTGGAGCAGTCGCTCGCCGAGCGGGTGTTCGGAGCGTCCTTCCCCGAGAAGCAGCACGACGCCTACGCGCGCAGCGGGATCGCCGCCACCCGCGATCTGGCAGGACTGGAGGGCTGGGGAACCGCCGCGATCACGCAGCGGACCGTACGGCTGACCGCCGATCTCGTGCGGATCTGGGCGCGCCCCGAGCTACCGGAGATCGACGACGACGGGCTGACGCCGATCCTGGACGCGGTCCGTCGACGCGGGTGGCCGGCGGGATGGGACCGCGAATTCTCGTACGTCGAGTATCGGGGCGAGCACTGGGATGTGCGCGATGTGAAGTATCTCTTCAACCGGGTGTTCCGGCGGGCGTGGACGGATGACCGCCCAGCCGCGCTCGCCTACAGCGCACGCCGTGGCGGGCCGATCTACGACGAGATGGCCTGGAAGGGCCAGTGGGATGCGTTGGACGACTCCCACTTCCTCTACATGGGCTGGGACTCGAACTACATGATGAGCGCGGTCCAGGGTGTGCTCGAGGAGTCCGGCATCGCGTCCGAGGTGTTCGTCAAGTACTCCTACATCGGCGATGTGATGTGATGCGGCAGAAGAATCCGATCCGCCCCGCCGCACCGGCACGGGATTCCGCCGACCCGTTCGAGCAGGAGTTCGCCGGCATCGCGCTCGGCTGGGACGATCGGTCTCCGCGTGAATGCGAATGCGACCACGGCGACGACGAGGCATACGCCGCGTGCGGGCGCCGGGCCAAGTGGCGGGTGACGATCGACTGCACCTGCGGCGAGAACCATCCGCGCACGGTGGAGCTGCTGTGCACGAAGTGCCTGCGCACGGCGCGCGAGGACCTCGGCGACGAGTCGATCACCGCGCGTCCGCTGTAGCCGGAACATCGGACCTACTCCGACGAGACGGGCGCGTCAACCCGCTGGGCCGTCCTCTCGTCGTTTCCTAGTGTGGGAGATCCCACGACGAGAGGAGCCGACGATGTCGAACCAGTACCCGCCCCCGTTCCCGATCCAGCCCGACGATGCGGATGCCGAGACGCCCGTCACGCGCGAGATCGACGACCGCGAAGTCCTCGATGAGGACATCGACGCGGATCGGATCGACAGCGCCGAAGCGGACCGACTTGCCGCCGGAGCGGCCGAGGAGGAGGATCTGTGAGCATTCCTGGAACTCCGGAGGAACAATCCGGCGAGGCGATGCCGTCCGATGAGGAGCTGAAGGAACCGAGCACCGAGAAAGAGCCGGCCGACGAGCCCAAGGCGCCGTCGCGCAGGGAGCCCGAACCGAGCCACGAGGCCGTCGGCATCGGCATCATCGGACGGCCGCAGGTCGAACCGGACGCCTCGGAAGAGGAAGCTGGTGGGGCCGGTGGGACTTGAACCCACGATCGTCGGGTTATGAGCCCGCTGCCTTGACCAGCTTGGCCACGGCCCCGTAGAACAACAGCCTATCGGTGCTGCGCCACGCCTACCGAGCGCGCGCCGCCTCGTGCGTGACGACATGCTCGAGATAGATCCGGGCGTTCGCGAGCAGCCCCGCCTTCTCCTCGTCGGTGAGAGCGCGGCGCACCTTGGCAGGGACGCCGGCCACCAGCGAACCGTCGGGAACCTCGGTGCCGCCGAGCACGACCGCGCCGCCGGCGATGAGGCATCCGGCTCCGATCACGGCACCGGACAGCACCACGGCTCCCATGCCCACCAGGGAGCCGTCTCCGATCGTGCACCCGTGCACGACGGCGTTGTGGCCGACGGATACGTCGCGCCCGATGAGCGCAGGATGCCCGCTGTCGACGTGGACGGAGACGTTGTCCTGCAGGTTGCTCCCTGCGCCGATCCGGATGGATGCCGAGTCGGCTCGCAGGACGGCGTTGTACCAGACGCTGGAACCCGCGCCGAGCGCGACGTCGCCGATGATGCGCGCACCGTCGGCGACGAACGCATCCGGCGCGAGATCGGGCGCGCGCTCCGGCAGGGCGATGACGGATGCCGAAGGCGAGATGCTCATAAGGCGAGACTACCCTCAGATGCCCGGATTTCCGCGGAAATCCGAGGTCGTAAGCCGAGCCTCAGCTTGCTTGCGGAATGTCTGAGGCTGAGTACGGTTGTGTTCATCAGGTACGAAGAAGACGTCCGGGAGGAACCAGAATGAGCAAGGCACAGACCATCTCCACGACCGCCAGCGACCCCACGGTCGCCGCAGCAGCCGCCCAGTTCCTCTCGCCGGTCGTGCTCGGCCTGCAGGCTCTCACGATCAACGGCAAGCAGGCGCACTGGCACGTGCGCGGCGCGAACTTCATCGGCGTGCACGAACTGCTCGACACGATCGTCGCCCACGCCGGCGACTTCGCCGACACCGCGGCAGAGCGCATCGTCGCCCTGGGCCTGCCGATCGACGCCCGCGTCAGCGCGGTCGCCGCCAAGGCTCCGAACACGGGTGTGCCCGCCGGCTTCACGCAGTCCGACGACATCATCCGCGCCATCGTCGCGGACATCGACGCGATCCTGGTCGACGCGAAGGCTGCGATCGACGGCCTCGACGAGATCGACCTCACCAGCCAGGACGTCGCGATCGAGATCATGCGCGGCCTCGAGAAGGACCGCTGGTTCCTCGTCGCACACGTCGCGGCGTAAGCACCTCTCGAACGCCCCGGGATCGTATCCCGGGGCGTTCGTCGTCTCAGGACTCGTGCGTGACGCGGCCACCGAGAAGCGTGGCATGCACCGGCATCCTGCGCAGCTGCTCACCATCCGCTGAGCGAGGGTCGACAGCGCACACCGCGAGGTCCGCGCGGTCGCCCGGCCGAACCGCTGACCGCACGCTCGCTGCGATCGCCTCGTCGATGCTCAGCCGCTCCTCCGGATGCCATGGCTCACGCGCATCGTCGGTTCGCGACACGGCGGCCGCGATCGCCGCCCATGGGTCCAGCGGAGACACCGGAGCGTCCGATCCCAGGCGCAATTCGACGCCGGACCGCAGGAGCGCCGCCAGCGGATACGCGACCCCCGTCTGTTCGGCCCAGAGCCGCGCCGCCATATCGCGGTCGTCCAGCGCGTGCTGCGGCTGGACGCTGGCGACCAGGCCCAGCCGCGCCATGCGCGACAGGTCCGCATGGCGCAGGAGCTGGGCGTGCTCGATCGTCCCGGCAGCGCCGGCGAATGCGAAGGCGTCGAGCGCGGACGCCGCCGCACGGTCGCCGATCGCGTGCACGGAAGCCTCCAGCCCCGCCCCGGTCGCACGCGTGAGCAGCTCGATCAACTCGGGCTGCTCCACGGTCATCACCCCATGCCCCTCACCGGGATAC
The DNA here is from genome assembly GCF_045181065.1 of Microbacterium sp. M. Lineage (GTDB taxonomy): Bacteria > Actinomycetota > Actinomycetes > Actinomycetales > Microbacteriaceae > Microbacterium. The sequence goes on along the minus strand of NZ_CP173721.1, from coordinate 1,724,279 downwards.
GGATGCGAGCACGCTGCGGTCCTCGTGCCCAGCGACCCGTCGCTGATCACCTTCAGCCGTCCCATTGTCGCGAGTCCGTCGCAGCCGAGGGCATCTCCGGTCCGCAGTCCGGCCTCGATCGCACGATCCAGGTCCATCGGGTAGACGGAGAACTCGACGCGGTGGGCGTCGAACCCCGCAGCGATCCGTCGCGCCCAGGCCTCCGCGTTCCACGCCATGTCGAAGTCGACGAGACCGGTGATGCCCCGCGCCGCCGCCTGCGCACCCGCGGCGCGAACCGCGGCATCCGCGTGATCGGGATCGACGGAGTCGAGCCGACGGGAGATCTCGAACGCGTCCTCTTCCCGCAGCACCCCGTCCGGCGTCTGGAAGCCCTCGCGGGCGAGCGCGGCCGAATTCAGCCACACGCTGTGCACGTCGGCGTTGATGAGATACGTCGGCGCATCCGCTGTCGCGGCATCCAGCACCGCGAGCTCAGGGGCGTCCGGCCAGAGCGCATCGCGGAAGCCTCTGCCGATGCGTCGACCGTCCGGGCCGACGGCCACCGACGCCATCAGGGCGGCGGCTTCCCGCGCCGACGCCGCGTCCCCCAGCCATTTCCGGTCGGATGCCAGCGCCCACTGCACGGTGTGCACGTGGTTGTCCCAGAGACCGGGGAGGACCCACGCACCCTCGGCATCCAGGATCCGTCCGGTCAGAGCGATCGCTCCCGTGGGCGCGATGTCGACGATCAGGCCGTCGCGGATCATGACATCGACGGGTTCGTCGTCGAAGAGGAACTCGCGTCCGGGGCCGGCGATCCGCACCGCCCGCAGCGCGTCGAGGTCCGCCCCGATCACGAGCCCGCCCGGGTGCGGGCGTCCTGCGCCCGGCGCATCTCCGCCGCCAGAGCCGGATTCGCGTACACGCCGTCGCCCTGCAGCTCGGCGATCACGTTCTCGATCGTCTCCGCATCCTTGTTCTGGCTGAGCTTGCGCTTCGCGACCACTCTGGTCGGCGTGAGACGGAACCCGATCGTCCCCGCTTCGAGGCGACGCACGAACGCCTCGTCGTTGGGACGCTCCCACATGAGCCGCGGGTCGGGCATCCGGGATTCGAAGCGCTCGACGAGGCGGTCCAGGACTCGAAGGTTCTCCTCGGTGCTGAGGAGTTCCGGCACTCCGGACAGATGGACGGCCGTGTAGTTCCAGGTCGGCACGCTCGCCGTCTCGGGTGCGTACCATCCCGGCGAGATGTACCCGTGCGGGCCCTGGAACACCACGAGCAGCTCGCGTCCGCCGAGGCCGTGGACCATGTCATCGGGCCGGCCGACGTGACCGACGATCGTCAGATCATCGCGGGCTTCGTCGAGCATCACGACGTAGTGCGACGCGACCAGTCCGTCATCGCCGGCGCTGACGAGCGTCGCCCAGGGGCTCTGTTCGATCACCCGCCGCATCTCGGCGACATCGGCGAGGGTGAAGCTGGGATTCTGACGCATACGACCAGACTACGACCGCGGCGGCTGCCCGGAACGGCCGCCGCGGTCGTCTGTGCGCTACTTGGTCTCGACGACCGGGACGGCCTGGGTCTTCCAGTCCTCGAACCCCTTGTCGCCGACCATGAAGGCGTTGACCTCGGCCGTGCTGGCACGCAGCTTCGGGTCGTTGTCGAGGTACTTCTTCGTCTCCCTCGCGATCAGGCCCGAGAGGACGAGCAGTCCGATGAGGTTCGGCAGCGCCATCAGCCCGTTCATCACGTCGGAGAACGCCCACACGACGCCGAGCTGAACCGTGCATCCGACGAACACCACGAGGGAGAACACGATGCGGAACGGCATGACCGCCTTGATGCCCAGCAGCCGCTCGATGCATCGCTCGCCGTAGTACGACCAGCCGAGGATCGTGGATCCCGCGAACAGCACGAGGCCGATCGTGACGATGTAGTGGCCCCATTCCCCCGGCAGCCCGTGCGAGAAGGCCTCCCCCGTCATCAGCGCCGGGCTGATCGGCTCCCCTGTCTCGGGGTCCGTCATCTTCCAGACCCCGGTGGTCACGATCACCAGACCCGTGCAGGTGACGACGATGATCGTGTCGATGAACGTCTGCGTCATCGAGACGAGCCCCTGCCGGACAGGGTGGCTCGTCTTGGCCGCCGCGGCCGCGATCGCCGCCGAGCCCATGCCGGACTCGTTGGAGAAGATCCCTCGTGCCACGCCGAGCTGCACAGCGATGATGATCGCGGAGCCGGCGAAGCCGCCGATCGGCGCGGTGCCGGTGAAGGCATCCGTGAAGATCTGCGCGAACGCGGCCGGCACGTCGGCGATGTTGACGATCAGGATGTAGAGGGCGCCCAGCACATAGAAGATGATCATGATCGGCACGAGCCCGGCGGTCACACGACCGATCGACTTGATGCCGCCGACGAGGACGACCAGTGCGAACGCCGTGAGCACGAGACCGGTGACCCAGGTCGGGACGGAGAAGCTGTTCTCCATGTTGGAGGCGATCGAATTGCCCTGCGTCATGTTGCCGATGCCGAACGACGCGAGCACTGCCGCGATCGCGAAGAACAGGGCGAGGAACTTCCCGAACCGGTTCGGGATGCCCCGCTCCAGGTAGTACTGCGGTCCGCCGGACTTCTCGCCGGCGGCATCCGTCTTGCGGAACCGTACGCCCAGGAACGCCTCGGAATACTTGGAGGCCATGCCGAGCAGGCCGGTGACCCACATCCAGAACAGCGCGCCGGGTCCGCCGATGCCGATCGCGGTTGCCACCCCGACGATGTTCCCCGTGCCGACGGTCGCTGCAAGCGCCGTCGTCAGTGCCTGGAACTGCGAGATGTCGCCGTCCGAACCGGGGTCCTTGCGGGTGAACAGCCCGAGACGCAGCGCCGCTCCGAGCCGCAGGAACTGGAGTCCGCCGAGGCGGATCGTCAGGTACAGGCCGGTTCCCAGCAGCAGCGGGATCAGGAGGTACGGCCCCCAGACGATGCCGCTGAGCCAGGTGAGGAAGCCTTCGACTCCGGTGAGGTCCATGGATGCTCCTATCGTGCGTCGGTGCACGAAATACTGGCACAGCAAACGCTCAGGCTCGAGCACGACCTGCCGTTGCGTCGACGATCACGCCTGGCAGGACGGGCACCAGTAGAGCTTGCGGGCCCCGATCTCCTCCAGCGCGATCTCGGTGCCGCAGATCCGACAGGGCAGTCCGGCACGGTGATACACCCAGTGCCGATCGTCCCGACTCGCCATCGCGGCGCGGTACTGCGCCGGCGCGAGGTCGTCCATCGTCATCATCTGCCCGGTCTCGACACCGATCGCCAGCAGTCGCACCCAGTCGCGCCAGAGCTCGCGCACCAGTTCCTCCGGCACGTCGCGGCCCGGTGTGTGCGGATTCAGTCGGGCACGGAACAGCATCTCGGCGCGATAGACGTTCCCGATGCCGCTGACCACGGCCTGGTCCATCAGCAGCAGCGCGATCGCGGTCGGCTTCCTGCGCACCGCACGCACGAAGCGCTCCTCGCCCTCATCCGGGTCTCCCACGAGCGGATCCGGTCCGAGCTTCGCGACGGTGGCGAGCATCTCCTCCGGCGTCTGGAGCACGCACGCGGTCGGTCCGCGCAGGTCGGCGCACGTGATGTCGGTCATCAGGCGGAGTCGCACCTGGCCGACGACGGGCGGCGGCCACTCGACGCCCTCATCCGCCAGTCCCTTGGTCTGCTCGGACATCCGCACGTGGACGCGCGTGCGACGAGGCGCACCGATCGAGGACAGCGAATTCTCCCCTGCGTCGTCGAGGATGGCGTCGCCCTCGGTCGCCCCGAGGTCCGTGCCGCGCTGATTGGTCTGCCCCATCCGTCCGTTCGCCGACGCGATGGTCGGATCGACGAGGATCTCTCCGGCGAAGTCCCACGCGCCGTACAGTCCCAGGTGCACGCGCAGCCAGACATCGCCCTCGGCTTCGAGGAACATCTGCTTCCCGACCGCCTGGACGCTCAGCGCCTCGCGTCCGTCCAGCACGGCAGCCCCCTCGACGAAGCGCCCCTGCGGGCTCGATGCCACGAGCCGTTTGCCGACGAAGTTCCGCGCGAACTGGCGCGCGATCCGATGGACCGAATGCCCCTCTGGCATGTCAGGCTCTGGGGTCCGGAAGCAGCGACCCGTCGCGTTCGTAGTCCGCGATCTGCCCGATGCGACGGACGTGCCGCTCGTCCTGGGAGAACGGCGTCCGGACGAAGCGATCGATGAAGCTCACGACCTCCTCGAAGGAGTGCTGGCGTGCACCGATCGAGATCACGTTGGCGTCGTTGTGCTCGCGCGCGAGTTCGGCCGTCGACAGATTCCACACCAGCGCGGCGCGGATGCCTTCGACCTTGTTCGCGGCGATCTGCTCGCCATTGCCCGATCCCCCGAACACGACGCCGAGAGCTTCGACGCCGGCACGCTGATCGCTCACGACGGCCTGCGCCGCGCGGATGCAGAACGCCGGGTAGTCGTCCAGCGCGTCGTACTCGACGGGCCCGTGATCGACGACCTCATGACCCGCTCCGCGCAGATGGTCCTGCAGTTGCGTGGAGAAGTCGAGACCTGCGTGATCGGTGGCGATATGGATGCGCATGGATCCCATCCTATTGACGGCCGGGAGCCGCCGATGCCGCGCGTTACGGGACGAGTCCGGCGGCCGCCGGCTTGAAGCCGGCGCGGATGTTCTCGCAGCATCCGGGGCGGCACACGTCGTACCAGGGACCGAGATCCGTGACGTGCGGACGCTCCGCCGCAGGGCGACCGTCGAGGCGCTCCTCGACGAGATCGACGATCCCGGCCACGAACGCAGGAGAGACACCGGGCGTCGGCGTTCGCACGAACGCGAGGCCTGCTTCCTCAGCAGCCTCGGCGGCCTCCGTGTCGAGGTCCCACAGCACCTCCATGTGGTCGCTCATGAAGCCCAGCGGCACCACGATGACCGCTGACTTGTCCCGCCCTGGCAGCTCTCCGATGACGTCGCAGACATCCGGCTCGAGCCAGGGCTGCGTCGGCGGACCGGATCGTGACTGGTAGACGAGCTCCCACTCCACCGCGCCGGCCGCCGGAATCTCCGCCCCGACGCGGTCCATGACCCACGCACCGACGGCTTCGTGCTGCGCCGCATAGGCACCGCCGGGTCCCCAGTCGACATCCCGCGGGCCGGATCGCCGGGCGTCGTCGATCGGCACGCTGTGCGTCGAGAAGAGCACCTGGATCCCGTCAGCGGGGATCCCCTCGGCCAGGTAGCCCTCGATCGCCGCACGGACGCCCTCGAGGAAGGCGTCGACGAACCCCGGGTGGTCGAAGAAGGGCCGGATCTTGTCGATGGTCACCGTCTCGCCCAGACCGGTGTCCTCGAGCACGCGTGCGAAGTCCTCGCGGTACTGACGGCAGCTGGAGAACGAGCTGTAAGCGCTGGTCGCGAAGGCGAGCAGGGAGGTGTCCCCCTCCGCCGCCGCATCGCGCACGGCATCCTCCAGGTACGGCTCCCAGTTGCGGTTGCCCCAGTACACCGGCAGGTCGATGCCCCGGCGGCGCAGTTCGGCTTCCAGAGCGGCCTGGAGCGCGCGGTTCTGGGCGTTGATGGGGCTGACGCCGCCGAAGTGCCGATAGTGGTGAGCGACCTCTTCGAGTCGCTCGTCCGGGATGCCTCGCCCCCGCGTGACATTCCGCAGGAACGGGATGACATCGTCCTGCCCCTCCGGCCCGCCGAATCCCGCGAGCAGGATGCCGTCGTACGCGACGGGCGTCTCGACGAAGGGGACGCCGTCAGCCGCAGCGGGCGAAGCGAAGGGAACAGGGGAAGAGGTGTTCGCACTCACCCCTCCATCCTTGCACCTCCGGTCGTTCGCCTCGGCCGCGTCCTGGCGTAGGCTGTCATGGTTGCCGTCGGCGCCAGCAGCGTCGTGGAGCGGTCGCACCCCTGACCCCTGGGAGAAAAGCTGTGCCTGGAGAGAATCTCACCCGTATCGAAGCGCAGGAGCGTCGAGCCCTCATCGACACGCAGTCGTATCAGGTCTCGTTGGACCTGACGAAGGGCGAGGAGGTGTTCGGATCGCGCAGCGTGGTGCGATTCACCGCCCAGCCGGGAAGCTACACCTTCATCGATCTGATCGCGCGCGAGGTCCGTGAGATCTCGCTGAACGGCGAGCAGCTCGACCCGAGCGAGGTGTTCGCCGAGTCGCGCATCGCACTCGCCGATCTGCAGGCCGAGAACGTGCTCGTCGTCGACGCGGACTGCGAGTACACCAACACCGGAGAGGGGCTGCACCGCTTCGTGGACCCGGTCGACGGCGAGGTGTACCTCTACTCGCAGTTCGAGGTGCCGGACTCCCGCCGCGTGTTCGCCGTGTTCGAGCAGCCCGATCTCAAGGCCACGTTCCAGTTCACGGTGACGGCCCCGGCCGCGTGGAAGGTCGTGTCGAACTCCCCCACCCCGGAGCCGATCGTGCACGACCCGTCGACGGGCTCCGGCGACGGCGCCATCGCCACCTGGGGATTCGAGCCGACGCCGCGCATCTCGTCCTACATCACCGCGCTCGTCGCGGGGCCGTACGAGTCGACCTTCTCGGAGCTGACCAGCGCCTCCGGCCGCGTCATCCCGCTCGGCGTCTACGGGCGCAAGAGCCTGTGGCAGCACCTGGACGCCGACTACATCTTCGACAAGACCCGCCAGGGCTTCGAGTACTACGAGTCGAAGTTCGGCGTGCCGTACCCGTTCGCGAAGTACGACCAGCTCTTCGTCCCCGAGTTCAACGCCGGTGCGATGGAGAACGCCGGGGCCGTCACGTTCACGGAGACCTACGTCTTCCGCAGCAAGGTGACCGATGCCGTGAAGGAGCGACGCGTCGTCACGATCCTGCACGAGCTCGCGCACATGTGGTTCGGCGACCTGGTCACCATGAAGTGGTGGAACGACCTGTGGCTGAACGAGTCGTTCGCCGAGTGGGCATCGACCATCGCCACCGCCGAGGCCACAGAGTGGACCGAGGCGTGGACCACGTTCAACGCCATGGAGAAGACCTGGGCGTATCGCCAGGACCAGCTCCCCTCCACGCACCCGATCGTCGCCGAGATCAACGACCTCGAGGACGTCCAGGTCAACTTCGACGGCATCACGTACGCCAAGGGCGGATCCGTTCTCAAGCAGCTCGCCGCCTGGGTGGGGATCGAGGCGTTCTTCGCCGGTGTGTCGCAGTACTTCCAGAAGCACTCCTGGGGCAACACCGAACTGAGCGACCTGCTCACCGAGCTGGAGGCCACCAGCGGCCGCGAACTGAGCACGTGGTCGAAGAAGTGGCTCGAGACGGCAGGCGTCAACACGCTCGCGCCCATCGTCGAGGAGGACGTCGACGGCAGGATCAGCCGCTTCGCGGTGACGCAGACCGCGCCGGCCGACTATCCGACCATCCGCCCGCACCGCCTGGGGATCGGGTTCTACGATCTCGTCGACGGCTCGCTGACCCGGACGCACTACGTCGAGATCGACGTCGACGGCGACCGCACCGAGGTGCCAGAGCTCAAGGGGCTCAAGCGCCCCGCGCTCGTACTGTTGAACGACAACGACCTCGCCTACGCGAAGATCCGTCTCGACGACCGCTCGCTGGCCACCGCCGTCGCGCACCTCGCCGACATCTCGGACCCGCTCGCCCGCTCGCTGGTGTGGGGCGCCGCGTGGGATCAGACCCGCGACGCCGAGAGCGCGGCATCCGATTACATCGATCTCGTCCTGGGCAACATCGGCCGCGAGACCGAGTCGACGACGGTGCGGACCACGCTCGCGCAGCTGCGCACCGCCGCGACCCTCTATGTCGCACCCGCTGACCGGAGCGCCGCCCGTCAGAAGGTCGCCGACGGACTGTGGGACCTCGCGCAGAGTGCCGAGGCGGGCAGCGACAGCCAGCTGCAGTTCGTCACCGCCTTCGCCGGCAACCTCGTCACCGGCGAGCACGCCGGCATCGTCGGCCGCCTGCGCGCCGGTGAGGAGACCCTGCCAGGGCTCGAGATCGACACGGACCTGTCCTGGCAGCTTCTGGTCGGCCTCGCGACGATCGGTGCGACGGATGCCGCGTCCATCGACGCGGCTCTCGCCGCGGACAACACGTCCAAGGGCGCCGAATTCGCCGCCCAGGCACGGGCCGCGCTGCCGACGATCGCCGATAAGAAGGCCGCATGGGCTTCGCTCGTCGAGTCGGACGAAGCCCCGAACACGATCATCCGCGCCGCCGCACTCGGATTCGTCCATCCGGCGGGCGTCGAGGTGCTCGGCGAGTTCGTGCCGGCCTACTTCGACATGCTGATTCCGATCTGGGAGTCGCGCACGTACCAGATCGCGAACTACCTGATCGTCGGCCTGTACCCGACCGCGCTCGCGAGCCGTGAGCTGCGAGACGCCACTCGCGCATGGCTGTCCGCCAACCAGGATGCCGCGCCTGCGCTGCGTCGCCTCGTGAACGAGAACCTCGCCGACGTCGAGCGCTCGCTCGCGGCGCAGAGCCGCGACGAAGAGCGCTGACCGCAGCATCCTGACACTCGGGCCTCTGCGTCGGCGATCCAGCCGATGCAGAGGCCCGATCGGTAGGATCAGGAGGTGCTTCTCCTCCCCTTCACGACCGATCCGGCCCCGGAACCCGAGACCACCCCCACACTCTGGGACCAGGTGATGGCCGTGCTCATGACCGTCGGAGGCAGGGCGCTGCAGATCGCCATCATCATCGCGGTCTGCGTCGTCATCGCACTGCTGCTGCGCGTCGTGATCCGCCGTGTCGTGCACCGGATCGTGGACAGTGCGAAGTCGAAGGCATCCGTCGACGACACGCAGGCGATCGAGCGATCCCCTCTGGCCGACATGCGCCTCGTGCAGCGGACGAGGACGCTCGGCACGATCCTGCAGAACATCGTGAACGTGATGCTCGTCGTGATCGCGGTCGTGCTGACCGTGAACGTGCTCGATTCCAACCTTCTCGGGTCGCTCACCCTGCTCACCGCCGCTGTCGGAGCCGGCCTCGGCTTCGGAGCGCAGAACATCGTCAAGGACGTCCTCAACGGAATGTTCATCGTCGCGGAGGACCAGATCGGTATCGGCGACGTGGTCGACCTCGGTCTCGCCTCCGGTGTCGTGGAGTACGTGAGCGTGCGCATCACCCAGGTGCGCGATGTCAACGGAACGCTCTGGTACGTGCGCAACGGCGAAGTCACGCGCATCGGCAACATGTCTCAGGGGTGGGCGCGCGCCATCATCGACCTCGGCGTCGCACCCGATGCCGATCTCGAAGCGGTCGAGAAGGCGATGCTGGAGACCGCGCAGGACCTCGCCAAGGACCCGAAGTGGCGTACGCGGATCGTGGAGCGCCCCGAGATCTGGGGACTCGAGTCGATCACCGGCGACGCCCTCGTCGTCCGCGTCGTCATGAAGACGCGGGCGAACGCGAAGGACGACGTCGCGCAGGAGCTGCGCGCACGGCTCAAGAAGCGCCTCGACGAGCTCGAGATCGGCGTGCCCAGCATGACCACCGTCACACCGACCGGCCTCGACGGCGCGCGACGCGTACGCGGAGCCAACCCGCCCCGGACGCGCCCCAACGCCGTGACGGGCGTCCCCCCGGTCGCCGAACGCGGCATCTGGCGCCGCAAGAAGTCCGGCGGGTCCGCGGGGACCGCCGGCCCAGGAGATGAGAAGAAGTGACGTTCTACGACGAAGTCGGCGGATACCCGACGTTCGAGAAGCTGGTGGCGACCTTCTACCGCGAGGTCGCACTCGACCCGGTGCTCAAGCCGATGTACCCGGAAGAGGATCTCGGCCCCGCCGCTGAGCGGCTGACGCTCTTCCTCGTGCAGTACTGGGGAGGGCCGACGACGTACGGCGAGACACGAGGGCATCCGCGGCTGCGCATGCGGCACGTGCCGTTCCACGTCGATCCGGATGCCAGGGACCGCTGGCTGCGCTGCATGCGCACCGCAGTGGAGGAGGCGCAGTTGTCGCCGCTGCACGAATCGACGCTCTGGGACTACCTGGAACGCGCCGCGTATGCCATGGTGAACACATTCGAGCCGTCCGGGATCGGCCCCGCCGCCGTCGGCCGGCCGACACTGGAGACCCGCAGTCAGGATTCGACGGAGAGCTGATGACGACCACGCCCCTGTCCGCAGACGTACTCGTGATCGGATGGGGGCTGGCCGGCCTCGTCGCCGCTGCAGAGGCGTCCGCGGCAGGCAGGCGGGTCGTCCTCATCGACCAGGAGCCGCGCTCGAACCTCGGCGGACAGGCATGGTGGTCGTTCGGCGGTCTCTTCCTCATCGACTCCCCCGAGCAGCGCCGCATGGGCATCAGGGACTCACTCGAGCTGGCGACGCAGGACTGGTTCGGAAACGCCGGCTTCGATCGCGCGGAGGACGCCTGGCCCAAGAGGTGGGCCGAGGCGTACCTCGGATTCGCCGCTGGCGAGAAGCGCGCCTGGCTGCGCGAGAAGCGCGTCGGGTTCTTCCCCGTCGTCGGGTGGGCGGAGCGCGGCGGCTATGGCGCGCTCGGGCCGGGCAACTCGGTTCCCCGGTTCCACATCACCTGGGGCACGGGTCCCGGAATCGTCCAGCCCTTCGCAGCGGCTGTGCACGCCGCCGAGGATGCCGGGACGCTGACGATCCTTCCGCGCCATCGCGTGAACGAACTCATCGTGTCGGACGGCGCAGTGATCGGCGCACGTGGCGATGTCCTCGCCGATACCGGCGAACCCCGCGGCGTGGCGAGCAGCCGTGAAGTCGTCGGCGCGTTCGAGATCGCCGCGGGCGCGACGATCGTCGCCTCCGGCGGCATCGGCGGCAACCACGACCTCGTGCGTGCGTTCTGGCCGGAAAGCCTCGGCAGCCCGCCGTCGCACATGCTCTCGGGAGTGCCCGCCTATGTCGACGGGTCCATGCATGCCGTCTCGGCCACCGCCGGCGCGCACCTGATCAACGGCGACCGGATGTGGCACTACGTCGAGGGGATCACGAACTGGGATCCGGTATGGCCGGCCCACGGCATCCGGATCCTGCCGGGCCCGTCGTCGCTGTGGCTCGACGCCACCGGCAAGAGGCTCCCCGTGCCGCTGTTCCCCGGCTTCGACACTCTCGGCACCCTCACCCACCTGCGGGCGACCGGACATGATCATTCCTGGTTCATCACGACGCGTCAGATCGTCGAGAAGGAGTTCGCGCTCTCGGGCAGCGAGCAGAATCCGGATCTCACCGGGAAGGACATCCCGCTGCTGCTGAAGTCCCGCCTCGCCAAGGGCCCGACCGGGCCTGTGCAGGCGTTTCTGGACGAAGGTGAGGACTTCATCGTCGAGAACGATCTCGACACGCTCCTGGAGCAGCTGCGCGGCGCTCCGGGCGGCGAACTGCTGGACCTCGAACGCGTCAGGCAGGAGATCGTCGCCCGCGACCGCGAGATCGACAACGACTTCACCAAGGACGCGCAGATCGGGATGCTGCGCTCGATGCGCTCCTATCGGGGCGACAAGCTCATCCGCACAGCGACCCCGCATCGGCTGCAGGATCCGGCAGCCGGTCCACTGATCGCCGTGAAGCTGCACGTGCTCACACGCAAGTCGCTCGGCGGCATCCAGACCGACCTCGACGGGCGGGCACTCGGTGCCGACGGGGCTCCGATCCCCGGGCTGTACGCCGCAGGCGAGGCGAGTGGATTCGGCGGTGGCGGCGTGCACGGGTATCGCGCACTGGAGGGGACCTTCCTCGGCGGCTGTCTTTTCTCGGGCCGTCAGGCCGGACGCGCGGCGGCGCGCTGACCTAGCCTGCCGTGCCGGTTCCGCGGACTGCGGTAAGACCGGACGCCACCGGACCACGGGCGAGGACGTGCCCTCGACGGAACGCGATCCGCGTCCAGCGCCCCGAGCGCATCACCGGGATCTCCTCTTCCCCGGAGATGAATCCCAGCGCGTCGGCGGCGAACGCCATGCCGCGCGGCAGGTCGCCGAGGTCGGGGTCCGGCTCGCCCCAGATCGCGGCCCGCAGCGCCCTGACCGCCTCCTCCCCTGCACCGGGCGTCGTTCCATGGGCGACGGCGCTGATGCCCCACTGCGCGCGCTGGGCGATGCCGGATGCCGTGAGAGAGGCCTCCTGCTGCCAATCGCCGCGCGGTGGCGCGATACCGGCCCAGGACGGCGACAGTGCGGTCTCCGGCAGTTCCAGCATCCGATCGTCCTCCGTCGCCGCGAGGGAGGAGACCACCAGGTCGCACTCGAGCTCGGGGTCGGCGGCAACGATCCGCATGGCGAGGACCGTCGGGGTCTGGTCGAAGAGCCCGTGCGGGGCGAGGACAGCCGTCGTGAGCGCGAGGACACCGCCGCGGGCCTGCAGCCGCACCCCCTCATCGGAGATGCGCGTAGCGCGGCCGACGAAGGTCAGGACGTCTCTGGCGGTTTCGGGATCGGCGAGCACGAGGCGGGGAGGCACGCGCTCTAGACTACCGAGGTGCGGCGTCGGGCCGCGGGAGGGACCGTCATGAGCGAAGACGCGCACGCCGAGGCATCCGTCGAACTGCTGCTGGATGTGCTCGATCTGGACGAGAGTTCGGCGCGCACCACGGAGGACATCTTCACCGGTCGCTCGCATGCGATGCCGTCAGGGCGCATCTACGGCGGGCAGGTGCTCGCGCAGTCGCTCATCGCCGCCGAACGGACGATGCCGCCGGAGCGCGCGGTGCACTCGATGCACGGGTACTTCCTGCGACCTGGCGATGCGTCGCAGGGGCTGACGATCGCCGTCGACCGGATCCACGACGGCCGGTCGTTCTCGACGAGGCGTTCGCAGGCCTACCAGAACGGGGTGCCGATCTTCTCGATGATCGCGTCGTTCCAGGACGAGAGCCCCGGGGTCGAGCATGCCGTCCCCATGCCTTCCGGCATGCCGGCACCAGAGGACGTCGCGCCGGACGAGGACGTCGTCGCCGGCGTGCATCCGCTGTCGATGCGGATGCTGCGGGACCGCCCTGCCGATGTGCGCCACGTCGAGGGTCCGATCTATCTGACCGTCGAAGGCGAGCGGCGTCCGCATCAAGCCGTCTGGATGCGGATCCGGTCGCAGATGCCGGACGACGAGCGTCTGCACCGTGCCGCGTTGGCATATCTCAGCGACATGACGATCCAGGAGTCGATCCTCCGCGCGCACGGCGTCGCCTGGGGGCTCACCGGCCTCAAGGTCGCGAGCCTCGATCACGCCATGTGGTGGCATCGGTCGGCGCGCGCCGACGAATGGCTGCTCTACGTCCAGGAGTCGCCGAATGCCCGCGGCGGGCGCGGACTGGCTTCCGGACGCATCTACGCGCGCGACGGCGCGCTCGTCGCGAGCGTCGCCCAGGAGATCATGATCCGCGTGCCCGAGGGCGACGCGGGGCGCTGACCCGCGACGCGGCCAGTGGCCGTTGCGGTTCAGCGGTGCGCGTAGACGATCGATTCGCCGACGTACGGCTCCCACGCGGCGCGCATCTCCGGAGTGATGCGCGTCGGACGCCCGGTCTGCGCATCCACGAGCACGATCACCGCCGTCGAGCGCGCGTATACGGTGCGCTCGACGGACGCGGGGTCGTTGTGGACCTCGTAGCAGACCTCGACACTGGACCCGCCCAGCTTGCCGAACCACATCTGCACCTCGAGGGGATGCCGCTGGTACGGCACGGGTGCGAGGTACTCGATCTCCTGCCGGGCGATGAGCGTCAGAACCCCCTGCTCGATCCCGGAGTCGAGCACCGCCGTCGACGGTGCCTGCTCCCCCGGGCCCGGTTTCCAGAAGGCGCGCACGCGCGCCTCCTCGAGGAGCTTGAGCATCGAGGTGTTGTTGACGTGATTGAACGCGTCGAGATCGCCCCATCGCAGGTGGATGGGGATGTGCAGCCTAGTCACGCGTGAGCTTGCGGTGCGTCGAACGGTGCGGGTTCGCTGCATCAGGGCCGAGGCGCTCGATCTTGTTCGCCTCGTACGCCTCGAAGTTGCCCTCGAACCAGTGCCATTTGGCGGGGTTCTCGTCGGTGCCCTCGTACGCCAGGATGTGCGTGGCGATGCGGTCGAGGAACCACCGGTCGTGGGTGATGACCACGGCGCAGCCGGGGAACTCGAGGAGGGCGTTCTCGAGTGAGCCCAGGGTCTCGATGTCGAGATCGTTCGTGGGCTCGTCGAGCAGGAGGAGGTTGCCGCCCTCCTTGAGGGTGAGGGCGAGGTTCAGGCGGTTGCGCTCGCCACCGGAGAGCACACCGGCCTTCTTCTGCTGGTCGGGGCCCTTGAAGCCGAACTTGGAGACGTAGGCGCGGGAAGGGATCTCGGTCTTGCCGACCGTGATGAAGTCCAGGCCGTCGGACACGACCTCCCACAGGTTCTTGTTCGGGTCGATGTTCGCACGGGACTGGTCGACGTAGCTGATCTTGACGGTCTCGCCGATCTTCAGATCTCCGCCGTCGAGCGGCTCGAGGCCGACGATCGTCTTGAACAGGGTGGTCTTGCCGACGCCGTTCGGGCCGATGATGCCCACGATGCCGTTCGGCGGAAGACTGAAGCTCAGACCATCGATGAGGACGCGATCGCCGAAGCCCTTCTTGAGGTTCTTCGCCTCGATGACGATGCTTCCGAGGCGGGGGCCGGCGGGGATCTGGATCTCCTCGAAGTCCAGCTTCCTGGTGCGCTCCGCCTCTGTGGCCATCTCCTCGTAGCGGGCAAGACGCGCCTTCGACTTGGTCTGGCGCCCCTTCGCACTGGAACGCACCCATTCGAGTTCGTCCTTGAGCCGCTTGGCGAGCTTCGCGTCCTTCTTGCCCTGGATGGCGAGGCGCTCGCCCTTCTTCTCCAGGTAGGTGGAGTAGTTGCCCTCGTAGCCGATCAGGCGGCCGCGGTCGACCTCGGCGATCCACTCGGCCACGTTGTCGAGGAAGTACCGGTCGTGCGTGATCGCGATCACGGCACCCTTGTACGCCTGCAGGTGCTGCTCGAGCCAGAGCACGCTCTCTGCGTCGAGGTGGTTGGTGGGCTCGTCGAGCAGGAGCAGGTCCGGCTTCTGCAGCAGCAGCTTCGCGAGGGCGACACGGCGCTTCTCTCCACCCGACAGCGGGGCGATCTCGGCGTCTCCTGGCGGAGTGCGCAGAGCGTCCATCGCCTGCTCGAGCTGGGAGTCCAGATCCCATCCGTCTGCGGCGTCGATCTCTTCCTGGAGCACTCCCATCTCGGCGAGAAGCGTGTCGAAGTCCGCGTCGGGGTCGGCCATCTGCGCCGAGATCTCATTGAAGCGGTCGAGCTTGGCTTTGATGGCGACGCCGTCCTGGATGTTCTCGAGGACCGTCTTGGTCTCGTCGAGCTCGGGCTCCTGCATGAGGATGCCGACCGAGAACCCGGGGCTGAGCTTGGCCTCGCCGTTGGACGGCGTGTCCATGCCGGCCATGATCTTCAGGATCGTCGACTTACCGGCGCCGTTCGGGCCGACCATACCGATCTTCGCGCCGGGGAGGAACGCCATCGTGACGTCGTCGAGGATGAGCTTGTCGCCCACCGCCTTGCGTGCACGGACCATCGAGTAGATGTACTCTGCCACGGAAAACCGCTCCTTCTGTTGGCGTCGTGAATCGACACTCCAGCCTACCGGCTGAGCGATGTGCGGTTGCCGGTCACCAGTCGATGGGGCGCGTGGTCCCGATGAGGCACCTGCCCTCGGCGAGCTGGTCCGTCACGGTCGTAACGGGCTCACCGGTCGACGGTCCGACCTGACCGACGAGGCACTCTGCGTCGCCCCAGCGGACGGAGAACTGGAGGCTCTCGACGGGGTTGCCCACGGTCGTCTCGTCCGCGGTGACCTGCATGGCCGCCTTGTCGAAGCCGGCGGCGACGAGCGCGTCGATGTACGCGCGTCCCTGCGCGCGCTGCTCGGAGGCCCAGACCCGCGCGGTGACCGAAGCGAACAGGGGCAGATTGTCGGCTGCCGTCCCGTCGGGCACCAGCGCCGGTGCAGCGGGATCCGTGGCTTCCGCCGTCGCTCCGGGGGTGGGCGCAGACGAAACCGCCGTCGAGGGTGTCGGGGGGTCCGTCGGCTGCGGAGAGCACGCCACGAGAGTGAGCGCAAGGATCGCCGCAGCGGAGTACGCGAATGCGCGCGCGGCAGGAGCGGCAGGTCGGCGAGGCACGGTTCGAGTCTAGGGGGCATGCATCGCCGACCCCCGTGAGCGGCGTCAGGCGGCGTCGTGGGTCGGTTCCAGTCCCCACGCCGGGTTGACACCGTCCGCGTCCTCGTCCCGCGCGGAGTCCTCGTCCATCTCGGATTCGGACGCCGGGTCGCGATCAGCCGGCATGGACTCCGCCGCAGTCGAGCTCGATGCACGACCGGCCGCCGGACGGTTGCGGACGAAGGCGCTCGTCCCCCAGCGCAGATCATGACCGATCGCCTCGGCGTCGATGTCGAGGCTCGTTCCGCGTGCGGTGCCGTTGTCCCAGTCCCTGGCGCGAAGCCGCCCCGTCACGATCACCGGATGCCCCTTCTGCAGCGACGCACGAGCCTGAACGGCGAGCTGCCGATAGGCCGAGACGTTGTACCAGTTGGTCCCCGTGTCGATCCAGGTCTGCGTCTTCGCGTCGTAGCGGCTCTGACTGCTGCCGACCCGGAAGTTCACGACGGGCACACCGCTCGCCGTGGTGTTGCCGCCGGGGTCGTTCCCGATGAATCCCATGATCGTGATGGTGTCGTTCATCGCCTTCTCCTCAAGATCCCGGGTCGCGCCCGGCTGACGAACAGCGTGCCCGGAACAGCGTCTGCCGCGCACAAGGTTTCGCCCGACTTCGACGGACACGGTGGAGAACTCCGTCATTCGTCTCCGCCGTGCAGGGCGAGTGCACGCGCTCGACAACCTTCTTCACGGCGATGTCGGTGGTCGGTCATATGTTCGATCACGAGAGGAGATACCGATGCATACTCACACGATCACCGCCCTTCCCGACATTCCCTACGCGACCCCGAAGCTGTCGTCCAGCCGCGAGAACCTCATCAGAGCGGGCGATCATCTGTGGCGTGTGCAGGATGCCGCGGGGCGCATCCTCGGCCATCTCCGCATCGCGGCAGAGCCGCTGGGGCTGCGCTTCCGCGCCGAGCGTCTTCATCTCGCGTCCGGCGCGTTCCGTCTCATCGGCGAATTCTGGACGGCCGACGAAGCGGTCCAGACGCTGCGCTATCTGAGGTGAGATTCAGGTGTGCCCCCGGCAGGATTCGAACCTGCGACCGGCGGATTAGAAGGCCGCTGCTCTTCCTCTGAGCTACGGAGGCGATCACCTTAACGCTACCGTGCCAGGGACCAATGTCTGTGCGCTCATTAGGATGCCTGTATGGCAACTGCGTCTGAGAACGATCGACTCGTCTGGATCGACTGCGAGATGACGGGACTCGATCTCCAGATCGACGAGCTCGTCGAGATCGCCGTCGTCATCACCGATTTCGAGCTGAAGCCGCTCGATCCGGGCTTCCAGATCGTGATCAGGCCGAGCGATGCAGCACTGACGAACATGAACGAATTCGTCACGAACATGCACCGTTCCTCCGGCCTGATCGAGGAGATCCCGGCGGGCGTCAGCCTGGCGGAGGCCGAGGCGCAGACGCTGGCCTACATCAAGCGCTTCGTGACGCTCGAGCGCAAGGCACCCCTCGCCGGCAACACCATCGGCACGGATCGCATGTTCCTCGCCAAGTACATGCCGCAGATAGACCAGTGGCTGCACTACCGCAACGTCGACGTGTCCAGCATCAAGGAACTGTCCCGACGCTGGTATCCGCGTGTCTTCTTCCAGGCGCCTGCGAAGGACGGCGGGCATCGCGCTCTCGCCGACATCCTCGAGTCGATCCGCGAACTGCGCTACTACCGTGAAGCGGTCTTCGTGCCCGAGCCAGGACCGTCCAGCGATGAAGCACGCGACATCGCGAACGCCACGGTCTCGACATTCGCCGAAGACATCTGACGCACGTGTCATTCGCACCGCCAGACGTGTATTAGAATCGTCTGGTTGCCTGCTGACAAGCGGGCGCATGGTGGCTATAGCTCAGTTGGTAGAGCACCGCGTTGTGGTCGCGGGGGTCGCGGGTTCGAGCCCCGTTAGCCACCCCACGTCATCGAGGTGTTCGCGTCCGATCCATTCGGCCGCGAACACCTCGAACTGCTTTCGCGTCCTCGGTAGGATCGTCATACGGATGCCGCCGACCTGAGGAGTCCACTGTGAAAGCCGTCCGCTTCACCGCCTGGAAGACGTTCCCGACCATCGAGGATGTCCCTCGTCCGACACCGGGGCCGGGTGAAGTCCTCCTCAAGATCGCAGGCGCGGGCGCCTGCCACTCCGACGTCGCCGTCTTCGAGCAGTTCGACGAGACCATGGGCGAACAACTCGCACCGAGCTACACGCTCGGTCACGAGAACTCCGGATGGATCGAGGAGCTGGGCGACGGGGTCACCGGTCTGGCGGTCGGCGACGCCTTCCTGTCGTACGGGCCCATCGGCTGCGGTCACTGCCCTGCGTGCTCGCGTGGGCAGGACACGTACTGCTACAACGCGGCGACTCAGCCGTATCTGGCCACCGGCCTCGGCCGCGACGGCGGCATGGCCGAGTACATGACAGTCCCGGCGCGAAACCTCGTGCCGCTCGGTGATGCCGACCCGGTCGTGGCCGCACCGCTGTCGGATGCCGGCCTCACGCCGTACCACGCGATCAAGCTCGCGCTTCCGAGGCTGCAGGGCGGCGGGAAGTCCGCCCTCGTGATCGGCCTCGGCGGTCTCGGCCAGATCGCCGTGCAGATCCTCACGGCGATCACCGGCGCGACGGTCTACGCCACCGATACGAAGCCCGAGGCGATGGCCGAGGCCGAGAAGGCCGGCGCGAAGACGATCGAAGGCGGCGAAGGACAGGCGGATCGAATCCGCGAAGCGACCGGCGGCCAGGGAGTCGACGCCGTCTTCGATTTCGTCGGCATCACGCCGACGATCACGCTCGCTCAGCAGGTCGTCGCCCGTCGGGGGCGGATCACCGTCGTCGGCGTCGCGGGTGGTCCGGTCGAGTGGAACTTCTACGCGAACCCCTACGAGGCGGAGCTCACCAACACCTACTGGGGCACGATCGAAGAGTTGTACGAGGTCGTGGAGCTGTACCGCGCGGGCAGGATCACGCCGCAGGTGAAGACGTACTCGATGGACGAGGCGCTGCAGGCCTACCACGACCTGCACGACGGCAAGCTCAGCGGCCGCGCGGTCGTCACCCCGCACGCCTGAGTCATTCGAGTCCCGGTTCGGAGAGGACCGGAACTGACCATAGAATCGCCAGGTGTCACTGACCGTCTGGCTCTCTCTGCTCGCAGCGTCGGTCGTCATCAGCTTCACGCCGGGCGCCGGCGCGATCAACACGATGTCGAACGCGCTCAACGAAGGCTGGCGCCGCGCCGTGTGGGGCGTGATCGGCCAACAGCTGGCGCTGATCGTCCATGTCGTGATCGTCGCGGCCGGCGTGGGCCTGCTCGTCGCCCGTTCCCCGTTGCTCTTCGACGTCGTCCGCTACGCGGGTGCTGCGTACCTCGTGTTCCTCGGCATCCGGATGATCCTGACGAAGCCGACCTCCGAGCCGGATGCCGCCCAGACGATCCGCCTGCCGGAGAGCCGACTCTCGATGGTGCGCCGCGGGTTCTGGGTCAACCTGCTCAATCCCAAGGCGATCGTGTTCTTCCTGGCGTTCATCCCGCAGTTCATCCGCCTCGATCAACCCGCGCTCCCGCAGTACCTGATCCTGATCTCGACTGTGGTGATCGTCGATGTGATCGTGATGTGGTTCTTCTTCGCCGCCGCGGCGAAGCCCTTCCGCCGACTCACCCGGACGCCACGAGGGCAGCGCATCCTCAACGTCGTGTTCGGCTCCCTTTTCCTCGCGGTCGCCGGGCTGCTGCTGTTCGTGCATTGACTGCATCCCTGAGCACCGTCCGCGCCCTAGGCTGGAGGACGATGCAAATGGATGCCGCGGCCTTCGAACAGCTCGTCGTCGACGAGCTGGATCTTCTGCCCGATGACATGGTCGACGGACTCGACAATGTCGTCTTCGTCGTCGAGGACCGCCCGGAGGACGGCAGTCTCGACCTGCTCGGCCTGTATGACGGGCTCGCCCTCACCGAGCGCGGCCAGTACGGGCTCGGTGAGCTTCCGGATCGCATCATCGTGTACCGCGAGCCGCACCTCGAGCAGTGCGACACCGAGGATGAGCTGCGCGACGAGATCCATACGACCCTCGTCCACGAGATCGCGCACTTCTACGGCATCGACGACGAGCAGCTTCACGAACTGGGCTGGGCATGAGCACTCCGACGTCCACACCCGCCGTCGACGAGCATCTCGATCTGTCCGCCGCGCCGCTCGAGCCGTGGCAGGTCGTCGTGTGGAACGACCCCGTGAACCTCATGAGCTACGTCGTCCGCGTGTTCCGCACGTACTTCGGTTATTCACTGGATCGCGCCACGCAATTGATGCTTGCCGTCCATCACGAGGGCCATGCCATCGTCGCCACCGGTCCTCGCGAGACGATGGAGGTGCATGCCCAGGCCATGCACGACTACGGCCTGTGGGCCACCGTCCGGAAGGCACCGCAATGACCACCGCTCCCGTGCGACTCGAACTCGCGGCCATCGAGGGTGTTCATCTCGCGCACCTCCTGGACGAGTTCCAGGACATGCTCACCGCCGATGCGACCGAGAATGCCGGAGATCCGGCGATCGCGCGACTCGCCCCGAATCCCTACCCGGAGGATGCAGAGGCGTCCCGCGCGTTCGCCACCGCCACGCACGACGACCTGCTCGATCGCCGGATCGCTGAGGCCGCCGTCGTCAGGGCCGCCCTGTCCGGATTCGACGAGACGCAGGACGTGCTCGATGAGCAGGACGCGCTCACCGCGCAGCCGATCCTGATCCCGGATGCCGAGGTGGACGCCTGGTTGCGTACGCTCACCGCTCTGCGACTGGTGCTCGCGACCCGGTTGGGCATCGTCGACGAGGACGACCTCGACGAAGACGACCCGCGCCGCGGCGTCTACGACTGGCTCGGCTACCGGCTCGAAGGGCTGATCCAATCCGCCGACGAGCTCAGCTGACCGCCGCCCGCCGCGGTTACGGGATCATCACCTGCACGTCCGCGAGACCGCGGGGATCATCGCGGTCGATATGGGCCTGCTCCTGAGCCGCCCAGCTCTCCCAGTGCGATCGGAAGACGTCGCCATCACGACCGAGAGCCCGATGCCTGCGCGCCGCTGCCGGGGACTCCACCCACACCGTCACGTCGGCGATCCTGGACGTCTGCGGAGTGATCGTCCCGCACCCTTCGAGGATGACGCCGAGAGCTGGGTCGACGGCGTGACTCTCGGCATCCGCTTTGCGCTCCCAGTCCCAGCGATGCCAGGTGCCGATGCGCCCGCGGCCGTGCGGACGGAGGATGCCGTCCAAAGCCCGCTCGATTCCGGCATCCAGCCCATCCCAGCCCGGATACAGGGAATCCATCGCGATCACCTGCGGACGCCCTGCCAACGGCCAGCGCGCGGCGACGAGCCCGGCCAGTGTGGACTTGCCCGCACCGCTGCGCCCGTCGATCAGCAGCACGGGATTGGCTGCGGACACGTCCGAGATCGCCGCGACGATCCGAGCCGCCGCCGCGTCCAGTGCTGCTCTGACCGGGTCGGGGCTACTACTTCTTGAGTGCACGGATGACACGCGCGAGCGCACGTCCCGCGACCCAGACGAACGGAATCGCCACGACGATCAGCGGAACGGGATTCGGCTCGAACCGCAGCCCCTCCTCGCGGCGCACGTAGACGCCGAGCGGGATCGAGACGCCGTAGCCGCCACCGCCTTCGCCGGCTTCGGCCGTGCCGGCGCCGAAGCCCGTCACGGTCACGGCGACGGGCGTGATGCTCGTGCCATCGACGTCCTGCGGCTCGCCGTATGCGCTCTTCACGCCGAATTCGGCCGCCTGCTTCCCAAGTTCCACTGCGATGTTCGGCATGCGTCAACGCTAGTCCACTCCGCAGCGAGATGCGTCGTCAATCCGCACCGTGCGCTTTCGGATGCCGGGGTGCACCTCGCCCTTCTCCGCGGCCCAGGTGCCGCGCGCGCGTGATGGTCGCGTTCCCGAAGCGCGCTCTGGCACTGTCGAGGGCTCCTTCGATGCGTCGCCAGTCCTCATCGTCGTCCCACAGCGCGAATGCACCGCCACCCGCCGGCTGAAGCTTCTCGGCCCGCACTCCGACCAGTCGCACCGGGCCCCGACGGTCGATCTGCTCGAACAGCTCCTGCGCCGCTGTTCCGATGCGCTGACCGACGGCCGTCGGTTCGGACAGCGTCTGCGAGCGGTTGACGGTCGTGAAGTCGTCGAAGCGGATCTTGATCGCCACGGTCCTGGTCTCCCACTCGGCACGCCGCAGCCGTGCCGCGACGCGGTCGGAAAGACGGAGCAGCTCGGAGCGCAACCACTCGCGATCGGTGATGTCTACGTCGAACGTCTCCTCGTGCCCCACGCTCTTCTCGACCCGCATGGTCTCGACCCCTCGCGGATCTTCTCCGCGCGCGAGCTCCACCAGTCGATGACCGAGCGCCGGACCCACGGCACGGTCGAGCATGTCCTGCGGCGAGTCGCGGATATCGCCGATGGTCCTGATGCCGCGCGCCTCCAGCGCTTCGGCGGCCTTCGGGCCCACGCCCCACATCGCACGCACCGGACGCGGGGCGAGGAAGTCCAGGGTGTCGGCCGCGGCGACGATCAGCATGCCGTCCGGCTTGGACAGGGTCGATGCCATCTTCGCCACGTGCTTGGTCGCCGCCACCCCGACGCTGCAGGTGATGCCGACCTCCGCGAGCACACGCTCGCGCACCAGATGTGCGATGCGACCAGGGCTCCCCCACAGCCGGCGCACGCCCTGCACGTCCAGGAACGCCTCGTCGACGGACAGCGGCTCGACCAGCGGCGTGAACGACTCGAAGATCGCCATCACATGGCGCGAGATCTCCTGATACCGTGCGAAGTCCGGCAGCACGATGCGCGCCCCGGGACACAGCCGCAGCGCCTGGGACACCGGCATGGCAGCTCGCACGCCGTAGCGCCGCGCCTCGTACGAGGCGCTGGAGACGACCGAACGACCGTCCGGCGCGCCGATGATCAGCGGCAGTCCGCGCAGGGACGGGTCATCGAGCACGGCGACAGCCGCGTAGAACGCGTCCATGTCGACATGGAGAATGCGCGTTCCCGCATCGTCCGCACCGTCCGGTGAGACGATACGGCCCGAACCATCACCGCGCCCCATGCGTCCATTCTCGCCGGGGCCACGGACATCGAGTGCCCGTGGCCGTCATCGAACGGATGTCACTGCGCGGCGCGCTCCAGGATGAGCTCGCGCACGCGCGCCGCATCCGCCTGGCCCTTCATCGCCTTCATGACCGCACCGATGATGGCACCGGCGGCCTGGACCTTGCCGTCCTTGATCTTCGCCATGACGTCTGGCTGCGCGGCCAGTGCGTCATCGATCGCCGCGATCAGCGCGCCGTCATCCGAGACGACCGCGAGACCACGGGCGTCCACGACCTCTTGAGGCGTGCCCTCGCCGGCGATCACGCCTTCGAGCACCTGGCGCGCCAGCTTGTCGGTGAGGACGCCTGCGTCGACGAGCTTCTGCAGCGCGGCGACGTTCTCGGGGCTGATCAACTCCGCGGCATCCTTCTCCGCGGCGTTCGCCTGGCGCGAGATCTCACCCGTCCACCACTTGCGCGCGGCAGCGGGCGCCGCGCCGGCGGCGATCGTCGCCTCGACGACGTCGAGCAGGCCGCCGTTGCGGACGTCCTGGAACTCCAGGTCGGTGAATCCCCACTCGGTCATCAACCGGCGACGGCGTGCGACGGGCTGCTCGGGCAGCACCGCGCGCAGTTCCTCGATCAGCTCCGCAGGCGGCTGCACCGGCAGCAGGTCCGGTTCGGGGAAGTACCGGTAGTCGTCAGCATCCGACTTCGGACGACCCGGCGAGGTCGTGCCGGTGTCCTCGTGCCAGTGCCTCGTCTCCTGCGTGATCGTCCCGCCGTCGGCGAGGATCGCCGCCTGACGCTGGATCTCGTAGCGCACGGCGCGCTCGACGGAGCGCATCGAGTTGACGTTCTTGGTCTCGGTGCGCGTGCCCAGCTTCTCCTGGCCGCGAGGACGCAGGGAGACGTTCGCGTCGCAGCGCAGGTTGCCGCGCTCGAGACGGGCTTCGGAGATCCCCAGGCCGCGCACGATGTCGCGGATCGCGGCGACGTAGGCCTTTGCGATCTCCGGTGCGCGGTGCTCGGCGCCGAAGATCGGCTTCGTGACGATCTCGACGAGCGGGACGCCGGCACGGTTGTAGTCGACCAGTGAGTATTCGGCGCCCTGGATGCGTCCGGTCGCTCCGCCCATGTGGGTGAGCTTTCCGGCATCCTCCTCCATGTGCGCGCGTTCGATCGGAACCGTGACGATCGTGCCGTCCTCGAGTTCCACCTCGACCGAGCCCTCATAGGCGATGGGCTCGTCGTACTGCGAGATCTGGTAGTTCTTGCCGAGGTCGGGGTAGAAGTAGTTCTTCCTCGCGAACCGGCTCGATTCGGCGATCGAGCAGCCCAGCGCGAGCCCGAGGCTGATCGATGACCGGATCGCCGTCGCGTTCACGACCGGCAGCGAACCGGGAAGACCCAGATCGACAGGGGCGATCAGCGTGTTGGGCTCGGCGGCGTGGTACTTCTCGTTCGCCGGGTTCGGCGCGTCCGAGAACATCTTGGTCTCGGTGTTGAGCTCGACGTGCACTTCGAAGCCGAGCACCGGCTCGAACAGTTCGAGCGCCTTGTCGAAGTTCATCAGCTTGGCAGCGGCCATCAGCGGTTCCCTCCAGCGAGCTCCGGGGCCCTGGTCAGCAGCGGTGCACCCCACGAATCGACGAGCAGCGTCTCGAGCGCCGCCCCCACCCGGTACAGACGGGCGTCCTCGTGCGCAGGCGCGAGGAACTGGATGCCGACAGGCAGACCGTCCTCGGCCGCGAGGCCGGAAGGAATCGAGATCCCCGGCACACCCGCGAGGTTCGCGGGGATCGTCGTGACATCGTTCAGGTACATCTGCAGCGGATCGTCGATGCGCTCGCCGATCTTGAAGGCCGTCGTCGGAGCCGACGGCGTCGCGATGACGTCGACGTCGGCGAAGGCGTTCGCGAAGTCCTGCTGGATGAGCGTGCGGACCTTCTGCGCGCTGCCGTAGTAGGCGTCGTAGTACCCGGCCGACAGCGCGTAGGTGCCCAGGATGATGCGGCGCTTGACCTCGTCGCCGAACCCGGCTTCACGCGTCGCGGACATGACGTCCTCGACCGTCGCCCCGCCCTCGGGCGTCACGCGGAGTCCGAATCGGACCGAATCGAACTTCGCCAGGTTGCTGGATGCCTCAGCGGGCAGGATCAGATAGTACGCGGCCACGCCGTACTCGAAGTGGGGCGTGGAGATCTCGACGATCTCGGCGCCGTTCGCCTCGAGCAGCGCGAGCGACTCGCGGAAGGATGCGGCGACGCCGGGCTGGAATCCGGAGTCCGGAAGCTCCTTGATGACACCGACCCTGAGCCCCTTGAGTACGTCGCCACGGGCACCGTCTCGTGCGGCGCCGGCGAACGACGGCCAGACGTCGGTGAGCGACGTGGAATCCTTCGGGTCGTGCCCGCCGATGACGTCATGCAGGAGTCCGGCATCCAGCACCGTCCGGGTGACCGGGCCGACCTGGTCGAGGCTGGAGGCCAGCGCGATCGCGCCGTAGCGGCTCACGCCGCCGTACGTCGGCTTGATGCCGACCGTGCCGGTGACGTGCGCCGGCTGACGGATCGATCCGCCGGTGTCCGAGCCGAGCGCCAGCGGAGCTTCGAACGCGGCGACAGCCGCCGCCGAGCCGCCGCCTGAGCCGCCGGGGATGCGGTCGAGGTCCCACGGGTTGCGGGTCGGACCATAGGCGGAGTGCTCCGTGGAGGAACCCATCGCGAACTCGTCCATGTTGGTCTTGCCCAGCGGCACGAGACCGGCGGCGCGCGACCGTGCCACGACCGTCGCGTCGTACGGCGAGAGATAGCCCTCGAGGATCTTCGACCCGCTCGTGGTCGGCTGGTCCGTGGTGACCAGGACGTCCTTGATCGCCAGGGGGACGCCGGCGAGCGGGTGCAGTTGCTCCCCAGCCGCGCGTGCCGCGTCGACCGCGTCCGCCGCTGCCAGGGCGCCCTCGTTCACGTGCAGGAAGGCGTGCACGTCGCCGTCGACGCCCGCGATGCGATCGAGGTGCGCCTGGGTGGCCTCGCGGCTGGAGACCTCGCCGGCCGTCAGCTTGCCCGCGAGCTCCGCGGCGGTCCAGCGGATGATGTCGCTCACTGCTCTTCTCCCAGGATCGCGGTGACACGGAAGCGTCCGTCGGCGGCATCCGGTGCGTTCTGCAGCACCTGCTCGTGCGTCAGCGTCTGACCGACCACGTCGGGACGGAAGACGTTCGCGAGCGGGATCGGGTGGCTCGTCGCCGCGACGTCCGGGGTGGCGACCTCTGAGACCTTCGCGATGTTGTCGACGATGGCGTCGAGCTGGCCCGTGAGCCGCGTCACCTCGTCGTCGTTCAGCTGGATGCGCGCGAGCACGCCGAGATGGCGTACGAGTTCGGGGGTGATTTCAGACACCCGTCCAGTCTAGTTCGCAGCGGCCGATCCCCTGCGACGCCCCAGCACAGCAATAGGCTGTTGCCCATGACGACGTTCGATCCTCCTCGTCCCTGGGTCGCCAGCTATGCCGCCGGCGTCCCCGAAGACCTCGCACCGGTGCAGGGGTCTCTCATCGACATCGTCGCCGCTTCGGCGCGCGACTATCCCGACGCGCCGGCGCTGCAGTTCTTCGGCCGCGAGACCAGCTATCGGCAGCTGCAGAAGCAGATCGATCGCGCCGCAGCCGGGCTCCGTGAACTCGGTGTGAAGGCCGGCGACCCCGTCGCCATCGTGCTGCCGAACTGCCCGCAGCACATCGTCGCCTTCTACGCCGTCCTGCGCGTCGGTGCCGTCGTCGTCGAGCACAATCCCCTCTACACGCCCCGCGAACTGCGCAAGCAGTTCGAGGATCACGGTGCCAAGCACGCCATCGTCTGGAACAAGGTCGTGGGAACCGTTCAGGAGTTCCCCGCCGACCTCGCCGTGTCGACACTCGTCTCGGTCGATGTCACGAAGGGGATGCCGCGACTCACGCAGCTCGCCCTGAAGCTCCCGATCGCCAAGGCGCGCGAATCACTTGCCGCGCTGACCGAGAAGGTCCGCGGGACGGTGCTGTGGGAGCGCGTGGTGTCATCCGACCCGCTGCCCGCATCCCACCCCAAGCCGCAGACCGATGACCTGGCGATCATCCAGTACACCTCCGGCACGACAGGCACGCCGAAGGGCGCGGCGCTCACGCATCGCAATCTGCTCGCCAACGCCGCGCAGTCGCAGGCCTGGGTTCCCTCGATCCAGCGCGGGAACGGCTGCGTCGTGTATGCCGTGCTGCCGATGTTCCACGCGTACGGCCTGACCCTGTGCCTGACTTTCGCGATGTCGATGGGTGCGCGCTTGGTGCTGTTCCCGAAGTTCGACCCCGATCTCGTGCTGGATGTGATCAAGAAGCACCCCGCGACCTTCCTGCCGCTCGTTCCGCCGATCGCCGACCGCCTGCTCAGCGCGGCGAAGGCGAAGGGCGTCTCGCTTCGCGGCATCGAGGTCGCGATCTCCGGCGCGATGGCACTGCCGCACGAACTCGTCGTGCCGTTCGAGGAGGCCACTGGCGGCTACCTCGTCGAGGGCTACGGCCTCAGCGAGTGCTCGCCGGTGCTCATGGCGAACCCGGTGGCCGATCACCGTGTCCCCGGCACGGTCGGCCTGCCGCTGCCGGGCACGGAATGCCGCGTCGTCGACCCGGACGAGCCCACGAAGGACGTCGCACCCGGGTCGGCCGGAGAACTCGTCGTCCGAGGCCCGCAAGTGTTCTCCGGCTACTACGGCAAGCCTGAGGCCACCGAGGAGGTCTTCGTCGACGGCTGGTACCGCACCGGCGACATCGTCACGATCGATGACGCCGGCTTCGTCCGCATCGTCGACCGCATCAAGGAGCTCATCATCACGGGCGGGTTCAATGTGGCCCCCACCGAAGTCGAGAACGCCCTGCGCCAGCACCCTCTGGTTTCGGATGCCGCCGTCGTCGGACTTCCGAGCGACCACTCCGGCGAGGAAGTCGTCGCGGCGATCGTGGTGGACGACGCGGACGACGTCGACGTGGAGGCGATCCGGGAGTTCGCCCGCGGCATCCTGACGCCCTACAAGGTCCCGCGGCGGGTGTTCGTCGTCGACGAACTGCCCAAGTCGCTGATCGGCAAGGTGCTGCGTCGCCAGGTCAAGGAGAGGCTTCTCTCGCTGACGAGCGGGTCCTGACCGACGATCTCACAGACACGGGGCGCTCCGGGGCGCTACCTTTAGGTAGTGACCCCTGAAGACGCAGTGCTGACCGACGCCCCCGAGGAATCCCCCGCAACCCCAGGATTCGAGGAGCTCGGCATCACCGGGCCCGTTCTCAAAGCCATCCGAGACCTCGGATATGAGACCCCCTCGCCGATCCAGGCGGCGACCATCCCGACCCTGCTGAGCGGACGCGATGTCGTCGGCATGGCGCAGACCGGTACCGGCAAGACGGCCGCCTTCGCGCTGCCGGTGCTCGAGCGGCTGGATGTCTCCCAGAAGATCCCGCAGGCTCTCGTGCTCGCCCCGACCCGCGAGCTCGCGCTGCAGGTGTGCGAGGCGTTCGAGTCTTACGCGTCGAAGATGAAGGGCGTCCACGTCCTGCCGGTCTACGGCGGACAGGGCTACGGCGTGCAGCTGTCGGCGCTGCGCCGCGGTGTGCACGTGATCGTCGGCACGCCCGGTCGCATCATGGACCACCTCGCCAAGGGCACCCTCGACCTGTCCGAACTGAAGTACCTCGTGCTCGACGAGGCCGATGAGATGCTCAAGATGGGCTTCGCCGAGGATGTCGAGCAGATCCTCGCGCAGACCCCCGCAGAGAAGCAGGTGGCGCTGTTCTCGGCGACCATGCCGGCGACGATCCGCCGCCTCGCGCAGCAGTATCTGCGCGATCCCGAAGAGATCAGCATCAAGTCGAAGACAGCGACCGGCACGAACATCACGCAGCGCTACCTGGTGGTCTCGTACCAGCAGAAGGTGGACGCTCTGACGCGCATCCTCGAGGTGGAGAACTTCGACGGCATGATCGTGTTCGTCCGCACCAAGAACGAGACCGAGACGCTCGCCGAGAAGCTGCGTGCCCGCGGATACTCGGCGGCCGCCATCAACGGCGACGTCCCGCAGGTTCAGCGCGAGCGCAGCGTGAACCAGCTCAAGGACGGCAAGCTCGACATCCTCGTCGCCACCGACGTCGCGGCCCGTGGTCTGGATGTCGAGCGCATCAGCCACGTGATCAACTTCGACATCCCCACCGACACCGAGTCTTACGTGCACCGCATCGGCCGCACGGGTCGGGCCGGACGCTCCGGTGACGCGATCAGCTTCATCACTCCGCGTGAGCGCTACCTGCTGAAGTCGATCGAGAAGGCGACGCGTCAGGCTCCGGCGCAGATGCAGCTGCCCAGCACCGAGGACATCAACACGACGCGACTCGCACGCTTCGACGACGCCATCACGACCGCGCTGAGCGAGACGAGCCGCATCGAGGCGTTCCGCGACATCGTCGCGCACTACGTCCGCAACCACGACGTCCCTGAGGGTGACGTCGCCGCCGCGCTGGCGGTCGTCGCGCAGGGCGAGACGCCCCTGCTTCTCGACCCCCAGAACGACCCGCTGGCGCGCGCTGTCGCGGCGGACAACCGGCCGCCCCGCGAGTCCGGTTCCCGCCCGGAGCGCGGTGAGCGCCCGCCGCGCACCGAGCGCCGTGGGCGCGGGGACTACGCGGCCTACCGCATCGAGGTCGGCCGCCGCCACCGCGTGGAGCCGCGCCAGATCGTCGGGGCGCTCGCGAACGAGGGCGGCCTCGGCCGCGACGACTTCGGGGCGATCAAGATCAACCCGGACTTCTCGATCGTCGAGCTTCCGTCGAACCTGGATGCTTCGGTGCTCGACAAACTGAAGGACACCCGCATCTCGGGCCGCCTGATCGAGATCAAGCCGGATCGTGGCCCTGGAGCCCGTCGCCCGCGCGACGACGACAACCGTCGTGACGACCGTCCCCAGTACGACCGCGACAGCCGTCCTCCGCGCGGAGACCGCGACGAAAAGCCGTTCCGCAAGCCCCGCCACAAGGGCTGAACCGCGTCTCCTCGCGAGACTTCCTCCGCTGAGTGAGACCGAGCCGGGCCGGCTCGGTCTCACTCAGCCGCGACGTCTTCGCGGCTCTGACGCGCGTCGGCTACCGTGGCGACATGGTGAAGGTGCGGTGGGCGCGAGTCGAGGACGCCGCCGGCGTGGCGGAAGTGCACGTGGATGCCTGGCGATCGGCGTACGCCGGGCTCATCGACCAGGCGATCCTGGACGGGCTGGACTTCGAACGCCGGACCGCGATGTGGACAGGCTTCATCATGCAGTCGCTGCAAGGTCTCCCGCCGAAGGGCTCTGACGAGCCGGCGCATCGACTGCTCGTCGCGGAGGACGACGGCCGGATCGTCGGCTGGGCCGGATTCGGCCCTGGACGGGACGACGGCCAGTCGCACCGCGGCGAGCTCGCCGGCCTCTATGCGCACCCCTCCGTCTGGTCGCACGGCGTCGGGCATGCCCTGGTCTCGCGGGTCGACGACGAGCTCCGCGACAACGGCTTCGCCGATGCCTACCTCTGGGTGCTCGACGGCAACCAGCGCGCTATTCGGTTCTACGAAAGTCACGGCTGGCTGGCCGACGGCGGCGAGAAGTACGGGGATGCCGGAGGCGCCACGGGCCTTCATGAACTCCGCCACGTCCGCGCGCTCTGATCATTCACGCGCGGAACTTCCCTGGGCGCGTCGCTCGGAGACTTCCTGGTGCCCATGCGATCCTCCTCGATCAGGTGTGAGATCGAGATGAGAACATAGACACGACATTGGATTCGTGTCGTTGAACGCGCATCCTGGACACATGGAATCGGTCAGCGTCATCGTCACCGGTCGCGTGCAGGGCGTCGGCTATCGCTGGTTCGTGCACGACCTGGCGTCATCGCGCGACGTGTCGGGATGGGTGCGCAATCGGCGTGACGGTGCGGTCGAGGCCGAGCTCCACGGCGACCGCGCGCAGATCGACGGAATCCTCCGTGCGATGCGCACCGGCCCACCCCATGCGCACGTCGACGGTCTCGAGGTGCGCGAGATCCCGGCGGGCACGACCGATGGGTTCGAGATCCGGCCCGCGCGATGACGGGCACGGTCAGATCGAGCCGAATTCGTGCCTCGAGATGGTCGCGGCGAGAACCGGTACGTCGACGGCGTGTCCGGTATCGACGCGGATCACGGGGAAGCCCGTCATCGGGCGCGCGATCTGCGCTGCGGCGTCCCATTCGGCGATGCGTCCTCCGTCGTCGTGCACGCCGTGCCGTGGCCGCGTGAGGTAGCGATCGCGCATGACGTCGTGCGCTGCCTCGCACCAGACTTCCAGCCCCATGGGGGAACCCGCTGCCTCGCACCCGCGGCGGAACCAGTGCTCGTCGCGCCCAGTCAGCCAGACCGACTCCACGAGCACGGTCCCTTCCAGCATCCCTGCCATCCGCCAGAGCGCGTCGGTCGCCAGCGCCCCCACCGCGCGCGTGGGCAGCGACGCGTCAACGGCATCGCCGAGCGCTTCCTTGATCGCGTCCTTCGAGACCAGCGGCACCCCGAGCTCGCGCGCCAGCGGCCGGGCCAGTGTCGTCTTGCCGGCTCCCGCCATGCCGTTGAGGACGATGAGACGGTCAGCCACCGGCATCCGCCGATGAACGAGCAAGCCTCGCGGCCACATCGATGACGGGCTCCGGATGCGCGAGCAGAGACCGCTGCGCCGGGTTGCCGATGAGATGCGCGAGCAGACGGTGCGCACCGATGACGGTCGGCGCCCAGTATCCGCCCACGTGGTGCCGGCTCAGCGGCAGTGTCGTCGACGCGCCGTCCACGACCAGCTCGACCGAGCCGTCGTCCGGGTCGAAATCGATCAGGTCCGCGGTGACCACCGTGAGCGCTCCGATCACGACCGTGCTGACGAGTCCGGGCAGCCGGAACCGCGTCGTCGGAACGTCGAGCGTCACACGCTCGACGTCGTTCCACGCGAGCACTCCGCGACCTTCTGCGCCGTCGCGGAGGATGACCGCGTCAGGCGTCAACCGGAGGTGATGGCGCCCCGGATCCCCGATCGCCACGGCGCCTGGGACGGCGATCAGCGGACCGTAGCGCTTCATGCCAGCGCGTCCGGCCCCTCAGTGACGAGGATGCGGAACTGCTCGGCATCCAGGATCCGGATGCCGAGTTCTTCCGCCTTGGCGAGCTTCGAGCCGGCTCCTGGTCCGGCGGCGACGAAATCGGTCTTCTTCGAGACGCTGGAGGCGGCCTTGCCACCGGCATTGATGATGGCCTCCTGCGCGCCGTCGCGCGTGAACCCTTCGAGGCTGCCCGTCGCGACGATCGTCAGCCCGTCGAGCACGCCGCCCTCGGTTACCGCGGCCCCAGGGCCGGGGTGCCCCGGGGTCGCCCACTGCACGCCGGCCGCCGCCCACTGCTCGACGATCTCGCGATGCCAATCGACCTCGAACCAGTCCAGCAGGGAGTCCGCGATGATCCCTCCCACTCCTTCCACGCCCGCGAGCTCCTCGCGGGATGCGGCGCGGATCGCGTCGAGTGAGCCGAACCACTGCGCGAGCGCACGCGCTGCAACCGGGCCGACGTGGCGGATGTTGAGGGACACGAGCAGTCGCCACAGCTCCTTCGTCTTCGCCTTCTCCAGTTCGGCGAGCAGCTTGATCGCGGCCGACGACGGCTGCGCCGCGTTGACTCCGTTCTTCTTCTCGGCAGGGGTCGGATTGCGCCGGAAGGGCGAGCGAGTCTTCACGACACCGTCGTCGTCCTGCTTCGGCAGTCCTGTCTCGCTGTCGCGCACGACCACGGAGATCGGGACGAGATCCTCGAGCGCCAGCGAGAACAGTCCGGCCTCGGTGTCGAGAGGTGCCGCGGCGGGTGGCTCGGCCTGCGTGAGCGCAGCAGCGGTCACCTCGCCGAGCACCTCGATGTCGAGAGCCCCTCGCGAGCCGATGTGCTCGACGCGACCGCGGACCTGTGCGGGGCACGACCGCGCGTTCGGGCAGCGCAGGTCGATGTCGCCCTCCTTCATGGGGCGCAGCGGCGTGCCGCACTCCGGACACCCCACGGGCATCACGAACTCGCGCTCGGTGCCGTCGCGCTTCTCGACCACGGGGCCCAGCACCTCGGGGATCACGTCCCCGGCCTTGCGCAGCACGACCGTGTCGCCGATCAGCACGCCCTTGGCCTTGACCACGTCCTTGTTGTGCAGCGTCGCCTGACGCACGACGGAACCGGCGACATGCGCAGGAGCCATGACCGCGAAAGGTGTGGCGCGGCCGGTGCGCCCGACCGAGACGACGATATCGAGCAGCTTCGTCTGCACCTCTTCGGGCGGGTACTTGTACGCGATCGCCCATCGCGGCGCACGGCTCGTCATGCCGAGTTCGTCGTGCAGGGCGAGTTCGTCGACCTTGACGACGATGCCGTCCAGTTCGTGCTCGATGTCATGCCTGTGCTCGCCGTAGTGCTCGACGAAGGCGACGACGTCGTCGATCTGCTCGCACACCCGGAAGTGCGGACTCGTGGGAAGCCCCCAACCGGCGAGCAGGTCGTACACCTCGCTCTGCGCCGCCACCGGCGGGTTCGGCCACGCACCGATGCCGTGCACGTACATCGCCAGCGATTCGATGCGCAGCAGGCCCGCCTCGAGCTCGAGCCCGTCCTTCTTGTCGAGCTGCTGACGCAGACCGCCGCTGGCGGCATTGCGCGGGTTCGCGAATGCGGGGAACCGCCGCGCCGCCGCCGCACGAGCCTTCTCTTCTTCGAAGGGCTTCTTCGCGCCGCCGCGGTTCTCCCACCGCGCGAGCGCATCGGCGTGAGCGCGTTCGCGGAACGAGGCCTGCGCCGCGTTGAGCCGCTCGAAGGCCGCGACGGGGATGAACACCTCGCCGCGCACCTCCACGATGTCGGGGTGACCCTCCCCGCTCAGTCGCTCGGGGATCTCCGGCAGGCGCAGCGCGTTCTCGGTGACGATCTCGCCCACACGACCGTCGCCGCGCGTCGCCGCCGATGTCAGCACGCCCTTCTCATAGCGCAGGTTGATCGCGAGTCCGTCGATCTTGAGCTCGGTGAGCCACGCCACGGAACGCCCCGCGGAGGCCTGCGCCTTGGCGGCCCACTCCCGGAGTTCGTCGATGGAGAAGACGTTGTCGAGGCTCAGCATCCGCTCGGCGTGCTCGATCGTCGCGAGGCCGGTCGCCTCTGCGGCGCCGACCATCTGCGTCGGCGAATCCTGACCCTGGAGCTCTGGATGCAGCCTCTCGAGCTCTTCCAGGCGCCGCATCCAGACGTCATAGGTCGCATCGTCGACGAGCGACGTGTCGCGCCCGTAGTACGCGTCCTTCGCCTCGAGAATGCGAGTCGTCAGCTCTTCGGCTTCGAGGCGGGCGTCTTCCAGCGAGATGTTCTCCGGCACAGGACGAGTCTACGAGCGGCCGCCGACATCGAGCGGCTTCAAACGCCTACCGGGACCGCCGATACCGTCGTGTCGATCGTGAACTGTCCGAGGACGCGCGTCCCGACGTACAGCACGGCGGTCTGTCCTGGTGCCACGCCGGTGAGTGGTTCGTCGGGGATGACGCGGACCCCGGCATCCGTCACGAATGCGCGAGCCGGGACCGGCTCGGCGTGTGCGCGGATCTGCACCTCGCAGGAGAATTCGGACGCGGTCGGCGCGGCGCCTGCCCAACTGAACCGCTCTCCCGAGATCTCCGCGATCGCCAGCGCCTCCTTCGGACCGACCACGACCGTGTTCGAGACCGGCCGCACCTCGAGCACGAAACGCGGCTTGCCGTCCGGCGCCGGCACGCCGAGGTGCAGGCCGCGTCGCTGCCCGACCGTATAGCCGTGCGCGCCTTCGTGCGAGCCCACCACGGCGCCGGTGCGATCGACGATCTCGCCGGTGGCGGTACCGACCTTCTCCGCCAGCCATCCGCGGGTGTCGCCGTCGGGGATGAAGCAGATGTCATGGCTGTCCGGCTTCTGGGCGACGCTGAGTCCGCGTTCGGCCGCTTCGGCGCGGACGAGCGCCTTGGACGGCGTCGAGCCGAGCGGGAAGTACGTGTGCGCGAGCTGCTCGGTCGTCAGGACGCCGAGGACGTACGACTGGTCCTTCGCATTGTCCGACGCCCTGTGCAGCTCCAGGCCGTCCTCCGTCGGCACGAGGGTCGCGTAGTGACCGGTGCACACCGCATCGAATCCGAGTTCCAGCGCGCGCTCCAGAAGGGCGGCGAACTTGATCTTCTCGTTGCAGCGCATGCACGGATTCGGCGTCCGGCCGGCCTGATACTCGTTGATGAAGTCGTCGATCACATCGTCGCGGAAGCGCTCCGAGAAGTCCCACACGTAGAACGGGATGCCGAGGCGATCCGCCGCGCGGCGGGCATCCATGGCGTCCTCGATCGTGCAGCATCCGCGACTGCCGGTGCGCAGGGTTCCGCCGGCGCGCGAGAGTGCGAGATGCACCCCGACGACCTCGTGACCCGCCTCGACGGCTCGTGCTGCCGCGACGGCGGAGTCGACGCCGCCGCTCATTGCCGCCAGGATTCGCATGGGTCCAGTCTACGAGCCGCTGGCTGAACCGGACCCGGATGCCCGCGCGTACACGTCCGGGATCACCGCGAGCACGGCATCCACATCCTGATCGGTGGAGGTGCGACCGAGCGTGAAGCGCAGCACGCTGCGCGCGTCCTGCTCGCTGCGTCCCATCGCCATCACGACGTGCGACGGCTCGGCGACGCCGGCCTGGCACGCGGAGCCGGTCGACGCGGCGATCCCGGCGACATCCAGCAGGAACAGCAGGCTCTCCCCCACCGCCCCAGGGAACAGCACATGCGCGTTCCCCGGGAGCCGGTCGATCCGGTCGCCGAGCGGCACGGCATCCGGCACGCGATCCAGGATGCCGGAGATCAGCCGATCGCGGAGCCGGGCGAGCCGCACCGATTCCGCATCGCGCTCCGCCTCGGCGCACTCGACGGCCGCCGCGAATGCCGCAGCCCCGGCGATGTCCTGCGTTCCGGCGCGCAGCCCGCGCTGCTGGGCGCCGCCGTGCAACAGAGCGCTCATCCGCGCCGTCCGCGCCACGACGAGCGCCCCGACCCCGACCGGGGCGCCGATCTTGTGTCCGGCGACGCTCATCGCCACCAGGCCGGACCCCGCCGGCGCGTCGCCGCGGAGCTCGCGGTACGACAGCGGCACGTGTCCGAGAGCGGCGACGGCGTCGAGATGAAGCGCAACGACGGCCTCGCTCGCGGCGCGCGACAACGCGGCCGCATCGTTGATCGTCCCCGCCTCGTTGTTGGCGATCAGTGCGGTCGCCAGCGCGGCTCCGGGAAGCGCTGCGGCGAACGCACCAGCATCGATGCGCGCCTGATCCGTCACCCGCACCGCGCGCACCTCGGCACCCTCGCGCGCCAGGGCGGCGACGGTGTCGACCGTGGCGTGGTGCTCGGCATCCGGCAGCACGATCGCGCTCGTCAGCGAAGGGCGCGAGGTCCACAGTCCTCGCAGTGCCGTGTTGATGGACTCCGTTCCGCCCGAGGTCAGCACGACCTCGATCGGATCGCACCCGAGGACCGCGGCGATGCGCTCACGGGACTCCTCGAGAAGGCGACGGGCATCCTGACCAGCGCCGTGCGTCGACGACGCATTGCCGATCACCGACACCGCCTGCAGCCATGCGTCCCGGGATTCGGGACGCAACGGGGTCGTCGCCGCGTGGTCGAGATAGTGCTGCATGCTTCGATTCTCCCCCGTTTCACGCGCCCCGGAGCAGGAATCGGTCGTGGAACCGAGTGCTACCTGACATGAGACTGCAACACAAGCGGCCTAGGGTGTTACTCATGCCCGTGTCCCGTGCGTTCGCCGCCCCCGGCGGATCCCACCTCGATGACCTCGGTGTCCGTCTCCACGACGGCACCGCGACCCTGCGCGTCTGGTCCCAGAACGCGTCATCCGTCGAACTCGTCATCTTCGACGAGACCGACCTCGACTGGGTCACCGACACCGTCGACCTGGAACGTCGGCCGGGCAGCGTGTGGGAGGTCACGACGGACCTGCTGCAGCCCGGCACCCGATACGCGCTGCGCGTCGGAGGGCCGCACGGCCCCGGGAACACGTTCAATCCCGAGACGCTGCTGCTCGACCCGTACGCGAAGGGCCTCGCCCAGGGGGACGGCTACGAGGAATGGCGCTCCGTGGTCATCGCCGACGGCTTCGACTGGGGCGGGGTGCACAAGCCCCGGATCCCACTGGACCGCACCGTCGTCTACGAGGGCCACCTCAAGGGCATGACCAAGCGGCATCCCGGTGTCACGCCCGCCCTGCACGGCACATACGCGGGTCTCGCGCACCCCGCCATGATCGAGTACTTCCACTCGATCGGCGTCACGACGATCGAGCTGCTGCCGATCCACGCGTTCGTCCCCGAGCCCCGCCTGCTCGAACGGGGCCTGACGAACTACTGGGGTTACAACACGCTGAACTTCTTCACCCCGCACGCTGCGTACGCCAGCGACGATGCGCGCAAGGAGGGTCCGGAGGCCGTGCTCTCCGAATTCAAGGGCATGGTCCGGCTGCTGCACGAGGCCGGCCTCGAGGTCGTCCTCGACGTGGTCTACAACCACACCTCGGAAGAGGGCATCGGCGGTCCTCGATCGAGTCTGCGCGGCATCGACAACGCCGGGTACTACCGGCAGCAGCCCGACGGCGCGTACGTCGACACCACCGGATGCGGCAACACGCTGGACACGTCGACGGATGCCGTGGCGCGGCTGGTCCTCGATTCGCTGCGCTACTGGGCGACCGAGATGCAGATCGACGGCTTCCGGTTCGACCTCGCCGCGGCTCTCGGCCGGAATGCGAAGCACGAGTACGACCGCGAGCATCCGCTGCTGCGGGCGATTCTGGAGGATCCGCTCCTGCAGGACGTCAAGATGATCGCCGAGCCGTGGGATGTCGGTCTCGGCGGGTGGCAGACCGGGAACTTCCCCGACGGCTTCCTGGAGTGGAACGACCGCTATCGCGATCGCGTCCGCAACTTCTGGCTCAGCGACATCGACTACGCCAGGCGGGCATCGGCTCCGGTCGGCATCGGCGGATTCGCGACGAGGCTGGCCGGCTCGTCCAACACCTTCGCGGACGAGCGCGGTCCGCTCGCGAGCGTCAACTTCGTCACCGCGCACGACGGCTTCACGCTGCACGACCTCGTCTCGTACGACGTCAAGCACAACGAGGCCAACGGCGAGAACAATCACGACGGCGCCGACATGAACCGTGCGTTCAACCACGGTGCCGAAGGGCCGACCGATGACCCGACGATCCTCGCCGCCAGGCGGAAGGCCATGCGCAACCTGCTCGGCACAGTGCTGCTGTCCGCAGGCATCCCGATGCTCACCGCCGGAGACGAGACGGGGCGCACCCAGCGCGGCAACAACAACGCGTACGCGCATGATTCGGCGCTCACCTGGTTGAACTGGGAGTTCGAGCCCTGGCAGGAGGATCTGCGGGCGCACGTCGCGACGCTGACCCGACTGCGCCGGGAGAATCCGGCGCTGCGTCCCAGCAGATACGCGCGCTTGGGCGAGCACATCCCCAACGCGAGCGTCATGGACTGGTACGACCAGAACGGCGAGACGATGGAGCAGGAGCAGTGGACCGACCCCGGTAACCGCACACTGCAGTACGTCGCGGCATCCACCCCGGATTCCGAGGACTTCAACCGCATCCTGCTGATCGTCCACGGGACCGAGACGCCCATCGACATCACACTGCCGGATGCCGTCGACGGGGCGACACGGTTCGTCTCGCTGTGGTCCAGCGCCGACGAGAATCCGGATGCCCAGCAGCGGATCCTCGCCCCGGGGGATGTCCTCCCCGTGCCGGGAACATCCATGCATCTGTTCCGCGTGGAGTGACACGCGCAACCGCGACGCGCGCGGGTGCCACGGGAGGCGCAGGAGCGGTACATTCGGGATATGGCCGCACGCACGGTATCCCGTTCCGAGGCTCTGAGGAGCCCCGCCCAGATTCCTCTGCGGTCCGCTCCGGCGACCGCCGTCCCCGAGGCGATACGCACCGGCCGGATTCCGCTGGCGGATCCCCGTCCGACCGTCCCCGGCGGGTTCGATGCCAAGGCGTTCACCGGCGAGGTGGTCCCGTTCAGCGTCATCGCATTCCGCGAGGGGCATGATCGCATCGGCGTGCACGTCCGCCTCACCGCACCCGACGGCGCGCAGACCCTGCATCGGCTCACGCCGCTGAACGACGGGACCGATCGCTGGGAGGCGGAGATCGCACTCGATCTCCGCGGACTGTGGCACTACCGCTTCGAAGCGTTCTCGGACGACCACGCGACCTGGGCGCACGCCGCCGCGGTCAAGATCGGTGCCGGCGTCGACGTCGAGGTGATGACGGCATCCGGCGCCGAGCTCTTCGCCCGCGCCGCGGCTGAGAAGGATCGCCCTGCGGCCGAACGCCGTCGCCTGTCGGCCGTCGCCCTCGCGCTAGGCGAAGCGGATGGCGCCGTGACCCTCGGGGTGGCGGGCGACGTCGAGCTCGCAGCTCTCTTCGCGGCACGTCCCGTGCGCACGCTCGTCACGGAATCGGCCGAGCAGCGCATCCTGGTGGAGCGCACACGGGCCGGCGTCGGCGCCTGGTACGAGTTCTTCCCCCGTTCCGAGGGCGCGAAGCGGACCAAGGACGGCACGATCATCAGCGGAACCTTCCGCACCGCGACCAAGCGGCTGCCGGCGGTCGCCGAGATGGGCTTCGAGGTGCTGTACCTGCCGCCGATCCACCCGATCGGCCGCAGCCACCGCAAGGGGCCGAACAACACGCTGAACGCCGGCCAGAGGGACCCAGGCTCGCCGTGGGCGATCGGATCGGCCGATGGTGGTCACGACGCCGTCCATCCCGATCTGGGCACCCTGGCTGACTTCCGTGCCTTCGTGCGCGCGGCGCACAAGGCCGGGTTGGAGATCGCCCTGGATCTGGCGCTGCAGGCCTCGCCCGACCATCCGTGGGTGGCCGAGCACCCGGAGTGGTTCACGACCCTTCCGGACGGTTCCATCGCGTATGCGGAGAACCCGCCGAAGAAGTACCAGGACATCTACCCCATCAACTTCGACAACGACCCTGACGGGATCTGCGCCGAGGTGCTGCGCGTCGTCGAGCACTGGATCTCGCAGGGGGTGAGCATCTTCCGCGTCGACAACCCGCACACCAAGCCGCTCTGGTTCTGGGAATGGCTGATCGCGCGCGTGAACGAACGTCATCCGGACGTCGTCTTCCTCGCCGAGGCGTTCACGCGCCCTGCTCCCCTGCGCGGACTCGCCGCCGCCGGTTTCCAGCAGAGCTACACGTACTTCACCTGGCGCAACAGCAAGGCCGAACTCGAGGATTTCCTCTCCTCGCTCGCGACGGAGACCGCGGACTACCTGCGCCCCAACCTCTTCGTCAACACTCCGGACATCCTCACGGAGTACCTGCAGTTCGGCGGCAGGGCGGCGTACCGGATCCGCGCGGCCATCGCCGCCACTGCGGCACCGGTCTACGGCGTGTACGCCGGCTACGAGCTCTACGAGAACGTCGCCCGTCCCGGCGCCGAAGAGAACATCGACAACGAGAAGTACGAGTACAAGCTGCGTGACTTCGCGGGAGCCGAGGCTGTCGGCGACTCCCTCGCGCCGTATCTGCGACGGCTGAACGAGATCCGACGCGACCACCCGGCCCTGCGTCAACTGCGCAATCTCGCCGTGCACTGGAGCGACGATGATGCGGTGCTGGTGTATTCGAAGCATCTCGACGCCGCGTTCACCGGCACCGGATCGTCCGACACCGTCCTCGTCGTGGCCAATGTCGATCCGCACTCGGTGCGGGAGACGACGGTGCACCTCGACACCCGCATCTGGGGTGTCGCCCCAGGGGAGACATTCGAGGTGCAGGATCTCATCACCGGGCAGATCTGGACCTGGAACGATCATGACTACGTTCGGCTCGACGCGTTCGCCGAGCCGGTGCACATCCTGACAGTGAAGGAGCGATCA
Organism: Microbacterium sp. M; assembly: GCF_045181065.1. Classification (GTDB taxonomy): domain Bacteria; phylum Actinomycetota; class Actinomycetes; order Actinomycetales; family Microbacteriaceae; genus Microbacterium. The sequence goes on along the minus strand of NZ_CP173721.1, from coordinate 1,682,893 downwards.
TGAGCTACGTCGAGGACGTCACCGAAGCCGAGGACTGGGCGCAGATCGCCGTCGGCGCGCATCACGCCCCGCATGATCTGCTGGGGGCGCATCCGACGACGGATGCCGCGGGCCGAACGCTCACGACCATCCGCGTCCGCCGCCCGCTCGCCGACGAGGTGAGCGTCGTGTTCGCCGACGGGCAGCGACTGGCGCTGACTCATTCCGCACACGGCATATGGGAGGCCAGGCACGAGGGACCGCCGGTCGCCTACCGTGTCGCGGCCGCGTACGGCGACGAGGACGAGATCGTGACCGGCGACCCCTATCGGCATCTGCCGACGCTGGGCGACATGGATCTGCATCTCATCGCCGAGGGACGCCACGAGCGACTCTGGGACGTCCTGGGGGCGCATCCGAAAGCGCACGGCTCAGAACTCGGCACCGCGTTCGCCGTCTGGGCGCCGAATGCCCGCGCCGTGCGCGTGGTGGGCGACCACAACGGATGGGAGGGCACCGGGCATCCGATGCGCTCGCTCGGATCGAGCGGCATCTGGGAGCTGTTCATCCCCGACGTCACTATCGGCACGCGTTACAAGTACGAGATCCTCACCCGCGATGGTCATTGGATCCTCAAGGCCGACCCGATGGCTCAGGCGGCGCAGCTCCCGCCCGAGACCGCATCCGTCGTGACGGCATCCGCCTACGTCTGGCAGGACGGCGCCTGGATGACGCGCCGTGCGGCCACGCACGCCGTCGCCCAGCCGATGTCGGTCTACGAGGTGCACCTCGGCTCATGGCGACACGGACTCGGATACCGCGACATGGCCGATCCCCTCATCGAGCATGTGAAGGCGACCGGCTTCACCCATATCGAGCTCATGCCCGTCGCAGAGCACCCGTTCGGCGGCTCCTGGGGCTATCAGGTCAGCGGGTACTACGCCCCGACGAGCCGTTTCGGCTCCCCCGATGATCTGCGCCACCTCATCGATCGCCTGCACGGCGCGGGGATCGGCGTCATCCTGGACTGGGTGCCAGGGCACTTCCCGAAGGATGCGTTCGCGCTCGCCCGTTTCGACGGCGAGGCGCTGTACGAGCACCCCGACCCTCGCCGCGGCGAGCACCAGGACTGGGGCACGTTGATCTTCGACTACGGCCGGCCGGAGGTCCGCGGCTTCCTCGTCGCGAACGCCCTCTACTGGCTCGAGCAGTTCCACATCGACGGACTGCGAGTGGATGCCGTGGCCTCCATGCTCTATCTGGACTACTCCCGCAAGGACGGCGAGTGGGAGCCGAACATCCACGGCGGACGTGAGAACCTCGAGGCCATCCGGTTCCTGCAGGAGGCGAACGCCACCGCGTACCGTCTGCACCCCGGCATCGTCATGATCGCCGAGGAGTCGACGAGCTTCCCCGGCGTCACCGCGCCGACCGAGCACGCCGGACTGGGCTTCGGCTTCAAGTGGAACATGGGCTGGATGAACGACTCGCTCGTCTACATCCAGCGCGACCCTGTGCACCGCTCGCACCACGAGGGCGAGATGACGTTCTCGTTCGTGTACGCGTTCGGGGAGAACTACATCCTGCCGATCAGCCACGACGAGGTCGTACACGGCAAGAAGAGCCTGGTCGCGAAGATGCCAGGAGACCACGCGCACCAGCTCGCGAACGCGCGCGCGTACCTCGCGTACATGTGGGGCCATCCGGGCAAGAACCTGCTGTTCATGGGGCAGGAGTTCGGCCAGCTCTCGGAATGGTCGGAGTCCCGGGAGCTGGATTGGTGGCTGCTCGATCAGCCGGCGCACCGTCAGCTGATGGACTTCGTCGGTTCGCTCAACACCACTTACCGTGCGCAGGCGCCCCTCTGGGAGCGCGACGGCGACGCATCCTCGTTCACGCGGATGGGCGGTCCGTCCTGGGACCCGAACGTGATCGCGTTCGAACGACGCGATGCGCACGGCGGCCGGCTGGTGGTGGTGAGCAACTTCTCCGGTACGACGCGCACCGCGCTGCCGCTGACCTTCAGTGTGGAAGGCGTGTGGCAGGAGGTTCTGAACACGGATGCCGCCGCGTTCGGCGGCTATGACGTCGGCAACCTCGGCATGGTGGTCGCGCACCCTGAGCAGGATGCCGGGGCGCCCGTGGCCGCGGTCACGCTGCCCGCGCTGTCGACGCTGTGGCTGCGGCACCAGCCGGATCCGCACGTGCCGACCGTGTCGCACGGCTGACGACGAGCGACGCCGGCCGACCGGCGGTCAGAACAGCAGGGACGAGAGCCGCGTGCGCGCGCTGATCACGCGCGGGTCATCGGCGCCGATCAGGCCGAACAGCTCGACCAGGCGCTCGCGCACCGCCGTCCGCTCGTCCGATCCCAGCGCGGCGAACAGATCGAGCAGACGCGCGAACGCGTCCTCGACGTGGCCACCGGCGATGTCGAGGTCAGCGACCGCGAACTGGGCGTCGACGTCCTGAGGCGCTGCCGCCGCTGCCGCGCGCGCCTCCTGGAGATCCAGCGCCTGGACGCGGTCGAGCAGTCGAACCTGTCCGAGCCCGGCGCGCGCATCCTCGTCGCGCGGATTCTCCGCGAGTGCCTTCTCATAGGCCCGGATCGCCGTCGCGTAGTCGCCGTTCTCGATCGCCGCGTACGCCTCGGCGTGCAGCGGAGGCAGCGGGGGCTCCTCCGCAGGCGCCTCGGGCTGCTCGTCGCTCGTGGACAGCGAGCCGGTGACGCCGTTCTGCGCAGCGAGCTGCAGGAGCTGGTCGAACACCTGGCGGACCTGCTCCTCCGGCACGGCGCCGTTGAACATCGGAACCGGCTGACCGGCCACCAGGGCGACGACCATCGGAATCGACTGCGCCCGGAACCCCTGTGCGAGCTGCGGGTTCGCGTCGACGTCCACCTTGGCGAGCACGACCCGGCCGGCGAGCTCCTGCGTGAGCTTCTCGAGGATCGGACTCAGCTGCTTGCACGGTCCGCACCACTCGGCCCACAGGTCGACGACCACGGGCACGGTGCGGGACAGCTCGAGGATCTCGCCGAAGGTCTCGTCCGTCACGTCCCGGATGAGCGCTCCGTCCGCCGGGGCGGTCCCACCGGCGGCAGAGCCGTCGGGCTGTCCGGCCGGTGCCGCCGGGCGGTTGCGCAGGGCGGACAGGTCGACGGCGCCGCGCAGGGCGGCTGGAGAGATGTCGGTCATTTGATCACTTCCACGTTGAGAACGTCCTGGTGGACCGCAAGCAGTCGGACCTGCTCCCCCGATACCTGGGTCGGTACCGAGAAGAACAGTTGCATGCTGTACGTCGTCTTCACACCCTTGGCCGACTGGTCGACGCCCGTGAGCGCCTTCGCCACCGGATCTTCGCCGAACTTGATGACGGCATCGGACGAGGTCGGGGTGATGGTCTCGCTGTCGAGCACGGAGACCGAGACGATCGCACCGCTGTCCAGGGTCGCCATCGAGACCGGCACGTCCGTGGTGGGATCCATGCCGAACTCGGCCTTCGAGGTCTCGGACGCCTTCTTCTCGGCGAGGCTGTCGACGACGGACTGCCGGCTCGCCTGGATGGTTGCGGCCAACTCATGCGTTCCGTCATCGAACAGGTCGTACGAGGCGCTCTTGTCACCGGCATCCACCACGTCGGAGAACGCGGTGGCGAGCTCGTTCGGAGCGATCGCGAGGAACGTCGTGTCCGGCGGAACCAGCGTCGTGCCTGCCCATGCGGGCGCGAGCGCGGGCAGCTCGACGGACGCCTGCATCTCGGCCAGGTAGGAGATCTTGTAGTTCGACCAGGGGTCCTGCTGGCTCATGGTGAAGATCACGGGGGCGACGGAGTCGTCCTCATTGCTCTTCGAGAGCATGAGCACGGTACGGGGCCACGCATCTGTCGCCTGAGGCAACAGGATCTCGACATCATCCGTGGGGATGACGGCCGGCGCAGGGCGATCCGCGATCGCGCCTCGCAGCGTGTAGTCGGTGCGACGCGCGGTCAGCGCCGCTCCGTCCAAGCGGGTCGCGGCCAGGTCGATGTCGAGCTCGGCATCCGCGGTCGCGACCGTGCCGGAGACGCTCTCCAGGATGCGCTTGGCCTGAGCCTCCGTGACCGCCGGCGGCTTCTGGTTCTCCGGAGCGATCACGGTCGGCGTCGGCGATGGCGTGGCCGTCTCGGTGCCGAACTGCGGCCACGAATCAGCCGAACAGCCTGTGGCCACCACGGCGACCAGCGCCAGCGCTGGAATCGCGAATCGGCGGCGACGAGTCAGTGCGACCCGCTTCGCCGTGCCCTTGGGATCCGGTGTCTGCTCGGGTTCGGCGTCGGCTCCGGCGGTCGCGCCCTCGTCGGACGGCTTCTGCTCGATCGCCTCCTTCTCGGGGACCTTGTCGATCGCGACATCGATCGGCTCCGTGGCGGGGAGCGGACCTGGGCCCTTCCGTCGCGGACCACGTCCACGTCGCTGGTGCCGGATGCCGAGGATGTACAGCACGATTCCGATGGCGAGCATCAGACCGCCTGCGGCCATCAGCGGGCCTGCGAGGGGCGTGGAGTTGTCCAGTGGCCAGGACACCACGATGTCATCCGGTGCCGGCTCGGTGCCGTCACGCGCGATGAGCATGCTGGTGCCCTCCGGCAGCTGCGTGTCGGTGATGATCTGATCCTGTTCGCTGAACGAATCCAGCCACAGGTCCGAACCCGCCGGGTTGCGACCTGTGGTCGCCGCCGCGTCCTCCGTCGGGGTGGGGGTCGGAGTCGCGGTCGCGTCGGCGGAATCGCCGTCGGCATCCGCCGCGTCCTCCGGTTCGACGACCGTCGTGACGGGTGCTCCGTCGTCGTTCAGGGTGATCGAGTTGTAGGTGGCGTCCGAGAGCCAGGCCTCCATGTCCGCGGTGCGCCCGACGGCGGCGAACAGTTCGCCGTCGCCGCGGATGATGAGGCTCTGAAGGCCGGGCTGGGTACGCAGCACTGCCCCATCGATCAGGGTGTAGGGCTCCGGCTGCGAGGTCTCCAGCACCAGCTCCTCGCTGGAGGGGCCCACGAAGACGGTGCGCTGAGCGATACCCGCACCGATCAGGAGCGTGGCCAGGACGAAGGCCACGACGGCCCATACGAATCGCACGAAAAGTTCTCCTTACGTGATCCGGAAACCGGTGCCGGATCATCGCTCGACATTTCAGACTAGCGAAATCACCTGAGTGTTGTCTCAGGCGGATTGCCACCCGACCGTTCGGCACGTCTTCGCCGCCGCTCGCCATCTGCTGGATACGCTGGCCTCATCCGTTCTACGAGGAGCCGAAATGAAGTTGCACAACCCGTTCCGAACGGCGCTGGTCGCGACGCTCGGCGTCGGTCTCGGTGTCCTGCTCATCGGCAGCGTGCAGACCCTGTCCACCGTGCTCCTCTATCTCGGCACCGCCCTGTTCATCAGTCTCGGCCTGGATCCGCTGATCTCCTGGCTCGAGCGGCAGAAGGTCCCCCGCTGGCTCGCCGTGCTCGTCACGATCGTCGCAGTGCTCGGCGTGTTCACGGGCATCGTCCTGATCGTGCTGCCGATCATCATCTCGCAGGTGACTCAGCTCGTCGAGCAGATCACGGCGCTCGTGCAGAGCAGCAATGACATCTGGGCCGACCTGCGCACCTGGCTCGGCGGCATCTTCCCCGCGTTGGACATCGACCGCGTCCTCACCGAGGCGCAGGACTGGCTGCTGGCGAACGTCGGCAGCATCACCGGCGGCGTGATCAACGCCAGCCTCGGCGTCGTGAACGGACTCTTCGGCGCCTTCATCGTGCTGATCCTGACCATCTACCTCACCGCATCGACGCCGTCGCTCAAGCGCGCGGTCTACCAGCTCGTCCCGGCGTCCAAGCGGCCCCGCTTCATCGACCTCGCCGACCAGATCACCGACTCCGTCGGCTACTACGTCATGGGTCAGGTCTCGCTCGGCGTGATCAACGGCGTCCTGAGCGCCATCTACCTGTCGATCATCAAGGCGCCGTTCCCCGCCGTCCTCGCGGTCGTCGCGTTCTTCTTCTCGCTCATCCCCCTGGTCGGGACCCTGACCGGTTCGACGATCATCGTGCTGGCGTGCCTGATCCCCGGCCTCGGCTCGCCCGCGACGGCCCTCGCCGCCGGCATCTACTACCTCATCTACATGCAGATCGAGGCGTACGTGATCTCTCCGCGCATCATGAGCCGAGCCGTCTCGGTGCCAGGCGCTGTGGTCGTCGTCGCCGCACTCGCCGGCGGCTCGCTGCTCGGCCTGCTCGGCGCGCTCATCGCGATTCCGGTGGCGGCCAGCATCCTGATCATCTACCGCCAGGTCGTCATCCCGCGGATGAACGAACGCTGATCCGGGTCAGGATGCCGGGCCCCACACCGTCGGCAGCGGGAGCGCCTGCGGGTTGACCGCGGCGACGATCTCGGTGAGCACGTGCCTGGTCTGACTCTCCCCCACCCACAGGTGCCTGCCGCCTTCGACGGCGATCAGCACGGCATCCGGAATCGAGGCGAAGCGCTCGCGAGCCTCCGCGGGCCGCAGATAGTCGTCGAACTCGGGGATCAGCGCGATCACGCGACGGGGGTCTCCTGCCCAGGCCGCCACCTCCGCGTCGCTCGCGCGGTGCAGCGGCGGCGAAAGCAGGATCGCACCCACGACATCGTGCTCACGGCCGTACTTCAACGCGAGTTCCGTCCCGAACGACCATGCGAGCAGCCACGGCGTCGGCAGGCCACGCTCCTGCACGAAGTCCATCGCCGCGGCGACGTCGAGGCGCTCGGCCCCACCGCCGTCGAAGACGCCCTGGCTCGTGCCGCGCGGCGACGCGGTGCCACGCGTGTTGAAGCGCAGAACGGCGAGGTCGGCCAGAGCCGGCAGACGCGCGGCCGCTTTACGGATGATGTGCGACTCCATGGACCCGCCGGCCGTGGGCAGCGGATGCAGCGTCACCAGGGTCGCGACCGGCGACCGATCCTGCGGCGACGCCATCTCTCCGATGAGGGTCAGCCCGTCCGCGGTGCGCAATTCGATGTTCTCCCGGTGCGCCGGGAACTCGAGAGGCCCGCGGATCTCGATGCTCATCCCAGCCGCCAGCAGTGCGCATGCCAGTGCCGTCGCGCGGCGAGATCAGCGGCTTCGCCCAGTACCCCGTCCGCACGCCAGGCGACCAGGTGCGCGAGCCCCGGTGCGATGACCTGCGTGCACCCCGGGCAGACGTATTCCTTCTGCGCCTGCAGCGCGGAGACCGGCTGGACGATCCATTCGCGACCACGACGGATCTCCGTGCGCTTCCAACCGGCGAGAAGGCGATCGAAGGAGTCGTCGGTGCTCGAGCGCTCCGGGCGCCGCTTACGGGATCGGGGCATGGCGGAGCGGTGTCACCACCAGTGGTTGCTCCGCCAGAAGTTGTACGCGCCTTCCCAGCTGCCGTATCGGCCGATGGCATAGCCATTGCCCCAGCGCAGGTTGTCGACCGGGTCGAAGCAGTTGCCTGGAACCTTGCTGCACGGCAGAGCCTGCACCAGGCCGCTGGCTCCCGACGAGCGGTTCACCGCGTTCGGGTTCCAGCCGCTCTCCTTCGAGACGATGTAGTCCACGAAGCCCCAGTCACCCTGGGCGATGCCCGCCGCGGACATCCACTCGGCCGGAGAGCCGCCGCCGGTGTACTGCGGTCGGCTGCCGCTGCTGCCGCTGCCATTCGACCCCGATGACGCGGGCTTCGGGGTGGGTGTCGGCGTCGGCGTCGGCGTGACGTAGACCTCGTAGGTGCCGCGATCGACAGGAGCGAAAGCAGCACCGTCGACCGTCACACGCAGATCCTGCGCGTCGTCAGCGGCCAGCGAGTAGACGGTCGTCTGCGCTTGAGCGGAGTCGGCGGTTTCTGCGAGGGCGAAGCCGGTCGGCGCCACGATCGCCGCGGCGAAGCCGACGACCGCGAGCGCGGCGAACGTAGCGACGACGCCGCGTCGGCGCGACCAACGGGCGCGCGTCGGCACCGGTCGCTTCGCAGTGAAGACGATATCTGCGCGGCCGGGTGCGGGCGCGACGGCGATCTCTTCGGACTCGTGGGGTGAACTCACAATAGCCTCAGTGTAGACCAGAGCCCGCTGAGGAGACCATGAGAACCGTCATCGGACTGCGAGCATGACCTCGATCGTCGCGTCCAGCAGAGCGTCGACCTGCTCCTCGCGATAGCCGCCGCGCTGCATGCGGAAGGCCGCCGACCGCAGCTGCTCCACCGACAGCTCGTCGCCGTCGCGGAGATAGCGGACGATGCGACGTGCGACGTGATCGACTTCCTCTGCCCGATAGCCGTACGTGAGCCAGCCGACGCGCGCGAACTTGTGGAGCTTCGGACGCGCGAGATGATCCAGGATCACCTGCGCCTCTCCCCTGGCCTGCTCGACCCAGGCGGTCGCGCCCTCCGCACGCACGGCGCGGTCGCGGACACGGGCCGCGAAGGCATCCTCGATGCGCCCGAGAGCGGCATCCACCTCGGCCACCGCGTAGCCGCCGCGAACCATCGGGAAGGACGCCACGCGGACGTCCTCGGCCGACAACGCATCGTCGTCGCGCTCGAAGCTGGTCTTGGCAGCTGCGAGGAAGGCATCGACCGCGGCCGGGTGATACCCGCGGGTTCGGCCCGTCGTCAGCGTGAACGCCGTCGGCGCCGGCGTGGTCTGCAGATCTGTCACGTCATCCACCGTATCCGACCGTCATCAGAGCGTCGCCCAGGGGGACAGCAGGAAGTACAGCATGAGCGCCGGGATCGTCGAAGGCAGGATGCTGTCGAGACGGTCCAGCAGTCCGCCGTGTCCGGGCAGCCACGAGCTCATGTCCTTGATGCCGAGGTCGCGCTTGAGCATGGATTCGGCCAGATCGCCCAGCGTCGCGGAGAGCAGCACGGCCGCGCCGAGGATGACGCCGGCCCACCACGGCATCTCGAGCAGGTACAGCGCGAGGAGCACGCCGACACCCGTGGCGGCGAGAACCGCACCGCCGAAGCCCTCCCAGGTCTTCTTCGGACTGATCCGCGGAGCCATCGGATGCCTGCCGAACGCGAGCCCCGACGCATAGGCGCCGGTGTCGGCGGCGACCGCGATCGCGATGAACGACAGCACCCACCACTGCCCGCCTTCCTGCGACAGCAGGATCAGGGCGATGCTCGCGAGGAACGGAACGTACACCTGGACGAATCCGCTGACCACGACGTCCCCGAGCACTGCTCCGTACGTGCGACCGTCCTGGACCATCATCTGCGCGACCAGGCGCCACACGATCACGAACGACACGGACGCGAACAGTGCGACCCAGCACAGCCAGGGCTCGGCGAAGTAACCGGCCAGCACGAGCGGCGTCCCGGCGACCAGTTGCGGGATGATGTCGATGCGTCGCCCGGCGCCACGCAGCGCGAGACCGAGTTCGTAGATGCTCAGCAGCGCGATCGCCAGGACGATCGGAACGAAGAGCCACTTGATGAACAGCAGCGATCCGAGCAGGACGGCACCCGCGGCGAGACCGATGAGGATCGCGACGATCAGGTCCCGACCGGTGCGCTCCTTGATGCGCTCGTTCGCCTGGTCGAGCTGATCCTTCGCGTGCGAGACGTGGTTCTCGAACTCGCCGCGCTTGGCCCGCCACTGCTCGCGGATCGCATTGTGCTCCCCCGTCGACATGCCGGGCGTCGCCTCGGGAGGCAGCTCCGGCTTCGGCGGAACGACCGTGGCGTCGAACCCGGGGAAGGCGCTGTCGCTCAGCGGCGTCGGTGCCGCGTCGCGTCGCCGCTCGCTGCGCCTGCGGGGCGCATCGTTCGGCGGCGTGCCCCCGGAATCGTCAGTCATTCCCGCTCACACCTCGAGCAGTTCGGCCTCTTTGCGCTTCAGCGCCTCGTCGATCAGGTCGACGTGCTGACGCGTCAGGGCGTCCAGGTCCTTCTCGCCGCGGGCGATCTCGTCCTCGCCGACGTCGCTCTTGAGCGCGTCCAGCTCATCCTTCGCCTTGCGACGGATCCCGCGGACATGCACCTTGGCATCCTCGCCCTTGGAACGCACCAGCTTGACGTACTCCTTGCGACGCTCCTCGGTGAGCTCCGGCATCGTCACCCGGACGATGTTGCCGTCGTTCGACGGGTTCGCACCCAGATTCGGCATGTCGCGGATGGCCTGCTCGATCGCCTTCAACGCCGACTTGTCGTACGGAGTGACGATGAGCGAGCGCGCCTCGGGGTTGGCGAGCGACGCCAGCTGTGCGAGCGGAGTGGGCGAACCGTAATAGTCGACCATCACCTTCTGGAACAGCTGCGGGTTCGCCCGCCCGGTGCGCACCGTGGCGAAGTCCTCCTTCGCGGCTTCGACCGCCCTGGTCATCCGGGTGGTGGTTTCTGCGAGGACGTCCGCGATCACGGCGACTCCAATCGTCTGGGGTGTTCTGGCAATTCTATCCGGGCGGATGCTCAAGCACCCGTCCACGACGCTCAGGAGGTGACGAGCGTGCCGATGGGATCTCCGAGCAGTGCGCGCGTGATGTTGCCCGAAGGCTCCATCCCGAACACACGCATGTCCATGTTGTTGTCCATGCACAGGCTGAACGCGGTCGAGTCGACGACCTTGAGCCCGCGCTGCAGCGCCTCGCGGTACGTGACCTGGTCGATGCGCGTCGCCGAGGCATCCTTGTGGGGGTCCGCCGTGTAGATCGCGTCGACGCCGTTCTTCGCGACGAGAACCTCCTGCGCACCGATCTCCAGCGCGCGCTGGGCCGCGACGGTATCGGTCGAGAAATACGGCAGGCCGGCGCCGGCTCCGAAGATCACGACGCGACCCTTCTCCATGTGCCGCTCGGCGCGACGCGGAATGTAGGGCTCCGCGACCTGCGTCATGGCGATCGCGGACTGGACGCGCGTCGCCGCACCGGCCTGCTCGAGGAAGTCCTGCAGAGCCAGGGCGTTCATCACGGTCCCGAGCATGCCCATGTAGTCGGCTCGTCCACGGTCCATGCCGCGCTGGCTGAGCTCTGCACCGCGGAAGAAGTTGCCCCCTCCGACGACGACCGCGATCTCGACCTCGTCGACGGCCGCGGCGATCTCGCGGGCGATCTGGCTCACCACGTCGGGGTTGACACCCAGCTGGCCGGCACCGAATGCCTCGCCGGAGAGCTTGAGAAGAACGCGACGGCGTCCGGTTCGTTCAGTCATGGGTGAATCCTCTCGTCCCGCAATCAAGATAGTGCCTTCTGGGCATGAAGAAGGGGTTCGGACCCTCACGGATCCGAACCCCTCTAACGTCGTTACGCGCCGACCTTGAAGCGCGCGAAGTCCGTCACGGTGATGCCGGCGTCCTGCGCGACCTTGGCCACGGACAGCTTGTTGTCCTTGGCGTAGTCCTGCTCGAGCAGTGCGACCTGCTTGATGAACGCGGTCACGCGGCCCTCGACGATCTTCGGCAGCGCGGCCTCCGGCTTGCCCTCGCCGCGGGAGATCTCGGTGACGATCTCGCGCTCCTTCTCGACATCCGCCGCCGGAACGTCCTCGCGGGACAGGTACGACGGGTTCGCGAACGAGATGTGCTGGGCGATGCTGCGCGCGGTCTCGGCGTCGTCACCCGAGTAGGCGACGACGACGCCGATCTGCGGCGGCAGGTCCTTGCTGGTGCGGTGCAGGTAGACCTCGAAGTTGTCGCCGGTCAGCGTGCGAACGCGACGCAGTTCGACCTTCTCGCCGATGATGGCTGCCTCATCCGAGATCAGCTGGTCGACGGTCTGACCGGCGGCGTCGGCTGCGAGAGCCTCCTCGACCGTGTTCGCCTTGACGGCGGCCACGGCATCGGCGACCTTCTCGGACAGCGCGATGAAGCGGTCGTTCTTGGCGACGAAGTCGGTCTCGCAGGCGAGCTCGACGAGCGTCACGGCGCCATCCTGCTCGCGGGCGACGACCAGTCCCTCGCTGGTGGAACGGTCAGCGCGCTTGGCGTTGCCCTTCGCACCCTTCAGCCGAAGGATCTCGACGGCCTTCTCGCGGTCGCCATCGGCTTCCTCGAGTGCCTTCTTGGTGTCGACCATTCCCGTGCCGAGCTGCTCACGCAGCGCCTTGATGTCGGCGATGGTGAAGTTGGCCATGTGTGGCGGCTCCTTGCTTCGTGATATGTGTTTTCGCGGGCGGGTTGGGCCCGAGGGAATTACTTGGCCTCGGCGGCCGCAGCGTCGTCGGCCGGAGCCTCGGTCGCCTCGGCGGCAGCCTCGGTGGTCTCTGCGGCCTCGGCCGGAGCCTCAGCAGCTTCAGCAGCGGCCTCGGCGGGAGCCTCAGTGGCCTCGGCAGCCTCTGCCGGTGCCTCGACGGTCTCGGCGGGAGCCTCGAGGAGCTCGCGCTCCCAGTCGGCCAGCGGCTCAGCGTCGCCGGTCTCGGGGTTGTGCTTCTGCTGCAGGCCCTCGGCCGCGGCATCCGCAATGATGCGGGTGAGCAGCGAGACCGAACGGATCGCGTCGTCGTTGCCGGGGATCGGGTACTGGAAGTCGTCCGGGTCCGCGTTGGTGTCGAGGATGCCGATCACCGGAATGCCCAGCTTCTTGGCCTCGTCGATCGCGAGGTGCTCGCGCTTGGCGTCGACGACCCACAGGGCGGACGGCGTCTTGGCGAGGTTGCGGATGCCGCCGAGCGACTTGTGCAGCTTGTCGAGCTCGCGCTTCTTGAGCAGCAGCTCCTTCTTCGTGAAGCCGGACGCGGCCGGGTTCTCGTAGTCGAGCTCCTCGAGCTCCTTCATGCGGGCGAGACGCTTCGCGATGGTGGAGAAGTTGGTGAGGAGACCGCCGAGCCAGCGCTGGTTCACGAAGGGCTGGCCGACGCGGGTCGCCTGCTCTGCGAGGACTTCCTGAGCCTGCTTCTTGGTGCCGACGAAGAGGATGGTGCCGCCGTGAGCGACCGTCTCCTTGACGAAGTCGTACGCCTTGTCGATGTAGCCCAGCGACTGCTGCAGGTCGATGATGTGGATGCCGCTGCGCTCCGTGAGGATGAAGCGCTTCACCTTCGGGTTCCACCGGCGGGTCTGGTGTCCGAAGTGCACGCCGCTGTCGAGCAGCTGGCGGATGGTGACCACAGCCATGGTCGTCTCCTTGTTCTGGCGCTCTCGCGCCGTTGAGGTTGTTTTCGTCGATCAGTCGATCGTCGAGCCTGGTGCCCGGCGCACACCCGCCCGTTCGTCGAACGGGACCTATGGGAGTGGATGCCGCGACCGAAGTCGCTTTGGGCACGCGTAGTCACCCCGGAATCGAGGTGCATGAGCCAGTGTACCCGATTCGCCTGGTTCACTCGCCCTGCACCGACAGCCTCGTTCCACGAGTACTGCACCGATGGCGGGATGCATCACCGGCGCGGCCGTCGGCGGCGCGCACGATGGAGGCATGTCCGCACTCCTGCCCCGCTTCCCCCGTTCCGCGGCAGCCGTCGTGCTCGTCCTCGTCGGGCTCGGTGCCGGCGTCGGCCCTGTCCAGGCAGACGAGAACTCCGACGCGGACTGGCTGTGGCCGGTCGCCGGCGGACGACGCGTCGTGGAGCCGTTCATCGCCCCCGCCCACGAATACGCCTCCGGCCACCGCGGCATCGACATCGCCGCTGACGCGGGAGGAGAAGTCCGAGCGCCAGCGGCCGGCGTGGTCGCGTTCGCGGGCACCGTGGTCGACCGTCCGCTCCTGACGATCGACCACGGAGGCGGTCTCGTCACGACCTTCGAACCGGTGGCATCGACGCTGCGCGCCGGCGAGGAGGTGTCCGCTGGGGACGCGATCGGCACGATCTCGACGGGCGGGCACGCGCCGGCAGGCACACTGCACATCGGGCTGCGGGTGCACGGTGCCTACGTGGATCCGATGTCGATGTTCGGTCCGGTGGAGCGGGCCGTGCTGCTGCCGTGCTGCGCGCCGCTCTGATGGCGCGGCCGCCTCACGCGCGCGGATGCGCCAGCCGGTAGGTCGCCGTCAACCGCTCGGCCGAGACGTGCGTGTAGATCTGCGTCGTCCCCAGACTCGCGTGACCGAGGATCTCCTGCACCGCTCGGAGATCCGCTCCGCCGTCCAGCAGGTGCGTCGCGGCGGAGTGGCGCAGTGCGTGCGGTCCGACGTTGTCGGCGCCCACGACAGGTCCGAGCGTGCGCGCCACGAGCGTGTAGACCAGTCGCGGCCCGATCCGCCCGCCGCGCGCGCCCAGGAAGACCGCGGGAGTGGCGGATGCCGCGCGCGCTGCGAGCACGGGTCGGCCTCGCGTCGTCCAGGCGGAGATGGCGTCGCGCGCCGGCCGCCCGTACGGGACGACCCTCTCCTTGGATCCCTTGCCGAGCACGCGTGCCGTGGCGCGGTCCTGATCGAGATCGTCGATGTCCAGGCCGCACAGCTCCGACACGCGCATGCCGGATGCGTACAGCAGCTCGAGGATCGCGTGGTCGCGGAGATCCGTCGGGTCCCCGGCAGCCGCGAGCGCCCGCTGCGCGTCGAGCAGCACCCGCATGCCTTCACGGGACGCGACCGTCGGAAGGGTGCGGCCGCGTTTCGGGGTCACCAGCCGCAGACTCGGGTCCACGGAGATGAACTCCTCGTCCTTCGCCCAGGCGAAGAACGACCGGGCCGCGGCCGCGCGTCTGGCGAGGGTGCTGCGCGCGTCGCCGCGCTGGGTCGCTTTCCACAGCCAGTCCCTCAACGACTCCAGGTCCACTTGTGCGATGGAGACGTCCCCGACGGACGCCGCGAGGTCGCGCAGGTCGGATCGGTAGGCGCGCACCGTGGCCGGCGACAGCCGACGAACCGTCGCGAGATGCGTCGCGAACGCCTCGGCTGCGGCGGAGAGGTCCATGCTCCCAGCATGGCTCGGTTCCATCGCGGCGCTCCAGTGCCTCGCCGCATCGACCAGGACCGGGCGCGTGGGTCACCGGGTCGCCTGCACCTGCCGCAGCCAGCCGTCGTCCCGCCGCGATGCGACGCCGTCCAACTCCAGCATCCCCAGCAGCCCTCTCACGCGGTCGACAGCCAGCCCGGACCGTCGTGCGACCTCGTACGGCGGAAGCGCGGTGCGGGTGCTGAGCGCGTCCAGCAGACGGGTGGTGTCCGGATCCATCCGCTCTTCCGCCGCCCTGTCGACCGGCAGAGCTTCACCCCACAACTCGCGCACCTCGGCAGCCGTCGTGACGCACCGGGCATCGTATTCCCGCAGCAGTCGGTGGCACCCCGCTGACGCCGCGGAGGTGACCGGCCCCGGAACGGCCCCGAGTGGACGACCAAGCGAGGCCGCGTGCCCTGCCGTGTTCAGGGAACCGCTGCGCCATCCGGCCTCTACGACGACCGTCGCCTGTCCGAGGGCCGCGATCATGCGGTTCCTGGCGAGGAAGCGCCATTTGGTCGGCGACGTTCCGCACGGCACCTCGGCGACGACCGCGCCGGAGAGCACGATGTGCTCGAAGAGCTGATGGTGCCCGACCGGATACGCGCGGTCGATACCGCCCGCGAGGAAGGCGACGGTCTTCCCACCGACGCCGAGTGCGGCGCGATGCGCGGCGCCGTCGATGCCGTACGCGCCGCCGGAGACGATGAGTACGCCTCCGGCGGCGAGATCGCCGGCCAGTTCGGCGGTCACGGACTCTCCGTACGAGCTGGCAGCGCGGGCTCCGACGAGCGCCGCGCTCGGCTGCATCGCCAGGCAGTCCGCATCACCGCGGACCCACAGCAGCACGGGTGCGTGCACACCGAGGTCGTCGAGATCCGCCGGCCAGCCCGCCGCCCCGGGCAGCAGCAGTCGAGCGCCGACCTCACAAGCCGCGCCGACGGCGTCTCGGATGCCGTCGATCCGGGCGCGGGGTCGCCAGCGCGCCCGAGCCTGGCGGAGCAGCTTCGACCCACCGGCACCGCCCAGCGCGTCGATCGCGGCGGCCTCCGCACGGGGCCGCCGCACCTGGTCCAGTGCCGCTGCGAGCGCATAGGGCGCACCGAGGGCCGCGATCAGCGCCCCGGCGGTGCCGTCTCCCGGCTCGGTGATCACCGACCAGGCAGCGCGAGCGAGCGTCTCGTCCGCGTCGGCGTCAGGTCGCAGCCGAACGATGCGTTCCCGCAGCCCGGTCTCCCTGCTGAGTTCGTCCATCATGTGATCAGTCCTCTCTTCAAGAACAGGGCTCGGCCGATCTCGTCCCGCCCCGGGCGATCACGGCCGGCGAGGTCGGCGATCGTCCAAGCCAGCCGCAGCACGCCGTCGTAACCGCGCAGCGTCAGGACGCCGCGCTCGAGCGCACGGTCCAATGACGCGCGATCCTCGGGCGGCAGGCGGTGCGCCCCCTGCCGCAACCAGGTGCCAGGGATCTCGGCATTCACGCGCCATGGGGTGCCCTGCCACCGCTGCGCGGCGTGCGCACGGGCCTGGGCGACGAGGGAACGGGCGATCTGCGAGCTCAGCGCGGCGCGCTCGCCCGCCGTGGCACGAGAGGCGGCGACCCTCGCCACCTGCAGATCGATGTCGATCCGATCCCTGAGCGGGCCGGAGAGCCGACCGGAATAGCGCCGGATCGCGATCGGCGGGCACGTGCACTCCGCCCCGCGGACGCCGTAGTTGCCGCACGGGCAGGGGTTCATCGCGAGGATGAGTTGGAAACGGGCGGGAAAACGCGCGGTGAATCCGGCGCGCTGGATGTCGATCGTCCCGGATTCGAGGGGCTGTCGCAGTGAATCCAGCGCCTGCCTGCTGAATTCCGCGGCCTCGTCGAGGAACAGCAGACCGCGGTGCGCGCGCACGATGGCGCCGGGACGTGCGATGCGGGAACCACCGCTCACCAGCGCCGTCGGCGAGGCGCTGTGATGCGGTGCCTCGAGGGGCGGCACCCGGTTCAGCGCCACCACGGGCAGTCCCGCCAGTGAGCGGATCGATGCCACCTCGAGCGCCTCCTCATCGGTGAGCTCGGGGAGGATGCCGGGCATCCGACGCGCGAGCATGGTCTTGCCCGCACCAGGCGGTCCGCTCAGCAGCAGGTGGTGACCACCGGCGGCGGCGGTGAGGAGCGCGTCCACGGCGTCCTCCTGGCCGATCACGTCGGAGAGATCGACGGCTTCCGGCTCGTCCTCGGGCACAGCCGATCCCCTGATCGGCTCGACGTCCGGGATCTCGACGTCAGCGCCGTGCCACACCGCGACCTCGGCGAGCGTGGTCGCGGCCCGCACCTCGATGTCCGCGACGAGACGCGCCTCCTCTGCGTTCGCATAGGGCACGACGACGTGCTCGAATCCCGCGCGCTGGGCGGCGAACACCGATGGCAGAACGCCGGGAACCGGGCGCAGGCGCCCGTCCAGGCCGAGCTCCCCGATGTGCACCGTGCGGGCGATCGAGGCGGCGTCGAGCGAACCGCTCGTGGCCAGCGCCGACACTGCGACGCCGAGATCGAACGCAGACCCCTGCTTCGGAAGACTCGCGGGAGAAAGATTCACCGTCAGCCGCCGCGCCGACAGCTCGAGGCCGGCGTTCTTGCAGGCGTTGTGCACGCGCTGCGTCGCCTCGCCGAGCGATCGATCAGCGAGGCCGATGATGCGGAAGTCCGGCCGCTGATTCGAGAGGTCGGCTTCGACCTCGACCATGTGACCGTCGACGCCGGTGAGCGCGACGGCCCAGGTGCGCACCGCGCTCATCGCAGGTCCACCAGGTGCTCCAGCATCCCGCTGCGGGGGTCGGGGCCTATGATCCCGATCGCCTCGAGCCGCACGCGCGAGTGCACGGCGCGCCCTGGATGCGCGTCGATCCATGCGTGCGCCAGGTGCCAGAGGCGCCGCACCTTGCGGTCATCGAGTGCTTCGAAGGGATGACCGAAACGCAACGACGTCCGCGTCTTGACCTCGACGACGCACAGCAGACCGGCGCGTGAAGCGACGATGTCGACTTCGCCGGCCGGACAGCGCCAATTGCGGTCGAGCACGTCGTACCCGCGGTCGCTCAGGTACGCGGCCGCCCGCTGCTCACCGACCCTGCCGAGATCATCCTTCGCTGCCATGCCGACAGCGTGCCTGCACACGGATGCGCCGTGCGCGGATTCGTCCCCCGGGATCTACGGAATCGGTGGGAAGTTCCGCTCAGAGCGCGCGCTGTGCAGAGCGAGTCACTTGCCGTCGAGCGACAACTCCTCCGGGAGCTCGAACTCGCGCCGCTGAAGCTCCTCGACGTTGACGTCCTTGAACGTCAGCACGCGCACGGCCTTCACGAAGCGGTCGGCGCGATAGATGTCCCACACCCAGACGTCGGTCATCGAGATCTCGAAGTAGAAATCGTGCTCGGTGTCGCGGCGCACGACGTTGACCTCGTTCGCGAGGTAGAAGCGACGCTCGGTCTCGACGACGTACTGGAACTGCGCGACGACGTCCCGATACTCGCGGAACAGTGCGAGTTCGAGTTCGCGGTCGTAATCGTCGAAGGCTTCCTCATCCATGATGTGTCCATCCTACGGCCGAGGGCGGGCGGCTAGAACAGCGTCGGTGCGTCTGCGATCGCCCACGAGGAGCGGTGCAGGGGCGACAGCCCGTGCTCCCGGATGGCAGCGCGATGCTCCAGGCTGGCGTAACCCTTGTTGCGGTCCCACTGATAGGCGGGATGCTCGTCGTGGAACTGCGTCATCAGCGCATCGCGGGCGACCTTGGCGATCACCGACGCCACCGAGACCGACGCGCAGTCCCTATCGGCCTTGATCACCGGCCGCACCTGAAGCCGCGACGGGTGCACTGCGGACACGTAATCGTGGTTTCCGTCCAGGATCACCAGCGCGCGGTCGGTCTGCACGCCCTGCTCCGCCACCGCAAGCAGCGCACGGGACGCCGCAAGACCCAGCGCACGCATGATGCCGACCTCGTCGACTTCCGCCGCGCTCGCCCACCCCAGAGCGGATGCCGGCACCCATGCCGAGGCCCGCAGAGCGACCTCAGGGCGCCGTCGCTCGGTGATGAGCTTCGAATCGCGCAGCCCGTCGGGGACGCGGCGGCGTGCACCCGCGGCATCCATCACCGCCGCGCCGACCGTGACCGGACCCGCCAGCGCGCCGCGACCGACCTCGTCGAGCGCGATGATCAGCTCGTTCTCCTTGAGGAGCGAGCGTTCGAGCCGGAGCGTCGGAGCGACGATCGTCATCATCATTCGGGTTCCGGCACTCCGTTGAAGACCTCGTGATGACCGTCGATGACGCCGATGCGATCCAACGGCCAGGTGGTCAGGAAGGCCTTGCCGACGACGTTGTCCAGCGGGACGAATCCGCCGCTGGGCAGATCCTGGTGCGCTCTGGCGTCCTGAGAGCGGTCACGGTTGTCGCCGAGCAGCCAGAGCTGCCCCTCGGGCACCGTCACGTCGAACGGCTCCTCCGAGGCGAGCGTGTCGCCCTCCGGCAGGTTCAGATACGAGAGCTCGTCGACCGGGGAACCGTTCACGGAGACCTGTCCGAGCGAGTTGCAGCACACGACGTGGTCACCAGGCAACCCGATGAGCCGCTTGACGAGGTGGTCCTGCGAGTCCGATGCCGAGATGCCGATGAACGTCAGCACGCCGTCGACGAACCCGACCAGAGGCGGCTGCGCCGGCTCCTGGATCGCTGGCGGAAGCCATCCGCCCGGATCCTTGAACACGACGACGTCACCGCGCTCGTAGCCCGTCCAGCGCGGAGTGAGCTCATCGACCAGGATGCGGTCGTTCACGAGCAGCGTCTGCTCCATCGACCCGGAGGGGATGTAGAACGAGCGCACGACGAAGGTCTTGACGAGGAACGACACCAGCGCGGCGATGACGACGATGATCAGCACGTCCCGGAGGAAGATCAGGACGCCACGCCGGCGCTTCGGTTCCGGTGCCGGGGTGGACTCAGTCGTCATCGCATTCCTTCACGAGCTTCACGCCGGACGTCGGTACGGCTGTACAAGCGTTGCATATCCTGCCCGAAAGAAAGCACCCCGGGACACGAGTGTCCCGGGGTGCTTCGAAGAGGCGACGAATCAGTTGTCGCGCTTCTCCTTGATCTTGGCCTTCTTGCCGCGGAGGTTGCGCAGGTAGTAGAGCTTCGCGCGACGCACGTCACCACGGGTGACGACCTCGATGTGGTCGATCACCGGGGAGTGCACCGGGAAGGTGCGCTCGACGCCCACCTGGAAGCTGATCTTGCGGACCGTGAAGGTCTCGCGCACGCCGTCGCCCTGGCGGCCGATGACGACGCCCTTGAAGATCTGGATACGCGAGCGGTTGCCCTCGGTGATGTTCACGTGCACGTTGATCGTGTCACCGGGGCCGAAGTCGGGAAGGTCCGAACGAAGCGAAGCCGCATCGACGGCGTCGAGGATCTGCATGATCGTCTACTCTCTGCATCCGCCACAGGTCGGGTGCATGCTGGAAGGAATACGTAAGGTGTGTGCTGAACGGAACGCGAGCGTCCGCGGGCTCCCCTGAGGCAGAGCCGATCACGGCACAAGGACCTATTCTGCCATGGATGCCCGATACCGCCAAAACGCGCTCAGCGCTCGGCGTCGGGCTTCTCCCGGATCACGAACACCTCTGGGTCCGCCGCCTGCGCGTCGGCCGATTCGTCGACGACGGGTGTCCGCCACGAAGTGGTCACGACGCGGATGCCGCCGGCCGTGCCGGCTTCTCTCCACAGCTGCCACAGGGACGACCAGATCACGCCGATCCCGACGACGATGGCGAGTGTGAGCGCGGGGGCGAACCAGGACGGGTAGAACCCGACGGCGATGGTGAGGGCGTGCCAGAGGCTGAAGCCTGCGACATCCCACCACGAGACCGCACGGCTGACGCGCACCGACGGTCGCGCGCGCACGAGCAGCGTGAGAAGGAGCTGCCCGACGAAGACCGACGGGATGCCGATGAAGAGGAACAGGAAGGCCCAGCCACCGCCGGAGAACACTCCCCAGCCGATCAGAAGCCACAGCGGCAGCACGAAGGCGGCCGGGATCAGCCACCGGAAGAACGCCTCACGCAACCACATACAGCGATCGTACGTCGCAGGCAGCGGCCCAATCGTGGTGTTCGCTGAGAGCGGGTGCAGCCCCGGCGCTCTCCGATCCGGGAGAATGGACAGGACGAGAGGAACACCATGATCGAATTGCGCACTCCGGCCGAGATCGACGAGATGCGAGCCGCTGGACGATTCGTCGCCGAGACCCTCGCCGCACTGCGCGACGACACGAAGATCGGCACGAACCTGCTGGACATCGACCGTCGCGCGCACGACATGATCCGCAAGACGGGTGCCGAGTCCTGCTACATCGACTACGCGCCATCGTTCGGCCGCGGTCCGTTCGGCAAGGTCATCTGCACCTCCGTCAACGACGCCGTCCTGCACGGGCTTCCCCATGACTACGTGCTCCGTGACGGCGACCTCGTGACGCTCGACTTCGCCGTGGCCGTCGACGGCTGGGTCGCGGACTCCGCGGTCTCGTTCGTGGTCGGCACTGCTCGCGAAGAGGATCTCCGCCTGATCGACACGACCGAACGGGCGCTGGATGCCGCTATCGCCACGGCAACCGTCGGCAACCGCATCGGCGACATCTCGGCGTCGATCGCGGAGATCGCATACGGCGAGGGCTACCGCATCAACACCGATTTCGGAGGCCACGGCGTCGGGCGCACGATGCACGGCGACCCCCACGTGGCCAACGACGGTCGCGCCGGTCGCGGTTTCCCGCTGCGCGCCGGTCTCGTGCTCGCGCTCGAGCCCTGGTTCCTCGCCACCACGGACGAACTCGTCACGGATGCCGACGGCTGGACGCTGCGCAGTGCCGACGGATCTCGCGGCGCGCACTCCGAGCACACGATCGCCATCACGGAGGACGGTCCGATCATCCTCACAGATCGCTCCTTCCTCGGCGTCGACTGAGCCGCGGCCCGTCAGGCTGCGCGCCCCGCGCGCTCCCAATCCGCCACCGGACCCGTCACCGCCACGAAGAGCGGGTGCGGCTCCGGGGCGACCACATCCGCCCACCGTTCGCCGACCTCGGGACTGCGCAGTGCGAGTTTGACGATCAGGTGCTTCCATTCCAGCGCGAGCTGGCCGTCCGTGACCTCGAGCCGCTCCGGGTTCTCCGCCTCGTGGATGATGCGCGAGCGGTCGAAGCGGTAGCCGCGGGCATCCGCCTCCGATGCCACGCCCCGCAGGTATCCGCCGATGGATGCGAGCGGGTCGGCACTCGACCGGAATCGTACGAGCTGCGGGTGTCTGGTGTATCCGCGGGTCGCACCGTTCAGCACCGCCTGCGCGAGCAGCGCCTCGCGCCAGCAGGCGGTCAGCCCCTGACGATCGAGATACCTCGGATGCAGCGACCAGATCCTCACCCGTCGATCCTATCTCCGCGGGTCTCGCCTGACTCGTGATCGCTGTGCCATTCTGGGGGCATGATTCCGCGCGACCGTCACGTGCCGCATCGGGCATATCTCGCCCGTCACGGTCAGACGACGTGGAGCGTCGAAGGTCGACTCCAGGGGCAGCTCGATTCCCCGCTCACCTCCGACGGCATCGCCCAGGCGCGGGCCGCCGCCGAGCGGCTGGTGGGTTCGGGAATCGGCACGGTCTGCTCCAGCCCACTGGGCCGCGCCGTGGCCACCGCGGTCATCATCGCCGAGCGGTTGGACGCGCGTGTCATCGAAGTCGCCGACCTCGCCGAGATCGATCACGGTGACATGGCGGGCATGACGTGGGCTGAGATCGAGGAGGCGTTCCCCGGCGCCCGCGCCGACCGCGCGGAGAACCGCTACGGCTGGGCGTTCCCCGGCGGCGAGAGCTATGCGCAGGCGCGCCTGCGCGCACGCAAGGCCTTGAGCGAGTGCGGTTGGGCCGCTGACGGCCCGCCCCTGCTCGTGTCGCACGAGATGATCGGCAGGATGCTGCGTGCCGAACTCCGTGGCCTCGATGCCGCCACGGCTCTGTCGCTGCGGCATCCGCACGGCCTGGTGTTCGATATCGACGGTGGCGTCGAACGGGTGCTCTGACTTCAGGCCTGGTCGTCGCCGAGCAGATCAGGGCGACGGGACCGGGTGCGCTCGAGCTGCTGATCACGGCGCCAGGACGCGATCGCGCCGTGATTGCCGCTCAGCAGCACCGGAGGGACGTCGCGGCCGCGCCACGAGGCCGGCTTGGTGTACGACGGGTATTCGAGCAGGCCGTCTTCGTGCGATTCCTCGACGAGGCTCTCCGGATTTCCGACGACGCCGGGGATGAGGCGACCGATCGCCTCGATCATGGCCATGACGGCCACCTCTCCCCCATTGAGCACGTAGTCGCCGAGGCTGACCAGGCGCACTTCGCCGAGATCGGCCGCGTACTCGAAGACCCGCTCGTCGATGCCTTCGTAGCGACCGCAGCCGAACACGAGATGCTCACGCGTGGCGAGATCGCGCGCCGTGGCCTGGGTGAACACCTCACCCGCCGGCGACGGGAAGATGAACGTCGGCTTCGCGTCGGATGCCGACCCTGCGGCGAGTTCGTCGAGCGCGAGGGCCCACGGCTCCGGCTTCATCACCATGCCCGCTCCACCCCCGTACGGGGTGTCGTCCACGGTGCGATGGCGGTCGCTGGTCCAGTCGCGCAGATCGCGCACGTTCAGGTCGATGATCCCGGCATCCTGTGCCTTGCCGAGCAGGGACAGCGTCAGCCCGTCGAAGTACGACGGGAAGATCGAGACGACGTCGAAGCGCACGGGATCAGGATAGGCGGATCAGGATGCGTCGGCGGGCGACTGCTCATCGGAGTCGGCGTCCGGCAGCTCCTCGAAGAGGCCCGCCGGAGGCGTGACGATGACGCGGCCCGCTTCGATGTCCACCGTCGGAACGATCGCCTCGACGAAGGGAACCATGATCTCCGCATCCGACCCGGTCGGCCGGACGATGAGAAGGTCCTGCGAGGGCAGATGATCGATGCGGACGACGCGTCCGATGACCTGCTCGTCGCGCACGACGTCGAGGCCGGTCAGCTGGTGGTCGTACCAGGCGTTGTCCTCGGGCTCGATGTCACCCTGGTCGATCCACAGAATGGCCCGAACGAGGCCTTCGGCTGCGTCTCGGTCCGCGATGTCGTCGAAGAACACCACGGGGTTGCCGTTCATCACGCGGTACTCGCGCACCGTGATGGTCTTGCCGTGCCACGGAGATGCCTCTGGCACCTGCAACGTGAACTCGGCACCGGGGATGAAGCGTCCCTCCGGGTTGTCGGTGTACAGCTCGAGCTTGAGGGCGCCCTTGAGCCCGTGCGCCTTGACCAGACGGCCGACACGCAGCTGGTTGCGCCCCTGACCCTTGTCGTTCGCCGCCACGTCAGTCGTCCGCGACGTCGACGCGCACGCGACGTCCGTCGGCGAGGGCGGAGATCAGCGTGCGCAGCGCTTTCGCGGTGCGACCGCCGCGCCCGATCACGCGTCCACGATCATCGGGGTGCACACGCACCTCGAGCAGGTCGCCTCGCGGCGACGTGGATTCGGTGACGCGGACGTCGTCCGGGTGATCGACGATCCCCTTGACGACGTGTTCGAGCGCGGCGGACAGCACGACGGATTACTCGGCGTCGGCGGCGGGAGCCTCGACGGCCTCCGCGTCGGCCTCGGCAGCAGCGGGAGCCTCCTCAGCGGGAGTCTCCTTCTTCTCAGCCTTCGGCTTGACGACCGACTTCTTGGATGCGTCGATCTCGAACGCAGCCTTGGGCTCGGCGACCTTGAGGGTGGACTTCGCGTCCTTGTCGCCCTTGAACTTGCCCCAGTCGCCCGTGATCTTCAGCAGAGCGGCGACCTGCTCGGTCGGCTGCGCGCCGACGGAAAGCCAGTACTGGGCACGCTCGGAGTCGACCTCGATGAACGAGGGCTCCTCGGTGGGGTGGTACTTGCCGATCTCCTCGATCACGCGACCATCGCGCTTGGTGCGCGAGTCGGCGACGACGATGCGGTAGTACGGCGCGCGGATCTTGCCCAGGCGCTTGAGACGAATCTTGACAGCCACGATTCTCCTGAATTGTGTGAAGGAAGTTTGAACCGATCGCCTGGAGAGTGGGGTGCACACCCGGCGGAAGCTCTGCGGGAGGACGTTCTCGCTGGATAGAGGGTCGAGTGAGCCGTCCGACCTTCTATTCTGCCAGATCAGCCCGCCACGCGCGAAACGTGATGTGTCTCCGCGCGTCGATCCGCGCGAGCGCCCGTGTCAGACTGTGCTCGTGACCGTCGCTTTCGCCGAATCCGCTCGCTCCACCGTGGGTCTGGAGTGGGAGATCATGCTCGCCGATCCGGACACCGGCGACCTCGTCGGGCGTGCGCCGGAACTGCTCACGGCCCTCGAGGAGGAGAGCGAGAGCGAGCGGCACACCGTCACCGGCGAACTTCTGACCAACACGATCGAGGTGACCAGCGGCGTGGGGACATCGGTCGCGCACGCCGTCGATGACATCGCCGCGGCCATCGCCGCCGTGCGCGCGGCCACCGGCCCCGCAGGCATCGAGCTGCTCTCCGCCGGGAGTCACCCGTTCGCGCAGTGGTACGACCAGCGGGTCACCGACAAGACGCGGTATCACACGCTCATCGAACGCACCCAGTGGTGGGGGCGCAACATGATGATCTGGGGCATCCACGTGCATGTCGGCGTCGAGGACCGGGACAAAGTTCTCCCCATCATCGGTGCGCTGACGGGGTACCTCCCGCACCTCCAGGCGCTTGCGGCGTCGAGTCCGTTCTGGGCGGGCGAGCGCACCGGATACGCATCCAACCGGGCGCTCGTGTTCCAGCAGCTGCCGACGGCGGGACTCCCCTGGCCCCTGCACACCTGGAGCGAGTTCGAGCACTATCTGGACGACATGGTCACAACAGGGGTCATGGCGGACGCGACCGAGGTGCGCTGGGACATCCGCCCGGCTCCGCGCTGGGGGACGATCGAGGTCCGCGCCTGCGACGGCCTTTCGACGCTCGCCGAACTCGCGTCGGTGGCAGCGCTCGTCCAGGTGCTCGTGGAGCACTTCTCCCGTCTGCTGGATGCCGGTGAGCGACTGCCCATCATGCCGGCGTGGTTCCACCGCGAGAACAAGTGGCGCTCCGCGCGGTACGGTCTGGACGCCCGCCTGATCACCGATGCGGACGGGACGCAGGCGCCCGTGCGCGAGCACGTGTCAGAACTGCTCGCGGATCTCGCCCCCGTCGCGGTGGATCTCGGGTGCGCGGCCGAGTTCGCTCGCGCGGGATCGATCATCACGGGCGGCGCGAGCTACGAACGGCAGATCAGCGTCGCCGAGGCCTCCGACGGCGACCTTCGCGAGGTCGTCCATCATCTGATCCGCGAGTTCCGCTCGGGCCCGGAGGGCTCGATCGCCTGACGAGGCCTGCCCTCAGTCCTGGACCCAGTCGAAGGTGCGGGTGACGGCCTTGCGCCAACGTGCAAGGCCGCGCTCGCGATCGGCCTGATCGATGCGCGGTTCGAAGCGGGCGTCCTCGTGCCACATGCTCCGCAGTTCGTCCAGGTCCTTCCAGACCCCGACCGCAAGCCCTGCCGCGTAGGCCGCGCCCAGCGCCGTGGTCTCGATGATGGCCGGTCGGACCACGGGGACGCCCAGAACATCGGCCTGGATCTGCAGCAGAGTGGCGTTCGCCGCCATGCCGCCGTCGACGCGCATCTCCGACAGCGCCATGCCGGTATCCACCGCCACGGCATCCACGACCTCGCGCGTCTGGAACGCGACGGCCTCCAGGGCCGCTCGCGCGATGTGGCCCTTGTTCGCGAACCGGGTCAGGCCGAGGATGGCGCCGCGCGCATCCGGTCGCCAGTAAGGCGCGAACAGTCCGGAGAACGCGGGAACGATGTAGACCCCGCCGTTGTCCTCGACCGTGAGCGCGAGCTCCTCGACCTCAGGGGCGCGCGAGATGATCCCGAGGTTGTCGCGGAGCCACTGGACCAGCGACCCGGTGACCGCGATCGAGCCCTCCAGCGCGTACCGGGGCGCCGCGTCGCCGAGTCGGTACGCCACGGTGGTGATCAGCCCGTTGTCGCTCGTGACGATCTCCTCCCCCGTGCCGACGATGAGGAAGTTGCCGGTGCCGTACGTGTTCTTCGACTCCCCCGCCTCGAAAGCGACCTGTCCGAACGTCGCCGCCTGCTGATCGCCGAGGATCGCCGCGATCGGCACGCCGTCCAGCGCGGTGCCGATCGTCTTCCCGTAGGTCTCCGAAGACGACCGGATCTCCGGCAGCATCGACCGCGGGATGTCGAATGCGGCAAGGAGGTCGTCGTCCCAGTCGAGCGTGCGCAGATCCATCAGCAGCGTGCGGCTGGCGTTGGTCACGTCCGTGGCGTGCACGCCGCCGTTCACGCCGCCCGTCAGATTCCACAGCAGCCACGTGTCCGGGGTGCCGAACAGCAGGTCGCCGGCTTCGGCGCGCTCGCGCGCACCGTCGATGTGCGTCAGGATCCAGTTCAGTTTGGATGCCGAGAAGTACGTCGCCAGGGGCAGTCCGGTCTTCTCGGCGAACCGGCGCACTCCTCCGTCTGCCGCGAGCGCGTCGATGAGGTTCTGCGTGCGCGTGTCCTGCCACACGATCGCGTTGCATACGGGATCGCCGGTGCGGCGGTCCCACGCCACCGCGGTCTCGCGCTGATTGGTGATCCCGATGCCGGCGACATCGTCGGCGGACACCTTCGCCCGCTCGAGCGCCGTTTGGATCACGGACTGCGTGTTGCGCCAGATCTCCGTCGCATCGTGCTCCACCCAGCCCGCTTCGGGAAGGATCTGCTCGTGCTCGAGCTGACCGCTGGCGACGATCTCGCCGCGGTCGTCGAAGACGATGGCCCGCGTACTGGTTGTGCCCTGATCGATGGCGACGATGTGCATGACGTTGTGCTCTCCCGCGTCGTGACGGCGATGTCCGTGTCGACGACAGCCTAGGAGATGCGCGCAGTTCTCCACGGCCGCCGTGCACGAACGTGCATCACCGGTCGACGAGGTGTTCGGCCAGATGCTCGTCCAGAACCAGATCGGTGACGAGCCCCGTGGCGATCGCCCCGCGAAGGCTGGCGAGCTTCTGCACGCCGGACACGACGCAGATCCGCCGGGCCACGCGACCCAGAACGCCGAAGGCGGGTCCCGTCGCACGGGCGTTGAGCTCGATGTCCTGCCAGGTGCCGTCCTGACGGTAGAACACGGTCGCGATATCCCCCACGACGTTGTCCTCTCGGAGGCTCCGATAATCGTCGCGACTGAGATAGCCGCCGATGTAGACGCGGCTGGGCACCTCTGCGAAGGGCGAACCGAGTCCGAACACGACCACATCGGCACGCGCCTGCAGATCGAGCACCCGCCGCATGCTTCGCTCGCGCCACATCGCCTCCTTCGTCAACGGGTCGTCGAAGAACGCCGGGACGGGGAACTGCTGGATGCCGGAGCCGAACGCCTGCCCGAAGCGCTGGAGGATCTCGCTGGCGTAGTCGATACCGGTCGTGAACGTGTTGCCCGCGCCGTTGAGCTGCACGACCGTGGTGTTGTGCGTCTCCTTCCGCGGCAGGTGCCGGCTGATCGCATCCAGGGTCGAGCCCCAGCCGATGCCGAGCGTCATGTTCGAATCGAAGTAGAGCGGCAGGAGCCGTGCCGCGCTCATCGCCACGCGTTCGAACCGCTCCACGTCGGACAGGTTCTTCGGCGTGGGCACGACGTGCGCTGCGATGCCGAATCGAGCGCGGATCGTCTCCTCCAGCTGCAGTTCCTGCCCCTGCGGCTGATGGATCTGGATCTCGACCAGCCCGGTCTCCCGTGCATGGCTGAGCAGACGCGAGACCGAGGAGCGGGAGGTGCTGAGTTCTCGAGCGATGGCATCCATCGTCATGTCCTGCAGGTAGTACATCTGCGCGGCCCGCAGCGCCGAAGCCGCCCGCGGATCGCTGAGACCGGTCGCGCTCATCCCACCTCCTGCACGTATGTGCACACTGCTTGCGCGAGTGTGCCGATGCCCCAAGGATAGAACGTGAGGGGTCTGGGAGGACACACCATGGGCGAGACGATTCGAGAGCGCGACGAGGTCGGGGCGGCACGGGAATCCGGACGTACGAGCGTGGTCATCATCGGCGCGGGCATCAACGGGATCTCGACGTTCCGGGACCTCGCGATGCAGGGCGTCGACGTCCTGCTGGTCGAACGCGACGATTTCGCGAGCGGCGCGACCGCAGCATCCAGCCACATGATCCACGGCGGGATCCGCTACCTCGAGAACGGCGAGTTCCGGCTCGTCAAGGAGTCCGTTCAGGAACGCAACGGCCTGCTGAAGACCGCCCCGCACTACGTCAAGCCGCTCGAGACCACGATCCCGATCTACTCCACGTTCTCCGGCATCCTCGCGGCTCCCCTCCGGTTCCTGACCCACAAGCAGGGCAAGCCCACCGAGCGCGGCGCGTTCCTCATCAAGGTCGGGCTGACCCTCTACGACACGTTCTCCCGCGACGGCGGCACGGTTCAGCGGCACCGCTTCCACGGTCGGAAGAAGTCGCTCGCCGCGCTTCCCGAGCTCGATCCGAACATCAAGTACACCGCCACCTACTACGACGCTTCGGTGCACGACCCCGAGCGCCTCGCACTGGATGTGCTCCGAGACGGCGAGGCCGCCCACCCCGGCGCCCGCGCACTGAACTACGTGGAGGCCGTCGGTCTCGACGCCTCTGGCGTCCTGTTGCGCGACCGTGAGACGGGGAGCGAGTTCCACGTCGCGGCCGACGTCGTCGTCAACGCCTCCGGTCCGTGGACCGACCTCACCAATGAGGCGCTCGGCACCGGGACGACGTTCATGGGAGGCACCAAGGGCTCGCACATCGTTCTCGACCACCCCGGACTGCTGGAGGCCACCGGCGGCCGCGAGATCTTCTTCGAGCACTCCGACGGGCGGATCGTGCTGATCTACCCGCTGAAGGATCGCGTCCTCGTCGGCACCACCGACCTCGAGGCGGATCCGCGGGAACCGGCCCGGTGCACCGAGGAGGAGGTCGACTACTTCTTCGCTCTCATCGCGCATGTGTTCCCCACGATCGCGGTCGATCGCTCGCAGATCGTGTACCGCTACTCGGGCATCAGACCTCTTCCGCACCATGACGACACGGCCCCTGGCTTTGTCTCACGCGACTACCGCATCGAGCGGCGTCAGGATGCCGGGATGCCGGCGGTGCTGAGTCTGGTCGGAGGCAAGTGGACGACGTTCCGAGCCCTCGGCGAGACGCTCGGGGATCGTGTGCTCGCAGAGCTCGGGCGCGAGCGCTCGACCAGCACGAAGGGGGTGCGGATCGGCGGCGGCAACGGGTACCCGAAGACGCCGAGGCGACGCATCGAATGGCTGCGTCAGAACGTCGGCGACACGGCCCGTGGACGTGTGCTCTTCACGCGCTACGGCACGCGGGCGGCAGACGTCGCGGACTTCCTCGCACTGGAGAACGATGAGCCTCTGCTGGGCGACGCCCTGTCGACCCGCGAGCTGGCCTGGATGGTCGAGCACGAGAAGGTGCAGCACGTGGGCGACGTCGTCTTCCGGCGCACGAGCCTCGCCTTCACCGGCGATGCGGACGTCGACGCGATCCGGACGATCGCGGCCGCCCTCGCGCCGCTGCTGGGCTGGGATGCCGTCCGAACGGATGCCGAGATCGACGACACCCTCTCGACGCTGCGCGACGCGCATGGCGTCGATGCCACCGGCTCCGCCCACCTCGCTCGTTGAGCGGGGGTCGCGGGACTCAGCCCTTGCCGAACAGCTTCTGGATCTCGGCGAGATCGGCCTCGCTGGGCGCTGCCTGACCGCCGCCGCCCAGGCCGAATCCCGAACCCGTCGGCTGTCCGACGGGAGCGCCCGCGTTCTCGGCTGCGCGCTTGGCCGGGTTGCCAGAGCGCGACGGACCCTTGGACTTGCCCTTCTTGCCGCGTTTGGCCGACGCGCCGGTGCGGCCCATGCCGGGAACCGGACCCATACCGGGGATCTGGGGCGTACCGCCTCGCGCGACGGTCTTCATCATCTTGGCCGCCTGCTCGAACCGCTGGACGAGCTGGTTGACGTCGGTGACGGTCATGCCGGAACCGCGCGCGATGCGCAGTCGGCGCGAGCCGTTGAGGACCTTCGGGTTGCGACGTTCGCCCGGCGTCATCGAACGGATGATGGCCTCGGTGCGGTCGATCTCGCGCTCGTCGAAGTCGTCCAGCTGCTGCTTCATCTGGCCCATGCCCGGGAGCATCCCGAGCATCTTCTTCATCGATCCCATCTTCTTCATCTGCTGAAGCTGGTCGAGGAAGTCCTCGAGCGTGAAGGCCTCGTTCGCAAGCTTCTCGGCGACTTTCATCGCCTCTTCCTCGTCGAACGCCTGCTGCGCCTGCTCGATCAGGGTGAGAACGTCACCGAGGTCGAGGATGCGGCTCGCCATGCGGTCCGGGTGGAACGCCTCGAGATCGTCGAGCCCCTCACCGGTCGACGCGAAGATGATCGGACGCCCCGTGACGGATGCCACCGACAGGGCGGCTCCACCGCGCGCGTCGCCGTCGAGCTTCGACAGCACGACGCCGGTGAAGTCGACGCCCTCCTGGAACGCCTTCGCCGTGTTCACGGCATCCTGACCGATCATCGCGTCGATGACGAACAGGACCTCGTCCGGGTTCGTGGCCTTGCGGATGTCGGCGGCCTGCTTCATCAGCTCGGCGTCGACGCCGAGGCGTCCGGCGGTGTCGATGATGACCACGTCGTGCAGCTGGCGGCGCGCGTACTCGACGCCGTCGCGCGAGACCTTCACGGGGTCACCGACGCCGTTGCCCGGCTCGGGGGCGTAGATCGTGGCACCGGCCTGCTCGGCGACGACCTGCAGCTGGTTCACGGCGTTCGGACGCTGCAGGTCGGCGGCGACGAGGAGCGGCGTGTGACCGTCCTTCTCGAGCATCTTGGCGAGCTTGCCGGCGAACGTCGTCTTACCCGAACCCTGCAGACCCGCCAGCATGATGACAGTCGGCGGCGTCTTCGCGAACTCGAGGCGCCGCTGCTCGCCACCGAGGATGCCCACGAGCTCCTCGTTGACGATCTGCACGACCTGCTGCGCCGGGTTCAGGGCCTTGTTGACCTCGTCGCCGAGAGCGCGCTCACGGACCTTCGCAGTGAATTCCTTGACGACGACGAGGGCGACGTCGGCATCCAGCAGGGCGCGACGGATCTCGCGGACTGTGCCGTCGACATCGGCGGCTGTCAGCTTTCCCTTCGTGCGCAGGTTGCGGAAGGTCTCGGTGAGCCGATCGGAGAGCGTGCCAAAGGTAGCCATGGTGCTCTCGATTCTACGCGAGCGGAACCTCCACCCTCAGCGCGGCCCGCAGGTGCTCTTTCGCGCGCTGGTAACGACCTCGCGCGGTGGATGCCGGGATGCCGAGCATCTCGGCGGCATCCGTGAGACTGAGCCGGTCCCAGTGCACGAGCCTGACCAGTTCGGCGAGGTCGGGCTCGAGGCGATCGATCGCGTCGCGGACCTCGCTTCCGGCGTCCGCGGCCGGCGCCGTCGCGTCCTCTCGGAAATGTCCGCGGATGCGATCGGCCAGCGCCCAGCGGCGACGCTCGCCTCTGGCATGGTTCTGCAGCGTGCCGCGGGCGATGCCGAACAGCCACATCCGCGCGCGCTCCGGATCGGCGGGGAGCTCTTTGACCCGGCGCCAGGCGACGATCATCGCTTCGCCGAGAAGATCCGGGGCATCGTCGGCGTTCGTACGACGCGAGAGATACGCGAGCAGGTCGGACGCGGATGCCTCGAACGCGGCGATCAGCGCGGCGTCGGCGGGACGGCGGGTCACTTGTCGAGCTCCGGGCATCGCCCTTGGGAACCGTAGCCCGCGATCTCGTCCAGGACCCCCACGCGCTCGAACTCGGCCATGGCCTGGTCGGAGATGGACTGATCGATCGCGTAGGCGTAGGCCATGTCGAGGTCGTATCCGATGAGCTCGCCCTGAACCCGGCCCGTCGCCACCAGCGCGTCGTGACGATCTCGGATGTACTCATCGACCTGCGACTCGGCGATCTCGATGACATCCGTTGCCTGAAACCACGCCTTCAACTCGCTCTCGAGCTGATCACGTCGCGCGCGGTCGCGCCGCTCGACGATCTGCACATCCCCGAAGACGACCTCGCACGTTGCGCCGCTCGGCACTTGATAGGTGTACGAGCCGACCGGATTGTTCAGAGCGGCCCAGTAATCGGACGCCGTCGCCACCCCGGCACCACCCACCATCAGCAACGCAAGAACACCTGTCACGAGCGCCGCCTTCTTCGCCCGCGGTTGCCGCGGCGCCGCCTGCGCCCGCGCATCGAGCACCATCGCCCGCACATCGCTCGACGCGATCGTCCGCGCGGCAGGCGCCGAAGCATCCAGCAGGTCATCCAACTGATCCCTGGTCATGAGTTCCTCCTCGTCGGTGGCTTCACTCATGACATGTCCGGCAGCGGGCGTTTCGTCCGCTGCCGGGTTCAGATGGCCCAGGGCAGATCGTGGATCGTGCCGAGTGCTTCCAGCAGTACCGACTCCACGGACAGCTGTCCGGCCCCCTGCTCCGCCCACACCCGCAGCGAGGAGATCACGGCGGCCGCGTGCGCGGCGCCGAGGATGTCGGCGCGGATCACATCGATCCCCGATGCCCTCGCCGCCTCGGATATCGCCGCGGCCAGCTGCGCGAGGCGCAGCCCCGTCTCGCCGATGAGCTCGTCATCGAGCCCCATGGCTGCCGAATTGCGCAGTGCCAGCGCGAGCGGGTCCGGGGCGAAGTCGCGCACCACCAGGAGCAGGATGCTGCGCACGGCGTCGCCATCGGCATCTGGTCCGAGCGCTCGGAGCGCACTGATCGCCTGGTCGATGCGCTCATCGATCCCCGACCAGAGCACGTCGCTCTTCGACGAGAAGTAGTTGAAGAAGCTGGAGCGGCTGACGCCAGCGCGGCGGGTGATGTCGGCGATCGATGTCGCTTCGTACCCCTGCTCGAGGAACAGCTCGCAGGCAGCCTCGGCGAGAGTCTCGCGAGACGAGGCGCGGGGGCGCCCTGCACGGCTGTCGGTGGTCACCCCTTCACCGTATCGCGTGCCGTCTCGTCCCGATCGTCCGGAAGAGGCGTATTGTTGGACCGCATCCAACAACAGATGAAGGACGAGCATGCTCGATATCCAGATCGCCGGACTCGACCCCGAGTTCGTTCCCTATCTCGACGGCTGGGACCTGCAGCGGCGCATCCATGCCGATGTCGTGTCCGGAGCCGGCCCCGACACGCTCATCCTGCTCGAGCACGAGGCCGTGTACACGGCGGGCAAGCGCACCGAGCCGCAGGAGCGACCGCAGGACGGCACACCCGTGATCGACGTCGACCGCGGCGGCAAGATCACCTGGCACGGGCCGGGTCAGCTGGTCGGCTATCCGATCGTGCGCCTGCCGGAGCCGATGGATGTCGTCGCCCACGTGCGACGACTCGAGCGTCTGCTGATCGACGTGCTGCGCCCGCTCGGCGTCGACGGATACCAGGTCGAGGGCCGCAGCGGCGTCTGGGTGCGCCGCCCCCTCAGCGAGGACAAAGTGGCCGCCATCGGCGTGCGCGTCCAACAGGGCGTGACGATGCACGGTTTCGCGATCAACTGCGACAACACCCTCGCCGGATTCCGCGGCATCATCCCGTGCGGGATCACGGACGCCGGAGTCACGACGGTGAGCGAGGTGGTGGGACGCGACGTCTCCCCCGGCGACATCGTCGAGCAGGTCGCCGCCGCCTTCGCCGCCGAGTACGCGGGGGTGCCGGCATGAGCGCCGCAGCACCGGATGGACGCAAGCTGCTGCGTCTTGAGATCCGCAACGCCGAGACGCCGATCGAGCGCAAGCCCGAGTGGATCAAGACCAAGGCGAAGCTGGGGCCGGAGTACCAGGCGCTGCATGCGCTCGTGAAGGACGAGGGCCTGCACACCGTCTGCCAGGAGGCCGGCTGCCCCAACATCTTCGAGTGCTGGGAGGACAAGGAGGCGACGTTCCTGATCGGCGGCTCGCAGTGCACGCGTCGCTGCGACTTCTGCCAGATCGACACCGGCAAGCCGGACGCCTACGACACGGATGAGCCCCGCCGCGTCGCCGAGAGCGTGCGCCAGATGGGACTGCGCTACGCGACCGTCACGAGTGTGGCGCGCGACGATCTCCCGGACACGGGTGCATGGCTCAACGCGGAGACGGTGCGCAAGATCCACGAGCTGAACCCGAACACCGGCGTCGAGCTGCTCGCGAACGAGCACAACGCCGACCCGGCCTTCCTCGGCCAGATCTTCGACGCGCGCCCAGAGGTGTTCGCGCACAACGTCGAGACCGTCCCGCGGATCTTCAAGCGCATCCGTCCCGCCTTCAAATACGAGCGCTCGCTGAACGTGCTCACACAGGGTCGGGATGCCGGACTCATCACGAAGTCCAACCTGATCCTCGGCATGGGCGAGGAGCCGGAGGAGGTCGTCCAGGCGCTGCAGGATCTCCACGACGCCGGGTGCGACATCATCACGATCACGCAGTATCTGCGCCCCACACCGCGTCACCTGCCGGTGGCGCGCTGGGTGAAGCCGGCGGAGTTCGTCGAGTTCAAGGAGGAGGCCGAGCGGATCGGGTTCCTCGGCGTGCTCGCGGGTCCGCTCGTGCGCTCGTCGTACCGCGCCGGTCGGCTGTGGGCGCAGTCGATGGTGTCGAAGGGGCGCGAGATCCCGTCCCACCTCGCGCACATCGCGGAAAGCGCCGACCTGGGCTTCGCACAGGCGGTGTGATCCCGCTCAGCGCTAGTCCGCGCTCATCACCGATTGGACGGTGCCGTCGGACGCCAGGTTCACCAGCAGAACGTCGTCGGTGTCCTCGGCATCCAGCGCGTACTCGAGCACGGCGAACGGTTCGGAGCCGCCGTGCTCGTCCGCGAGAATCGTCATGCTCATCAGTTTGAGCGATCGGATGATGTCGACGGCGGCATCGCCCGAGACGTCGACCAGAACATCGACGAGCTCGTCTCCGTACGCCTCCTGCTGCTGGAGGATGTACTCGGTCACCTCACTGGTGCGATCGTCGACCTCGGCGAGCATGCCGCGGCGGGCTGTGGCGTCGACATCCTCCAGGCCGGAGATGAGCGCGGCGGCGATGTCGAGCGCGTCAGGCGATACATCGTCCTGGTCCGGCGCCGTGAGATCGACGGTCACGGACTGGTCGCCGAACTCGACCGTCTCCGACCAGAAGATCGATCCGTCCGGCCCTGAGGACAGGAGCCCGAAATAGTCGTGTTCGATCGCCATAACGCTATGAAACCAGTCCCCGCGCGCTCGCGGTAGTCCCGATCACTGGCCGACCAGCGCCTGCACGAACGCGTGCGGCGTGAAGCCCGTGAGATCATCGATGCCCTCGCCCTGACCGAGCAGTTTCACCGGGATGC
Source organism: Microbacterium sp. M (assembly GCF_045181065.1). Taxonomy (GTDB): domain Bacteria; phylum Actinomycetota; class Actinomycetes; order Actinomycetales; family Microbacteriaceae; genus Microbacterium. The sequence continues at coordinate 1,646,517 of NZ_CP173721.1, read as the reverse complement.
CGGTGCGCTCCTGCACGGCGAGCACGAAGCCCGCCTTGGCCGAACCATCGAGCTTCGTGATCACGAGTCCGGTGACCCCGGCGTGCTGCAGGAACGACTCGGCCTGCATGACGCCGTTCTGCCCGGTGGTCGCGTCGAGCACGAGGAGAACCTCGCTGATCGGCGCCTGCTTCTCGACGACCCGGCGGATCTTGCCGAGCTCATCCATCAGCCCGCCCTTGGTGTGCAGGCGGCCTGCCGTGTCGATGATCGCGATCTCGACGCCCTGGCTCTTGGCGTACTCGACCGTCTGGAAAGCGACGGATGCCGGGTCCTGCCCCTCCTGCTGCGGCCGAACGATCGCGGCTCCGGCGCGCTGCGCCCAGGTGGCCAGCTGATCGACCGCGGCCGCGCGGAACGTGTCGGCCGCACCGACGACGACACTGCGCTCATAGCGACGGAGGAACTTGGTGAACTTGCCGATCGTGGTCGTCTTGCCGACGCCGTTCACCCCGACGACCAGCACGACGGCCGGACGTTCGGTGAGCTTGAGTGTCGTGTCGAACTTCGCGAAGTGCTCCTCGAGGGTTTCCCGCAGCATCCGCTGGAGGTCCTTCGGGTCGGTCGTGCGGTACTTCTCGACCTTGCCCTGCAGCTCCTCGACGACGCGTTCGGTGATGTCCGGGCCGAAGTCGGCGGTGATCAGGGCGGTCTCGAGGTCCTCCCACGTCGTCTCGTCGATCGTGGGTTTGACGAACATGCCGCGCAGTGCGCGACCGAGGGACCAGGACTTCTCCGCCATGCCTCCAGCCTACGGCCCCGATATCATCGCGGGATGCAGGCAGCGCTCAGTCGGCTCTACGTCCACGGAGGCGGTCGCCAGGGTGCGTCCGCGTGGCCGTCTCAAGCGGACGCGGGTGGCGAGTTCCTGACTTTCGGACCGAAGAGCGTCGCCGAGCAGGCGCATCTTCTCGCCGAGCGTCCTCAAGGCGCTCTCGTATTCGCCCACTCGATCGGCGCCGTGCCTGCGGCGCTCTCCGCACGCGCCATGCAGCCGAAAGGTCTCGTGCTCGTGGAGCCGGCGCTGTACGACATCGCCAGAGGACATCCCGCGATCGAACGGCACATCGGCATCGTGGCCGAGGCACGGACGCAGGCGGACGCCGGGAACCTGCGCGGGTTCTGGGCGATCCTGCGTCCCCTCATGTTCGGAGGGCCGTTCGACGCAGCGCGGTGGGATGACGAGCGTCCCGTCGCCGAACGCTGGGCCAGGACGAACCTGCCATGGGGACATGGAGTGCGTCAGGACATGCTCGACGGCATCCCGACCCTGGTGGTGACCGGCGGATGGAACGACGAGTACGAGGTGATCGCCGGCGTCCTCGCCGGCCGTGGCGCGCGGCACGTTGTGCTGCCGGGTGCCCAGCACAGGGCGCAGGACGTGGACGGGTTCGCGGGTGTCGTCGCCGAGTTCGAAAGAGGGCTGTAGCGGGTCAGCTCGCCGCTGCCGCGCGATCGCCGACGCGCTGGCCGACGACGGCTGACACGCCGTCCTGACGCATCGAGACGCCGTAGAGGGCGTCGGCGATCTCCATCGTGCGCTTCTGGTGGGTGATGACCAGCAGCTGCGAGCTCTCGCGCAACTGCTCGAACACGGTCAGCAGCCGGCCGAGGTTCGCGTCGTCGAGCGCCGCCTCGACCTCGTCGAGGATGTAGAAGGGGCTGGGGCGCGCCTTGAAGATCGCCACGAGCAACGCGACCGCTGCCAGCGACCGCTCGCCGCCGGACAGCAGCGACAGCCGCTCGATCTTCTTTCCGACGGGCCGCACGGCGACCTCGATCCCGGTGGTCAGCATGTTCTCCGGGTCGGTGAGCGAGATGCTCCCCGTCCCACCGGGGAACAGCAGGGGGAAGACCTCGGTGAACGCCTGCCTGGTGTCCTCGAACGCGCTCGCGAAGATCGTCTGCATCCGCTCGTCGAGGTCCGCGATGATCGTGAGCAGGTCCTGCCGCGTCCTGGTCAGATCGGCGAGCTGTTCGGTGAGGAACGCGTGCCGCTGTTCGAGCGCGGCGAACTCCTCCAGCGCGAGCGGGTTGACCCGGCCGAGCTGACCGAGCTTGCGCTCCGCCTCTCGCAGCCGCCGCTCCTGCACGCGCCGGTCGTACGGCACGCCGCTCACGTCGCCGGCGGCGTCCTCCGCATCAGCGGTATCCTCAGCGTCGTCCAGGGGCGGGCCCGGCGCAGCGAGCTCGGCAGGGTCCCGCGGAACCAACTGATCCGGCCCATATTCCGCAACGAGAATATCTTCGTCCAGAGCGAGCTCGCTGGAGACCCGGTCGAGCAGGCTGGACAGGTGCAGTTTCTTCTCGTGGATCTGCAGCTCGAGGCCGTGCACGCTCTCCGTGAGACCTGCGAGCCGGTCGCGCAGGGTGTTCTCCTGGGCCCGCAACGCGGTGAGCTCCTCGTTCTGCGCAGACCGCGCCGCCTCGGCTTCCGCGAGGGCCAGCCGCGCCTCGGCCACAGAACGATCCAGGGAGTCGAGGATCCGTGGCAGTTCGGCGGCGACGCCCGAGGCGGCTTCGCGCTGGGCCCGCCGGATCACCGCGCGGCGCGCCGCTTCGGCGGCTGCATCGCGCTCCTGCTCGCGCTGACGCTCGAGCGAACCGACACGAGCCTGCGCGGCGCGCACGCGCTCACGCAGAGTCTCGATCTCGAGGCGCGCCCGCACCTCGCCCTCGCGCGCCGCTTCGAGCGCCTCGAGCAGGCCATCGCGCGCTGAGGCGTCCAGTACCGGTCGCGGTGCGGATTCGGCGGACTCAACCTCGGCCTTGGCCGCAGCGGCGTTCTTCTCGGCATCCGCGACGGCGGCTTGCGCCTGCACCAGCCCCGACTCGAGGCGCTCGCATTCGGCGACCGCGGACTCGTGCTGCACGGTGACGCGGTTCACCTGCTCCGCATAAGTCGCCAGTGCCGCATCGTGCTCACGCAGCGCACGCAGCGCTTCCTTGGCGTGGCGTCGGGCGCTCTCGACCCGCTCGGTCGCATCCTCGCGCGCATCGCGCAACGAGTCGACGATCACGCGGACCTCGTCCAGCCGTTCGGCCGCAGCGTCCCGTTCGGCAGTGAGCTCCAGCCGCGATCGCTCGGCCCCGGAGCCTGCGCGCAGCGTCTGTGCCGTGAGCACCTCGCCGGCGGAGGTCACGATGGTCGTCATGGTGTCGGCCATCGCATCCAGCGTCGCACGCGCTGCCTTCGCCGCGGTCAGGTCGTCGGCGATGAGCACGTGCGAGAGGATGCCGAGAACCCCGTCGGGAGCCGTGACGACCTCGCTGGCCGCCGTGACCCCGTCGATGGCGCTGGTGGCCGTCGTCGGCCGTGCCGCCGCGGCGATCACGAAGTCCACCACCCCGCGATCGGCGTCCTCGACCAGCCCGATCGCATCGTCGAGAGTGTCGACGAGCACTCCTTCGGCGAGCGGCCCGAGCACCGCCGCGATCGCGGCCTCGAAGCCCGCCCGCACCTGCACGGCGTCGCCGACGAGCCCGCGGACGCCGGTCCCGCCCATCTTCACGATCTCGGCGGCGCCGCCCGAGAGCGACAGCGCGCTCGTGAGTGCAGAGGTCTTGGCGGTGAGCGAATCGACCTCGCGCTCGGCTGCGTGCAGTCGCTCCCGCAACCCGTCGCGCTCCGTCTCCGCCGCGGTGGCAGCGGCCTGTGCCGCCTCGTACTCCGCAGCGTGCTCGGCCGCTGTGCCCTCCGGCGCCTCCGCGTCCTCGATCGCCTCCAGCGCCTCGGCCGCCTCGCGTCGGCGCGTGTGGGCAGCCTCCAGTGCATTCTCCTGACGCAGTACGGCACCGCGGACAGCGGCCAGAGCGGATGCCGCGGCCTCCGCGTTTCCTCGGAGAGACGTCAGACGCATGTCGTATTCGGAGACCAGCGCGCTCTGCTCGGCGATGTCGACGTCAAGGGTGTCCAGCTCTGCGCGGGCCTGCATCACCTCGCGACTCGCGGCCGCTGCGGCATCCTGCGCATCGCCGAGCCCTTCGGAGATCCGGGTGATCTCGTCCTTGGCCTCGTCGATCGTCGCCTGGGTGACCGTCACCGACGCCACGGCTGCGTCGTCGTCCTCGGATCCGAGCAGAGCCAGACGCTGATTCGCGAGCGTGTACAGGCCGCGCATGCGCTCCTGCACCTGCTCGAGACCGAAGGCCACGCCACGCGCCGCATCGACCGCCGCGGAATTCTGGTCGGCCTCGAGTCGCGCGATCTCCGCCCTGACCTGGTCGGCCTGGTCGGTCAGCACGAGTCTCTCGGTGTGCCGCTCCTGCTCGGTACGGGTGTGATCGGCCAGCGCGGTCCGCAGCGCGACCACGTCGTCCGCGAAGATGCGCGCTTTCGCGTCGCGGACCACAGCGGCGATCGTCTGCGCCTCGCGTGCGATCTCGGCCTGGCGCCCGAGCGGCTTCAGCTGCCGACGGATCTCACCCGCCAGATCGCTCAGCCGCGTGAGGTTGGTCTCCATGGCGTCGAGCTTCCGGAGAGTCTTCTCCTTGCGCCGCCGGTGCTTGAGGATTCCTGCGGCCTCCTCGATGAATCCTCGGCGGTCCTCGGGTGACGCCTGCAGCACGGTGTCCAGGCGTCCCTGCCCGACGATCACGTGCATCTCCCGACCCAGACCCGAGTCGCTCAGCAGCTCCTGCACGTCCAGCAGACGGCAGCTGGAGCCGTTGATCGCGTACTCGCTCGAGCCGTTGCGGAACAGCGTGCGACTGATCGTCACCTCGGCGTACTCGATCGGAAGCGCGCCATCGCTGTTGTCGATGGTCAGCTGCACCTCGGCTCGGCCGAGTGGGCCGCGCGTCGATGTGCCGGCGAAGATGACGTCCTCCATCTTGCCGCCGCGCAGGGTCTTGGCGCCCTGCTCTCCCATCACCCACGCGAGCGCGTCGACGACGTTCGACTTACCGGATCCGTTGGGGCCGACGATGCAGGTGACTCCCGGTTCGAACACGAACGTGGTCGGCTGCGCGAACGACTTGAAGCCCTTGAGCGTCAGGCTCTTCAGATGCATGCGGGCACCGCTCGTCCGGGGAGAATCACGGCGGCTACGCTACCGGAATTCCGCGGCAGAACCGGCATCCCACACGGCGGGACGATGGATCCGCACCGACGCGACACGCCGTCTTCCTGGGAGAATGCTTGACGCACCGCGGATGGTTCGCTAGCGTGACAGACCGGAACGCCACTCGGAAGGAGGTTACCGATCATGATTCAGCTCATCGCACAGGCCACAGGCCTCGATACGCGCGCCTTTGCGGCGCCGCGTCCAGCGCATTCGGTAACCGCATCCTTCGGCCTCCGCAGCGCGCTCTCGTAGAACCGCAACCTGAGAAATCCGGCCCTCAGTGGGCCCTTCTCCGCCGCATTCTGCGCGCCACGTCCCTCTGACCTCCGCGTCACGGCCGTTCACTCTCCCCCGCCGTATCCCGGCTTCTGCTCTCCGCAGTCGTCCGTCGGGTCGGCTTCCCCCGCCCACCGTGCGACGCCGGATCGTCTCGGCGACCCGGCGTCGCATACGGGCATCTTCCATCACCACCACAACCATCACTGGAGTTCGAAGTGACCATCGCACAGCTGCACCGCAGCACCGCACACCCGCCCTGTCCCCAGGATCGCGAGATCCTGGAGATTCCCGTCCCGGTCGACCGCACGGAGCTCGCTCTGGCCGACCGCCTGTCCCTGCGGATCGGCCTCTGGCTGCTCCTGCGGACCCAGCGCCGTCGGCCGGTGCCGGCCGAGGTGGACGTGCCGTCGTTCTTCCCCGGCGCGCCGCACCTGACACAGCGCGAAGCGCTCACCATGCTCGCTTTCGATCTGCAGCACCAGCTGCGCTGACCGGAGGAGAAGACATGAGCATTCCGCTCACCGACACCGCGATGCTGCACCCGCTCGTGCTTCCGGCACGAGCGGGCGCAGCCCCCACCCCGCTGGTGCGCGCGTACGCGGACGTCCGCAATGCGGCGCTCCTCGAGAGCACCGGCAGGGATGACGATGCACTCGAGGCCGAGGCCCTGCTCCCGCTGCTCTACAGCACGCCCGACCGCACACGCCGCCAGTGGTACGTCGCCTCAGGCGATCGGATGCTCGGGTGCGCCGCTCTCGACATCTCGCAGGACGGCGACCAGGACACGGCGCTCGTCATCGTCGCCATACTCCGCGAAGCCGCCGGCCGCGGCCTCGGCCGCGCCGTGTACGAGCATGTCGAGTCCGTCGCTCGTGACGCCGGTGTGCGCAAGCTGCTGCACTGGGCCGAGCATCATGACGATGGTTCGCGTGCCGAACCACTGGCGTCGCCGACCGGTTTCGGCTCTGTGCCGGCTGATCGCTCGGCGCGCTTCCTCGCCCGCAGCGGTTTCCGTCTGGAACAGGTCGAGCGCGCCAGCGAGTTCCTCTGGACCGACGGTGCGGTCGACCGCGTCACGGCGCTGCGAGACGAGGCCGCCCGTCACGCGCACGAGTATCGCGTGGTGCGCTGGATGCTGCCCACGCCCGCCGAGTACGTCGACGGCTACGCATGGATGAAGTCCCGTATGTCCACTGATGTGCCCGAGGGCGACCTGGACATGCCGGAAGAGACCTGGGATGCCGACCGCGTCGTCCGACAGGACGAACGCATCGCCCAGAAGGGCTGGTCGATGCAGGTCACGGCGGCGCAGCACGTCCGCACCGGCGAACTCTGCGCCTTCAACGAACTGGCGATGAGCTCGGATCCGAGCGCCACCACCCACCAGTACGACACCCTGGTGCTGTCCGCGCACCGCGGGCATCGCCTGGGCATGCTCGTGAAGACCGCCGGCCTTCTCGCCTGGCACGAGCAGTACCCGGCATCCGCTCGGGTCGTCACGTACAACGCGGAAGAGAATCGTCCGATGCTCTCGATCAACGAGGACATCGGCTTCACCGGCTTCGCCTACGAGGGCGCCTGGAAGAAGGACCTCACATGAACGAAACCCTCCCGCTGGAAGAACTCGTCCTCCCGGCGGCTGTGGACGCTCGCGATGCTGCGGATTTCCTCGCCGTCGTCGCCCTGAACAACGCGGTCTGCGCCGACGACGCAGGCACGGACGACCTGTCGCAGACCCCTGCGGAACTGTTGGCCGGTCTGCGCGACACCGCTGATCAGATCCAGCGCATCTTCATCGTCCGCGATGCGGGCGCGATCGTCGGCTGCGTGATCGTCGGCCACGCCACCGCCGAGCCGACCAGCACGCAGTTCGATCTGATGGTGCTGCCGCAGAACTGGGGTCGCGGCATCGAAGATGCTCTGCTCGCCCGCGCCGAGGAGGAGACGAGGGCGCTCGGCCGCAAGGTCATGCAGACCTGGACTCTCCACCCGGGGCGGACCGACGGTCCGACGATCACGCCCACAACGGGATGGGGCGTCGTAGCGGACACTCCGCTCGCGCGGCTGCTCGCGAGCGCGGGCTTCGCCCTCGAGCAGGTCGAGCGCAACAGCGCCTTCGATCTGCAGGCTCCGATGGACGCTGTGCGTGCAGGGTTCGAGCAGTCGAGCATCGCCGCCGGTGAGGACTATCGGCTCGTCGAGTGGACCATCCCCACTCCGCCGGAGCTGCAGGAGGGATACGCCTGGGCCCTCTCGCGCATGTCGACGGACGTCCCAGCCGGCGCCCTGGAAGTCGACGAGGAGACCTGGGATGCTGCGCGCGTCGAGCGCCGTGAAGCACGCCTGCTCGAGGGCGGCCAGACGATGTCGGTCGTCGCGGCCCAGCACGTGACCACCGGCCGCCTCGCCGCCTTCAACGAGCTCGTGATCGGTGCCGACCGCACCGAGGTGACGCACCAGTTCTGCACGCTCGTGCTGCACGAGCACCGCGGCCATCGGCTCGGGATGCTCGTCAAGTGCGCCAATCTGCTGCGTTGGCACGCCGTCGCCCCCGAGTCACCACGGGTGTCGACGTTCAACGCCGAGGAGAACCGGCCGATGCTCGCGATCAACGAGGCGCTCGGTTTCGTGTCGGTCTCGCATGCGGGCGCCTGGCAGAAGAAGCTCGACTGACCGCACTCCCCGTCCGTGCGGATCATCCTTCCGGATGACCCGCACGGACGGAACTGCATCGCGGGGCCGATGTGCCGGACGCAGCGTGCGACGAAGCTGAAGACATGAATGCTTCCGTCCTCACCGCCAACGCACTGCAGAAGACCTTCGGCACCACGCGCGCCCTCGCCGGCGTTGATCTCGTGGTCACCCGAGGCGAATCCGTGGCGATCATGGGCGCGTCCGGCTCCGGCAAGACGACGCTCCTGCACGTTCTCGCCGGCATCACGGCACCGGATGCCGGTCGCGTCACGTTCACTCCGGCATCCGGAGCAGCCCTGGAGGTGACGGCCCTCGGAGAATCCGAGCGCTCCCGTCTCCGACGCGAGTCGTTCGGTTTCGTCTTCCAGCAGGGACTGCTCATCCCGGAGCTGACGGCGATAGAGAACGTGTCCCTCGCGCTGATGATCAACGGCACCCCTCGGCGGGCGGCCGAGGAGCATGCGGCCGGCTGGCTCGCATCGCTCGGCCTCGCCGGAATGGAGCAGCGCCGCATCGGCGAGCTGTCCGGAGGACAGGCGCAGCGCGTCGCGATCGCACGCGCCCAGGTGACCGGCGCCGAGATCGTGTTCGCCGACGAGCCGACGGGTGCTCTCGATTCGCGCACCTCCTCCGAGGTGATGGATGCGCTGCTGTGGTCGACCACAGGACAGGGACGGACCCTCGTCGTCGTGACCCACGACTCCTCGGTCGCCCAGCGCTGCTCCCGGATCGTGCACGTGCGCGACGGCCGCATCGTCCAGACGGAGGTCGCGGCATGAACCTGCGCGTCCTCGCTCTGCTGCTGCGCCCGGCGCCCGGGGCCGGCGCCGTCGTCGTGCTGCCGATCGTCGCCTTCGGCATCGTGACAGCACTCGTGCTCACGGTCACCGGCGGCGCGCAGACCTTCTGGACGTGGACCGATCCGGAGGGTGTCGTCTACCAGGGTCTGGCGGCGATCGCCCTCGTCCTGCTCGTCGTCCCGCTCGCCGGTCTCGGCGGCGCGGCCGCGCGTCTGTCGGCCCGTCGCCGCGACGAACGCCTCTCCACACTGCGTCTGCTCGGCGTTTCTCCGGCCGGCGTCATCGTGGCGACCGTCGTCGAATCCGTCGCGGTCGCCGCAGTCGGCGCTGTCGCCGGTGTCCTCGGATACCTGGCGCTGTCACCCGCGATCGGGCTCATCCCGTTCCGTGGCCAGCCACTGGGCTGGGCCGGCGTCCTGCTGCCCGTCGGAATCATCGCCCTCGTCGTGCTCGGTGTGCTCCTGCTGGCAGCCGTCAGCGCGGTCATCGGTCTGCGTCGTGTCGTCATCTCGCCGCTCGGCGTGCGGATGCGCACGGATGTGCCCAAGGCGCACTGGATGCGCGCTGTCGGCGGCGTGCTCGTCGTCGCGGCGGCCTTCGTCGCGATGCAGATCTTCCCCGGGATCGGCGGGATCCTCGTGACGATCCTGGTCGTGGCCGCGCTGTTCGCCGTCGGTCTCGCCGTGCTGAACCTCATCGGCCCGTGGGCTGTCGCGGTCCAGGCAAGACGTCAGCTGCGCCGCGCTGAGCGCCCCGACCAGCTGCTGTCCGCCCGCCTCGTGCTCGAATCGCCCAAGGCGGCGTGGCGCCAGATCAGTGGCGTCACGATGGCGAGCTTCATGGCCGTGTTCGCGGGCAGCGGCGTCGCGGTGATGGACGTCATGAGCGCGTCGTCGAATCCGGCGGATCTCGCGCTGATCGTCGACATCCGCACCGGACTCATCATCACGCTCATCGGCTCCTTCCTGATGGTCGCGGCATCCGTCGGGGTCAACCAGGCCGCGGAGATCCTGGACCAGCGCGAGCTGCACCGGAGTCTGCACCGACTCGGGATGCCGCTGCAGACGCTCGACAGCGCTCGGCGTCGCGCGGTGATGTCCCCGCTGCTGCTGACGACGATCGGCGCCGCACTGTGCGCAGCCGTGCTGATCTTCCCGCTGCTCGGCATCGCGCTGATCACGGCACCCGTCTCGGTGGCGACGATCGCAGCCGTGATCGCCACGGGCATCGCTCTGGTGTGGGCCTCGACGCGCGTGACGCGCCCGATCCTGGCGCGCAGCTTCGTCGAGGCGTGAGATCCGCGCTGCCTGCGGTGTCAGGCCGCCGTTCGCCGGCGCTGACACCGCGGGCAGTAGTGACTCGAGCGGTTCATGAAGGCATCGCGCCGGATCTCCCCGCCGCACCGCGGGCACGGCTGTCCGCCGCGGCCGTACGCGTTGAGCGAGTGGGCGAAGTACCCCGCCTGCCCGTTGACGTTCACGTACTGCGCGTCGAAACTCGTACCGCCCTCGGCGAGAGCCTTCTCGAGCACCAGGCGCACCTCGCCGAGCAGCCGGCGCACGGCCTGCGCCGAGAGCGCACGTCCGTGGGTCTCGGGGTGGATGCGAGCAGCCCACAGCGACTCGTCGGCGTAGATGTTGCCGATGCCGCTGATCAGCGTCTGGTCCAGCAGGATGCGCTTGATGGCGCTCGAGCGCCGACGCACGGAGGCGACGAACACAGCATCATCGAACGCCGGATCCAGCGCATCGCGGGCGATATGACGGACCTGACTCGGAACGAGATCGTCGCCATCGGGCACGAGGGCGTCGACCGCGAGCGAACCGAACGTCCGCTGATCCGCGAAGACGACGGCGAGCTCTCCGTGCTGCGGGTGACGGATGCCGAGCCTGATGCGCTCGTGCCGCTCGGCAGGGGCATCGGGAGCGCGCAGCAGCATCTGTCCGCTCATGCCGAGATGCGCGGTCAGGGCGCGGCCCGCGCCGACCAACGGCATCCAGAGGAATTTGCCGCGGCGTTCGGCACCGGCGATCGTCGCGCCTTCGAGGAGCCCTGCGAAATCGGCTGCACCGGCCGGATGCCGCGTGAGCGCCCGCTCGTCGAGAACCGCGACGCTGGAGACCCGCGCGCCGATGACGGCCGGTGCGAGACCGGCGCGGACCACCTCGACCTCGGGGAGCTCAGGCACGGTCGCTGAGGACCCGCCACGCGGTGAGCGCGGCGGCCATCTCGGCGGTCTTCTTGCTCGTCCCGTCGCCGGTGGTCGTCACGTCGCCGACGACGACCGTCGCAGTGAAGCGGCGATCGTGATCGGGGCCGTCCGACTGCACCGAGTACAGCGGCGGCGGCGAGCCGACACGGGCCGCGAGCTCCTGCAGGCTCGTCTTGGGATCCATCGCGGCGCCGTAGCGCTCCGGGTCCGCCAGCAGCGGCTCGATGAGCCGCAGCACGAGATCGGTCGCGGCATCCGGCCCGGCGGACAGGTACGTGGCGCCGATGACGGCCTCCGTCGTGTCCGCGAGAATCGAGTCCTTGTCCCGACCGCCGGTCTGCTCCTCGCCTCGGCCGAGCAGGATGAACTCTCCCAGCCCGATGCCTCTGGCGACCTCGGCCAATGCGACCGTCGAGACGACGCTCGCACGCCGTTTGGCCAGCTGGCCCTCGTCCAGGCTCGGATGCGTGGTGAACAGCATCACCGTGACCGCCTGGCCGAGCACCGAGTCGCCCAGGAACTCCAGACGCTCGTTGTGCGGGATGCCGCCGTGCTCGTACGCGTATGAGCGGTGGGTCAGCGCCAATGCCAGAAGCTCAGGGTCGATATCGACCCTGAGCTTGGCGGTGAGAGGCGCTGTCCCACCGGGGACATCCGTCACGATCGTGAGACCGTGATTCAGACGTCTGCGACCTTGCGGCCCTTGTACTCGAGGAACAGCTCGGTGCCCTGCGAGTCGGTGACGACCTTCGCCTGGTGCGGACGGCTGTAGACGGTCTTGCCGTTCTCAACGGTCTTGACGAGCGCGATGGGCGCCGCCTTCCACTGCGCGCGACGCGAGCGGGTGTTGGAACGGGAAACCTTGCGCTTCGGGGGGTTACCGGCCATGGCTAACTCTCTTCTGTGTTCTCGGGCGCGCGGGTATCTTCCGCACTCCCCTGGTCTGCGATCTGTTGGAGCGCACTCCATCGAGGATCGATGGGAGCGGCAGTCTCTGCCCCGGTGCTCGTGGCCAGTCGTTCACCCGTGATCGGGTCAAGACCCGGGCAATCCGGCTGACACACCGGCTGAAATGGAAGCGACAGAACCGCCGCATCCCTGACCAGAGTTTCAAGATCCACGTGGTCGTCTTGAACCTCGAAGTCAGTTTCTTCCTCACCAGGATACGCGAAAAGCTCCTGGAACTCGACTTCGACAGGCGCAGAGATCTCTGTGAGGCATCGGCCGCACACTCCCTCGTACGTTCCGTCGGCCGTTCCGGACACCAGGATGCCCTCATGAACGGACTCCAGGCGCACGTCCAGGTCGAGGTCGGAGCCGGCCGGGAACGAGACGATCCCCTCGCCCCACTGTTCGCGAAGAGGCACCGTGAAGGCATGCTCGCGCATCTCGCCCGGGTGCCGCACGATGTCGCGTGCGGGCAGCACGAAGGGTCCGTTCAGTCGGGATTTCACTCTTCGAGTCTACCGGCTCAGATGCCGCGCGCTCCGGTGTCGAGGAACTGGGCGACCGCCCGCGGCACGAACGGCGATACATCGCCGCCGAGTCCTGCCACCTGGCGCACCAACGAGCTCGATACGAGAGCATGCGAAGGATCGGGCAGGAGGAAGACCGTCTCGATATCCGCCAGGTGCCGGTTCACGATCGCCATCGGAGTCTCGTAGGCGACATCGATCTGCGATCGGATGCCTTTGACGAGAACACCAGCGCCGACGTCACGCGCGTAGTCCACGAGCAGTCCCATGCTCCACGCCCCGACCACGATGTCACCGGACATGCCGTCGTCGGCGATGGACTGCTCCAGCAGGCTCAGCCGTTGGGCGATCGGAAGCATCGCCTCCTTGCCCGGGTTGTGCACCACGAGCACGTGGAGTTCGTCGTACAGCTTCGCCGCGCGACGGATGACATCGAGATGGCCCAGGGTCGGCGGGTCGAAAGAACCCGGGACGACAGCGATCCGGCTGCTCACTTCGGCTCACTCCGTTCGCTCAGTACGGCGCATACTGCCAGCCTAGGGCACCGTGAGACGGGGTCAGTTCTTCGCGAGGGCGGCTCGATCCTCTGCGCTGACGCGTCTCGCGATCGCCGCATGCAGGCCCGGATGCCTGTCCAGCAGCGGGTCGGCATCCAGGATGTCCTCGGCGAGCTGGCGCGCCCGCGCGATCAGCGCCGTGTCCTTGACCACGCGCAAGAGCTTGAGCGACGAACGCACGCCCGACTGCGTCGAACCGAGCACATCGCCCTCTCCGCGCAGCTCGAGATCGACCTCGGCGAGAGCGAAGCCGTCCAGCGTCGCCGCGACCGCCTCGACCCTGTCCCGCGCGAGCGTGCCCTCCTCGGCCTCGGTCACCAGCAGGCACAGACCGGGGACACCACCGCGGCCGACGCGTCCGCGGAGCTGATGAAGCTGGGAGACGCCGAAGCGGTCGGCATCGAGGATGATCATGGTCGACGCGTTGGGCACATCGACGCCGACCTCGATCACGGTCGTCGCGATCAGCACGTCGATCTCACCGCGGGCGAACGCCTGCATCACGGCATCCTTCTCGTCCGCCGGCATCCGCCCGTGCAGGACCGCACGGCGAAGCCCAGAGATCTTCGGATGCGTGGCGAGGGCCTCGTCCAGTTGGACGACGCCCCAGCGGGGGCCCGCCGCGCCCTCGGGCGCGAGCGGCTGGTCCCCGACCTCTGCGGTCTTGGCCGCGGTGTCGATCGCCGCGCAGACGACGAAGACCTGACGGCCCTGCGCGACCTCCTCCGCGGCGCGCTCGAAGACCCTGGCGAACCACCCTGGATGCTCGGCGAGGGGCGCGACGAAGGTCTCGATGCCGGCGCGTCCTGCGGGCATCGTGCGGATGATCGAGGTGTCGAGATCGCCGAAGACCGTCATCGCGACGGTGCGCGGAATCGGGGTCGCCGTCAGCACCAGCGCGTGGGGGCTCGATCCCTTCGCCCGCAGCGCCTCGCGCTGCTCGACGCCGAACCGATGCTGCTCGTCGACGACGACGAGACCGAGATCGGCGAACGTCGTCTTCTCCCCCAGCAGCGCGTGCGTGCCGACCACGATCAGCGCCTGCCCGCTGGCGACCCGGAGCGCCGCCTTGCGTCGTGCCGGCGCGGACATCTGACCCGTGAGCAGCGTCGGCATGACGAGCGGGGCGAGATCTGGCCCCAACATCTTGGTGATCGAGCGCAGATGCTGCCCCGCGAGCACCTCGGTCGGCGCGATCAACGCGGACTGCCCGCCGGACTCGGCGACCTGCAGCATGGCGCGCAGAGCCACGAGCGTCTTGCCCGAGCCCACTTCGCCCTGCACGAGACGGTTCATCGGCCAGTCGCCGATCAGATCCCTCGCGACCTGATCGCCGACGGTCTGCTGATCCGCGGTGAGCTCGTACGGAAGGGACGCGTCGAACCGCTCCAGCAGGCCGCCCGGCTCGGCCGGCCTGCGAGTGGCGCTGAGCATCCGCACGAACGCGCGCTGCTGCAGCAGCGCCGTCTGCAGCACGATGGCCTCGTGCATGCGCAGGGTCCGCACGGCCGGATCGATGTCGTTCCGTGTCTCGGGCCTGTGCACCTGCACCAGTGCGGTGCGCGCGTCGAGAAGCCCTTCCGCCGTCCGCACGTCCGCGGGCAGCGGGTCGGGGACATCGGTGAGCTCCGGGAGCACGCGCTCCATGTGCTTCTGCAGCGTCATGCTCGCCACGGTGGCCGTCGCCGGATAGATCGGGATGGGCCTGGTCGAACGGATGTCCGCGCGCTTGCGAGCCTCGAGCTCGTCGTCGAACAGCTCGTAGTCGGGATGCGCGAGCTGCATGCTCTCCCGGTAGAAGCCGACCTTGCCGGAGAAGATCCCCCGACGCCCCGGCTCCAGCTGTCCTTTGCGCCAGTCCGCCTGCTGCTTGTTCTTCGCGAAGAACGTCAGATTGACCTGACCGACGCCGTCGCTGATGGTCACCTCGACCATCGCGCCCGACCGGTTGCGCATGACGCGCACACTGGATGTGAGGATCTGCGCGACGATCGTGACCATTTCACCGGGCGGCAGATCGACGATCGGCGTGAGCTCACCCGGGTCGGCGTATCGCCGGGGGTAGTGCGACACGAGGTCACCGACTGTCTCCATGCCGAACGCGCGCTCCAGCGGCTTCGCCGCCTTGTCGCCGAGCGCCAGAGTCAGCGGCGCGTCGAGACTCAAGGACATGGCATCGAGTCTAGGAGGGGCCGGGGACGCCCGCTTCACGCCGCAGCCGTGCGGCGGCGGTGTCATAGGGTGAACGGGTGACCAGGATCATCGCGGGCGAGGCCGGCGGCATGCGACTCACCGTCCCTGCGAGCGGCACACGGCCCACCAGCGATCGTGTGCGCGAGTCGCTGTTCGGCGCCCTCGAATCCGCCGATGCGATCGACGGCGCCCGCGTCCTCGACCTCTACGCCGGCTCCGGCGCACTCGGACTCGAAGCGCTCAGCCGCGGTGCGGCAACCGTCGATCTCGTCGAGCTCTCCAAGGGCGCAGCCGGCGTCATCCGCCGCAACGCGCAGGCGGTCTCGCGTGTGGCAGGGCGACCGGCGCAGGTGCACCATCTCGGCGTGCACGCCTATCTCCTGCGCGCCACCGGTCCGTTCGATCTCGTGTTCTCCGACCCGCCGTACGACATCGACGACGCCGCGATGACCGCCGATCTCGTCGCGCTCGCCCCGCTGCTCTCCGCGGATGCGCTCGTCATCGTCGAACGCGCCAGACGCTCCGCACCGCCTGCTCTGGACGCCGCCGGCCTGGAGGAGTTCCGTACCAAGACCTATGGCGACACCACACTGTGGTGGGCTCAGCCCGCTGCCGAGTCCCAGTCGCGGTAGGGGTCCCATCCGGCGACGTCCACCGGCGCTCCGTCGCACAGCAGACCGACGTCGCCGCGCTCGCGCACGACGCCGATCACCCGGAACCCCGGCGCCAGCCGATCCGGCGGGAACGTCGCGAGCAGGGCGTGGTCCTCTCCGCCCGCCAGCGCGCGAACCGGATCGGGACCGAGCTGGTCGCTGCGCAGGTCCAGCGTGACTGCCGAGGCATCCGCCATGCGCCCGGCATCCAGAGCGAGACCGTCCGAGACATCCATCATCGCCGTCGCTCCGGTCATCGCCGCCACCGGACCGAGCCCGATCGGCGGCCGGGGTCGCAGCTGCGCCGCGACGGCATCCGTCTCCCCCGCCGCAAGCCGCGAACGGTCGACGGGGATCGGGGTGTCGCCGTCGCGGAAGCGACCGAACAGCACCGCGAGCCCGTGCGCCGCGTGGCCGAGTTCACCGGCCACGGCGACCGCATCGCCCGGTCGCGCACCTGCGCGCGTGACCGCGGCGTGCCCCTCGAGGTCTCCGAGGGCCGTCACGGCGATCGTGAGCACGTCGGAGGTGGTGAGGTCCCCTCCGACGACGGCACAGCCGGGAGAGAGCGCCTCGCACGCCGCGCGGAACCCGTCGGCGAGCCGCTCGACGAACGACAGCCGCATGTCGCGCGGCACCGCCAGCGCCACCAGCAGCGCGGTCGGACGCGCGCCCATCGCCGCGACATCCGCGAGGTTGACGGCGGCGGCCTTCCAACCGAGGTCGTAGCCGCTCGACCACGCGAGGCGGAAGTCGGGGCCGTGCACGAGCGTGTCGGTGGTGACGACGACCGAACCGCTCGGAGCCGCGATCACCGCCGCGTCGTCTCCGGGGCCGAGGATCGTGTGACTCGCGGGTGGCGTCCGGGCGAGGATCGCCCGCAGGATCTGCCCCTCGGAGAGCTCGGACAGGCGGGGATCATCGTCGACGGAACGGGAGGGCATGCTGTCAAAGGTAGCCTGGAAGCATGCGTTCCCGTCTCGCCTTCGCCGCTGTTCTGCTCCTCGGAACGGGCCTCCTCGGCGGATGCGCGACCACCGTTCATCTGGAGCCGGCAGCGGACGCGAACAACCCGCTCTGCGCAGACGTCATCGTCAGCCTGCAGAACATCAACACGCTCGCGGGTCAGGACCGGCGCTGGACGGATGCTCAGGCGACCGCCGCGTGGGGCGCCGAGGACTCGGCGATCCTGCTGACCTGCGGCCTGGATGAGCCGGCGCCGACCGCCGAGCTGCAGTGCGTGACGCTGGAAGGCGTCGACTGGCTCGTCGACGCCTCCGAGACTCCGTACGTGCGACTGACGACTTACGGGCGCGAGCCGGCCGTGCAGATGTACATCGACACCGGAGCGGTCAGCTCGAACGACGTGATCAGCAACCGCGGTATCGTCGGCGCTGTCACCTCGATCCCGGCGGACGGCAAGTGCACGTCACCGGACGAGCTGCCGGAGGACTACGACCCGGAGGCCGGGAACTGACGCTCCCGGGCTCCTCAGCCGCGCAGACCGGCTTCGACCAGCTCCGTGATCAGATCCGTGTAACTGAGCCCTGAGGCGATCCAGCACTTCGGGAACATCGAGATCGGCGTGAACCCCGGCATGGTGTTCAGCTCGTTCACGACGAGCTCGCCCTCTGGCGTCACGAAGAAGTCCACGCGGGCGAGGCCCTTGCCGTCCACGGCCTCGAAGGCCCGCACGGCCGTCTCCTTCAACTGCGCGATCAGATCGTCGTCGACGTCCGCAGGACAGACGATCTCGACGCCGTCGCCCCCGAGGTACTTGCCCTCGAAGTCGTAGAAGCTGCGCGAGGTGAGCACGACCTCGCCGGGCAGCGACGCCCTGGCACGGGCGCCCTGCCTCCCGGCCAGAACGCCGACCTCGATCTCGCGGCCCTCGACACGGGACTCGACGAGAACCTTGTCGTCTTCGGCGAACGCGATGCTCAGCGCGGCGTCGAGCCCTTCGCCGTCGTCGACGCGGGAGACGCCGACGCTCGATCCGGCGCTGGCGGGCTTGACGAAGACCACGGGGCCCAGCGCGCCGACCTGCGCGCGAACCGCGTCAGGGTCGGCCGTCCACTGCGCGCTGCGGACGGTGATACCGGGGGAAACGGGGATGCCGGCGGCGGTGAGGGCCAGCTTGGTGAAGTGCTTGTCGAGGCAGATCGCGGAATCGAGGATGCCGCAGCCCGCGTAGGGCACGTCGATCACGTCGAAGAAGCCCTGAATGGCGCCGTCCTCGCCGTGCAGACCGTGAAGCAGCGGCAGCACCACATCGATCTCGCCCAGATCGGCGACGGAGCCGTCGGCGTGCACGACCCGCAGCGTGCGGTCGCCGTCGGGCTCCGGCCACCGCATCCGCGTGCCGTTGTCGACGACTTCGGGAAGCTTCTCGGCATCCAGAGCGAACTTGTCCGGATCGTCGGTCTCGAGGACGAAAGCGCCTTCGCGCGTGATCCCCACCGGGATCACGTCGTAGTCGTCGCGATCAATCGCGCGCAGCACCCCGCCCGCCGTCGCGGAGCTGATCGAGTGCTCGCTGGAACGCCCGCCGAAGAGCACCACCACCGTCTGCTTTGCCATGATTGGTCCTCTCCCCCTGCGGGGTGTCGTCGTCGGTCGTCAGGTGCGGCGCGATGTCGCGCGGATTCATGGTGCCGTCCAGCACCATCTTCACCTGCTGCACGATGGGCATCTCCACGTCCGCCTCGTGCGCGAGCTGAAGGATGGGCGCCACGGATGCCAGACCCTCGGCGGTCTGCTGCATCTGCGCGACCACGTCCTGGAACCCGTATCCCTGCCCCAGCAGTCGTCCGGCGGTGTTGTTGCGGCTCAGCGGCGACTGGCACGTCGCGATCAGGTCACCGAGACCGGCGAGACCCTGCAGCGTCTCGGGCTGCGCGCCGTAGGCGACGGCGAAGTCCGTCATCTCCACGAGCCCACGGGTGATGATCGAGGCCTTCGTGTTCTCGCCGTATCCCACGCCGTCCACGATGCCGATAGCGACCGCGATGAGGTTCTTCAGCACTCCACCGAACTCCGTGCCGATCACGTCGGTGTTCACGAATGTGCGGAAGTAGCTGTTGCGCGCCGCGCGTGCGACGATCTCGGCCGTCTCCTGACTGGTCGAGGAGATCACCGCTGCCGTCGGCTGCTCGCGGGCGATCTCGAGGGCCAGGTTGGGCCCGGATGCCACGGCGATGCGCGCCGGGTCGCACTCGAGCTCGTGCTCGATGACCTGGCTCATCCGCTGCCCGGTGCCGCGCTCGACGCCCTTCATCAGGCTGACGATCGGAGCGGAACTCGATTCGATCAGCGGCCGCAGCGTCTTCAGGTTCTCGCGCAGCGTCTGGCTCGGCACCGAGAGGTAGATCTGGTCTGCGCCATCGAGCGCCTTGGCCAGATCGTGCGTGGCGTCGATCGTGCGAGGAAGGTTGATGCCGGGGAGGTAGCGCGAGTTGCGCTTGGCCTCGGCGATCTCATGCGCCAACTCCGGTCGGCGGGCCCACATCGTGACCCTGGCGCCGCCGTCGGCGAGGATCTTCCCGAACGTCGTGCCCCAGCTTCCGGCGCCGACGACCACGACCTGAGGGCCCGTGGCGGCGGGTGTTCGTCTAGGAGTCAAGGCGACCGGTCTCCTTCTGGCCGTGATCCGCCGGGTTCCAGCGCTCGGACGGAGCCTTCTCGTGCCTGACCTGCTCGAGCAGCGCGGTGATCGCATCCATGAGTCGCGTCGTGGCTTCGTTCAGCGCCGCGGTATCACCGGATCGTCCCGTCAGGTCCGAGAGATCGATCGGGTCGCCGATGATGATCTGCACCGGCTTGCGCGGCGGCCACAGCTTCAGGCCCTTCTGGTAGCGCCCCATGATCTCCTGGGTGCCCCACTGCGCCATCGGTATGAGCGGGATGTCCCCCGCCAGCGCCAGGCGCACGGCCCCGGACTTGCCGCGCATCGGCCACAGATCAGGGTCGCGCGTCAGAGTGCCTTCGGGGTACACGATGACCCC
Organism: Microbacterium sp. M; assembly: GCF_045181065.1. Lineage (GTDB taxonomy): Bacteria > Actinomycetota > Actinomycetes > Actinomycetales > Microbacteriaceae > Microbacterium. The sequence goes on along the minus strand of NZ_CP173721.1, from coordinate 1,626,545 downwards.
TCGCCCGTGCTCGACGAGATCCTTCGCCTGCGCCATGGTCTGCTTGGCGGCGGATCCGGACGCCACCCTGGCGACCGGGATCATGCCTGTCGCCCGCAGGGCGGCGCCGACCACCGGCACCCGGAACAGGCTCTCCTTCGCCATGAAGCGCGGGGCACGACCGATCCGCCACACCGCGACCGCGACGATCAGCGGATCGAACTCCGAGTAGTGATTGGGGGCGAGCACGAACGCGCCGTCCCGCGGCAGCTTCTCCTTGCCGATCACCGTCATCTTCGTCAGATAGGAGACGAAGGGCAGGACGATGGCCGCGAGCAGCCACCACAGGCTCGGGCGGGACTTCTCGGGTGACCGGGAGCCCATGGCGCTCACCGGACGACGTCGAAGTCGGCGCCGAGAGCGTCGAGCTTGTCCAGGAACTTCTCGTATCCGCGGCTGAGGATGTCGACGCCCGAGACCTGGGACTGGCCCTGGGCGGTGAGCGCCGCGATCACGTGGCTGTACCCGCCGCGCAGGTCGGGCACGACGATGTCGGCACCGTGCAGCGGGGTCGGCCCCGTGATGACGGCGGCCTGCTCGAGCTCACGGCGCGGCACACGACGCGGTCCGTTCTGCAGTCCGTGCGGGTGCACGACGATGTCGGCACCCATCTTGACCAGAGCCTGGGTGAAGCCGAACCGGTTCTCGTAGACCGTCTCGTGGACGATCGAGCGGCCCTCGGCCTGCGTGAGCGCGACGATGAGCGGCTGCTGCCAGTCGGTCATGAAGCCGGGGTGCACGTCGGTCTCGACGATCACGGGCTGCAGGTCTCCGCCACGGCGGAACAGGATGCCGTCCTCCTGGATGTCGAACCAGCCGCCGGCTTTGCGGAAGACGTTGAGGAACGTCAGCATCTCCTGCTGCTTCGCCCCTCCGACGAAGATCTCGCCGTCGGTGGCCAGCGCTGCGGATGCCCAGGACGCGGCCTCGTTGCGATCGAAGATCGAGCGGTGGTCGTAGCCTCGGAGCGTGTCGACGCCCTCGATGAGGATGACGCGGTTCGGCTCGTAGGAGATGATCGCGCCCATCTTCTGCAGCACGGCGATCAGGTCCATGATCTCCGGCTCGATGGCCGCGTTGCGCAGCTCGGTCGTGCCCTCGGCGCGTACCGCTGTCAGCAGCACCTGCTCGGTCGCGCCGACGCTGGGGTACGGCAGGTGGATGCTCGCGCCGTGGAGGCGCTGCGGTGCCGACAGGCGGATGCCGCTGGGGAGCTTCTCGACGACGGCGCCGAACTTGCGGAGCGCATCGAGGTGGAAATCGATCGGACGGTCGCCGATGCGGCATCCTCCGAGGTCGGGGATGAATGCCTGACCGAGACGGTGCAGCAGCGGTCCGCAGAACAGGATCGGAATCCGCGAGGCACCCGCGTGCGCGTCGATCTCCTCCATGTGGGCCGACTCGACGCCACTGGGGTCGAAGATGAGCGAGCCGGGCTCGTCGCCCTCCTCCACGCGGACGCCGTGGACCTCGAGCAGTGAGCGCACCACGGCGACGTCGCTGAGATCGGGCACATCGCGCAGGGTGCTGGCGGTCTCGCCGAGGAGCGTCGCGACCATCGCCTTCGTGGCGAGGTTCTTCGCGCCCTTCACATCGACGCGGCCCCGGAGCGGGTGTCCTCCGCGGATGGCGATGACATCTCCGCTCAGAGCGGGAAGGCCGTCCTGGAGTACGTCGCGCAGGGGTGTCGTCATTCGGGGCCTCACTTCATTTCCACGGATCACGGCACGTGCCGTTGGGGCGGATGCCCCGGGCTCACGGTCCGCGCTCAGAGAACGGGGAGGGTCCGTGGCCGCCACGATTCGCGACGGGCCTCGAACTGCGCGATCTTGTCTTCGTTGCGCAGCGTGAGCCCGATGTCATCGAGCCCTTCGAGGAGCCGCCATCTAGTGTAATCGTCCACGCCGATCGTGGCCTGGAACTCACCGATAGTGGCTGTGCGCGCCTCGAGATCGACCGTGATGCTGCGGCCGGGATCCTCGTCGATCAGGGCCCAGATCGTCTCCAGGTCCTCTTCCGAGATGGTCGCGGCGAGCAGGCCCTGCTTGCCGGAGTTGCCGCGGAAGATGTCGGCGAATCGCGGGCTGAGGACCACGGCGAAGCCGAAGTCGCGCAGCGCCCAGACGGCATGTTCACGGCTGGACCCCGTGCCGAAATCCGAACCCGCGACAAGGACGGATGCCCCCTGGAACGCGTCCTGGTTGAGCACGAACTCCGGGTCCTGCCGCCAGGCGTGGAAGAGCGCGTCGTCGAAGCCGGTCTTGGTGACCCGCTTGAGGAAGACCGCGGGGATGATCTGGTCGGTGTCGACGTTCGATCGCTTCAGCGGGGCTGCGATGCCGGTGTGGGTGGTGAACTTCTCCATGGTCAGGCTCCGATCAGCTCGTCGGCGGGCGCGAGATCGCTCGGACTGGACAGTGTGCCGCGCACGGCAGTGGCCGCGGCGACGAGCGGCGACACCAGGTGGGTGCGCCCGCCTTTGCCCTGTCGTCCCTCGAAGTTGCGGTTGGATGTCGAGGCGCAGCGCTCCCCCGGGGCCAGCTGATCCGGGTTCATCCCCAGGCACATCGAGCAGCCGGCGAAGCGCCACTCGGCGCCGAAGTCGATGAAGACCTTGTCGAGGCCTTCGGCCTCGGCCTCGAGACGCACACGTGCGGAGCCGGGGACGACCATCACTCGGACGCCCTCGGCCTTCTTGCGTCCCTTCACGATCGACGCGAACGCGCGCAGGTCCTCGATGCGGCTGTTGGTGCAGGAGCCCATGAACACGGCATCCACCGGCACCTCCTTCAGCGGAGTGCCAGGGGTGAGCGCCATGTACTCCAGCGCACGCTCTGCGGCGGCGCGCTCGTTCGGGTCGGCGATCGCGGCCGGATCCGGTACGGATGCCGAGAGCGAACTGCCCTGCCCTGGGTTGGTCCCCCAGGTGACGAACGGCTCGAGCTCGTTCGCGTCGATGAACACCTCGGCGTCGAAGGCGGCGCCCTCGTCGGTGGGGAGCGTCCGCCAGTAGGCGACGGCATCGTCCCAGTCCTGGCCCTGGGGCGCGTGCGGCTTGTCCTTGACGTACGCGAAGGTCGTCTCATCCGGCGCGACCATTCCGGCGCGGGCGCCGGCCTCGATCGACATGTTGCAGATCGTCATGCGCCCCTCCATGGAGAGGGCGCGGATCGCGCTGCCGCGGAACTCCAGGACGTAACCCTGACCGCCGCCGGTGCCGATCTTCGCGATCACGGCGAGGATGATGTCCTTGGCGCTCACGCCCGGCTTCAACTCGCCATCGACCGTGATGGCCATGGTCTTGAAGGGCTTGAGCGGCAGCGTCTGGGTCGCCATGACGTGCTCGACCTCGCTGGTGCCGATGCCGAACGCCATCGCGCCGAACGCGCCGTGCGTCGAGGTGTGCGAGTCGCCGCAGACGACCGTGATGCCCGGCATCGTGAGGCCGAGCTGCGGCCCGACCACGTGCACGATGCCCTGCTCGGCGTCGCCGAGCGAGTGGATGCGGACGCCGAACTCCTCGGCGTTGCGGCGCAGCGTCTCGATCTGCGTGCGGCTGGTGAGGTCGGCGATCGGCTTGTCGATGTCGAGCGTCGGGGTGTTGTGATCCTCGGTCGCGATCGTCAGGTCGAGCCGGCGCAGCGGCCGCCCTTCGGTGCGCAGACCGTCGAAGGCCTGCGGGCTGGTGACCTCGTGGACGAGGTGCAGGTCGATGTAGATGAGATCGGGTTCGCCGTTCTCGCCCTTGACGACGAGGTGGTCATCCCAGACCTTCTCGGCGAGCGTGCGCGGGCGGGCGGGAATGTCTGATGCGTCGATGGTCATGCGTCTTTCGTCTCCGGGATTCGCAGGGCGGCCCACGCTGGACACCGCGACGAGAAAGGCCTTAGAACGAGGTCTCGTCGCGGCTGCTAAGAAGAAGAACCACCCGCCGCATGTCGGTCAGTTTACACCGCTGCGGCGGGTGGCTCCGCCCTGTGACGCCGGTCAGTGCGTCGGAGGCTCGGGGTGCAGTTCCTCCGGAGCGCGACGCTTCTCGTTCGCGGATGCGATGAGGCTCGCGATCGTCGCGACCCCCATCGAAGCGACGATCACGGTCAGCGACAGCCAGATCGGGATGTCCGGGGCCCACTCGATGTGCTCGCCGCCGTTGATGAACGGCAGCTCGTTGACGTGCATGGCGTGCAGGATCAGCTTGATGCCGATGAAGCCCAGGATGACGGCGATGCCGTAGTGCAGGTAGCGCAGACGGTCGAGCAGGTCGCCGAGGAGGAAGTACAGCTGGCGCAGACCCATGAGCGCGAAGATGTTCGCGGTGAACACCAGGAAGCTGTTCTGGGTGATGCTGAAGATCGCCGGGATCGAGTCGATCGCGAACATCAGGTCGGTGACGCCGATCGCGACGAAGACGATGATCATCGGCGTCCACATCCGCTTGCCGTCGACGGTGGTGCGCAGCTTCCCCTCGTCGTACTCCTCGCTGATGTCGATGCGACGGCGCAGCAGGCGCACGATGAAGTTCTCGCGCTTGGCCTCTCCCTCGTGGTCGCCTTCCGGCATCGCCTGGCGGATCGCGGTCCAGATGAGGAAGGCGCCGAACAGGTAGAAGATCGGCGAGAAGTTCTCGATGATCGCGACGCCGGCCAGGATGAAGATGCCGCGAAGAACGAGCGCGATGATGATGCCGACCATCAGCACCTGCTGCTGCAGACGCCGCGGAACAGAGAACTGCGCCATGATCAGCACGAAGACGAAGAGGTTGTCGATCGACAGGCTGTATTCGAGCGCCCAGCCGGTGAGGAACTCGCCGGCGAACTGACCGCCGGCGATGAAGTACAGCAACACGGCGAAGATGAGCGCCAGACCGACGTAGAAAGCCACCCAGAGGGAGGACTCCTTCGTCGAGGGGATGTGCGGACGCAGCCGCACCAGCAGAAGGTCTCCGATGAGGATGAGAGTCAGGACCACCAGGGAGGTGACCTCGAACCAGACGGGGATGTTCAAGGGCGCACGGCACCTTTCGAGAGGGTAGGGAAACGGACCGAAAGTCTCTCCCACGCACCAGGTGCGCCGCGCCCCCGGAGCAACGCTGTCGGTGCTCGTGATGACGAGGGCGCGAGGACGGGATACTCCCTCTCGCAGGTATTCATCGTAGCGGAGGTTCAGCCCGCCGACCGGACATGATGGAATAGTCGCCGTGACCTCTCAGATCGACACCTCCGCCGACCCGCTCGAGACCACCCCGCGCAACGGCTGGGCGCGCGCCATCGGATCCCTCATCTTCGTCAGCCGCTGGCTGCAGGCTCCGCTGTATCTCGGCCTGATCGTCGCTCAGGTGGTGTATGTCGTCGTCTTCATGGTGGAGCTCTGGCACCTGATCGCGGAAGACGTGTTCGGCAACATCACGCATATCGACGAGGCGGTGATCATGCTGAGCGTGCTCGGCCTGATCGACGTCGTCATGATCGCGAACCTCTTGATCATGGTGATCATCGGCGGGTACGAGACATTCGTGTCGCGCATCAACACCGAGGGGCACCCCGATCAGCCCGAGTGGCTGTCGCACGTCAACGCGAACGTGCTCAAGGTCAAGCTCGCGATGGCGATCATCGGCATCTCGTCGATCCATCTGCTCAAGACGTTCATCGCCGTGGGGAACATGGACGCGGACGGCACGAAGACCGAAATCGGCAGCTACACCCCGACCGGCGTGCTGTGGCAGGTCGTCATCCACATGGTGTTCATCGTCTCGGCACTCGCTCTCGCGTGGATCGATCGGATGTCCCAGAAGACCGCGATCGCCGCACATCACGAGGCCACTCACTGACCGCGCACCGTTTCTGAGACGATGGGGCATCCTTCGACACTTCCGAGGTGAGAGACACCGAACGGAGCAGGATGCCTGAGCGATCGGAAGACCAGGAATGGGCGGCCAGGGCCGCGGCGGGTGACGAGAGCGCCTTCCGCGCGATCTACCGCGCGCACGTCCGCCCGGTCTACTGGATCGCGCACGGGATCCTCGGAACGGTCGTGGATGCGGAGGATGTCACGCAGGAGACCTTCGTCGTCGCCTGGCGAAAGCTCCCGAAGCTCGAGCTGGCCGGCGAGTCGATCCTGCCGTGGCTGGCGACGATCTGCCGGTTCCAGGCGGCCAATCGCCTGCGCCGACGGATCCGCGACCGTGAGCACACGGCCGAGACACCCGATGAGACGATCGCCGACACGGTGAGCGTCGAGGATCAGGTCATCTCAGCCGAACTGGCCGAGCGCATCGCCGCCGAGATCGGCACGCTCGGCGAGCTCGACCGCGAGATCTTCCGACTGTGCGCATCAGAGGGCTACGCCTACCAGGCCGCCGCCGATGAGCTCGGCGTCAGCCATGCGGTCGTCCGCAACCGTCTCTCTCGAGTGCGCACGCAGCTGCGTGGCGCCGTCAAGGAAGTGAGAGACGCATGAACGAGCAGAGCACTGCTCTTCCGGAGCTGTCCGACGAGGCCGTGGCCCGCATCGAGGATGCGGTGTTCGACCGGATCGCCGATGAGCCTGCAAGAGTCGTCGCGGCATCCGCACGGTCGCGACAGCGCCGTCGGCGCTGGCTGACCGGTGCGGGCATCGCCGCGGCGTTCGCCCTCGGCATCCTGATCACTCCCCCGATCATGAACGCCGTGATGCCGTCGTCCACGACCGCCGACATGAGTACGGAGGAGAGCTCGTCCGGTGGTGCTGTGCCCGAGATGTCCGCCGAGTCGGCCACGACAGGTCAGGACGGCGCGGCACTGGATGACGTCGGGTCCGTCGACACGGAGTTCCAGTTGAATGCCCCCGCCGACCGCGAGATCATCGCCTCGGCATACGCAACGGTCGAGGTCGCCGATGTCCCGGCCGCCGTCAGCGTCATCGGAGACGTCGCCGAGGAGCACAGCGGATACGTCGAGAGCACGAGCGTCTCGAAGGCCGCCACCACCGACATATCGATGCCCGCGCCGCCAGACGGCGGATACGGGTGGATCAGCATCCGCGTGCCGTCCGAGGATCTCGCCGCCGTGATCGCCGAGCTCGATGACGCCGGCGATGTCGTGTCGTCGTCCATCACCAAGCAGGATGTGACCTCGACCGCGATCGATCTGCGCGCCAGAGTTGACGCACTCGAGGCATCCGTCGCCCGGCTGACCGAGCTGATGTCGCAGTCCGGATCGGTATCCGAGCTGATCGAGGCGGAGGTCGCCCTGACCGACCGGCAGGCAGAGCTGGAGTCCTACCAGCAGCAACTGGCGGCGCTCGAAGATCAGGTGGCGATGTCGTCCCTGCAGATCGAGCTCGTGCCCGAGGCGACGACCACGAAGGCGGACCCGGCCGGGTTCTCGGACGGCCTGCAGGCCGGATGGAACGGCCTGATCGTGTCGCTGAACGCACTGGTGATCGCGCTCGGGTTCCTGCTGCCGTGGATCGCCGTGGCCGCAGTGGTACTGGTGATCGTGTGGCTGGTGCTGCGCGCGCGGCGGCGTCGAACTTCCGAATGAGCGGTGTTGATCCTTGATTTTCCGGGGTATACAAGAAGTCTTGTGAGAATCCGGGTTCCCGCTTAGCGTTGCCTGCGTGGAAGAGATCTCCGTCATCACCGCCGTGCATCATCCGCTGCGTCGGCGCATCATCGATTACCTGCAGCTGCACGAGGCGACGCAGGTCGGAACGCTCGCCAAAGCCTTCGGCGCGCAGGTGGGCAGCATCAGCCACCACCTGCGGATGCTGCAGAAGGCCGGCATCGTCGAGCAGACCGACGACCCCACCGGGGACAAGCGGACGAGCTGGTGGCAGCTGGCGCGTCGCCGGATCACCTGGTCGGAATCCGACTTCGATTCCCCCGCCGACGCGATGCTGGCACGAGAGGCGCAACGCGCGAACGTGCGCCATCAACTGGACCGACTGCAGCGATGGCATCGGGTCTCGCGCGACAGCGACGTCGAGGGATTCGCGACCGACACGCTGAAGTGGGCGACCCCGGCCGAGCTCCGCGATCTCGGACAGCGCCTGAACGCGATGCTGGACGAGTGGGGCGCGGGAATCGACCGCGAGGACGGACAGGAGCGTCTGCCGGTCTTCTTCTTCGCCCACGGCTTCCCCACCGAGGTGTGAGATGACCTCGACGATCGAACCCCGGATGCTGCGGCAGCCGCCCGCCTTCTCGCGCGACCGGATGGTGCAGACCTGGCTGCTCGTCAAGGCGCTCTCCGACGCCGGAGACGCCATCTTCACGATCGCCTTCGCCTGGACCGCGGTGCAGATCGCCTCCCCCGCCGTCGCCGGTCTCGTGATCGCTGCCGGTACCGTACCCCGGGCGGTCGTGCTGCTGATCGGCGGCGCGTACGCGGATCGCGGCAACGCCAGACGACTCATGGTCGTCTTCAACGCGTTGCGGGTCGTCGTGCTCGTGACGGTCGCGATCTGGTGCCTCGCGACGCCGCCGACAGTAGCGCTCCTGCTGATCGCCAGCGTCGCGTTCGGGCTCTGCGACGCCTTCTTCGAGCCGGCCGCCGGCACGATGCCGCGCCAGCTCGTCGCACCTGCCGATCTGCCCGCCTACTCGGCGCTCAGCCAGACGCTCTCCCGGCTGGGGACCATGGCGGGTGCTGCCACCGGCGGGTTCCTGGTGGCGGCGTTCGGCATCGCCGGCAGCGCAGCCATCAACACCCTGACCTACACCATCGTCATCGCGTTCATCGTGCTGTGGCTTCGTCCGAGATTCGCGCTGCCGCGTGCATCGACCGAGCAGAGCGTGCTGCGCGGCGTCACGGACGGGTTCCGGCACCTGCGCACCGAGCACGCGACACGCACGCTCGTCATCGCGCTCTCCGGCTTGAACCTCGCCGTCGGGCCGGCGATCGCCATCGGCATCCCGTTGCAGGCGACCCAGAGGGGCTGGGGCGCCGAAGCCGTCGGCATCCTGGAGGCGCTCGTCGGCGGCGGTGCGATGATCGGCGCCCTGGTCGTCGTGAAGTGGCGGCCCCGGCATGAAGCACGGGGTGCGTTCATCGCCCTCATCTTCCAGGGTGCCGGGATCGTCGCGCTCGGGATCGCCTCCCCGTACGTCGTCGGAGCGGGTGCCCTCATCATCGGCTTCACGGCCGGCTTCGCATCCGCTCTGCTCAGCGCGACGTTCGCCGCGACGGCCGCCCCGGACTTCCTCGGCCGGCTCGGCTCCATCCTGCGACTGGGCGACGACTGCCTGATGCCGGTCGCGATGGCCGCGTTCGGTGCGCTGGCCGGCATTCTGCCTCTGTGGGTGCCGTTCGCCCTGTACGGCGGCGCGATGGCGCTTCTGATGACGATGCCGCTGAGCAAGCGCACCTTCCGGGAGATGTCCCTGCGGTCGCCCGACGCTGCCGGATGATGTCGGGATGCCGCGCTACAGTCGCGTCATGACTCGCACCGAAGCGGCCACGAAGACGATCCCGGCTGGGCGCGATCTCACCCTGGATCTGGCACGCGTCTTCTGCGTCGTGCTCGTCGTGTTCGTGCACATCCTCTTCACCGGGGTCGGGCGCAACCCGGACGGGTCGCTGCTGATAGAGAAGACGGTCGAACTGCAGAGCTGGTTCAACGCCGTCACCTGGATCGCGAACATCATGCCGCTCTTCTTCGTGGTCGGCGGCTACGCGGCACGCGCGGGCTGGCGATCGGCGGTGGCGAAGGGCGTGACGGCCGATGCCTTCGTCCGGGTCCGTCTCGCGCGGCTCGCGCGCCCGGCTGTTGCGGTGTTCGTGTTCTTCACGCTCGTCCTCGCTGCCGCTCGTGCGCTCCGGCTCGACCCCGCTCTGGTCGACGGGATCGCCATCGGCGTCGGCTCACCGCTGTGGTTCCTGGCGGCGTACATGATCGTGCAGGCCCTCGCTCCGGCGATGATGCGGTGGCACGAGCGCTCCGGCGCGCTCGTGCTGGTCGGACTGCTCGCGGCGATGCTGGCCGTCGACGCCGTGCGCTTCATCGTGGTCGGAGGGATGCTGGGAATAGAACCGGTGCCGCCGTACGGATACGGACTGGGGCAGGAGATCTTCGGCATCCCGAATGTGATGTTCGTGTGGCTGTTCGCCCAGCAAGTGGGCTTCTTCCTCTACGACGGCTGGTTCGCGCGTCGACGGTGGTGGCAGCTGCTGCTCGTCATCGGCGGCGGGTACGCCCTGCAATGGGGGCTCGTGTCGCTGGGCGGCTACTCCTGGAGCATGCTCGGCAACCAGTGGCCGCCGACGGCGACCATGGCGGTGTTCGCGGTCGTCCAGGCAGCCGCTTTGACCCTGCTGCACGCGCCGCTGACCGCGCTGATGCGGCTGAAGGCCGCACAGGGCATCGTGTTCCTCTTGGGTTCGCGGTTGATGACGATCTACCTGTGGCATCTGCCGGTGATCATGGTGCTCACGGGCATCCAGTTGATCCTGCCGCTGCCCTTGCCCGAACCGGGAAGCCCGCAGTGGTGGTGGACGCGCGTGCCGTTCCTGATCCTCGTGCTCGCGGTCGTCTGGCTGCTGTCGCTCTGGCTCGTGCGTTTCGAGCGAGTGCCGCCGGCCGGTGCGCCGCGATTCCCGTCGACGAGAGCGACCGTGGTGGCCGTGCTGCTGTTCGTCGTTCCGATCCTCGCCATCACCGCCTACGGGCTGGATGTCGTCCTGGCGGGTCTTGCGCTGGTCGGGACACTGGCGGCGCTGTGGGTGGCCGGCTCGCGGGACGGCGCCGTCGATCCGCTCGACCCGGCGTGATCGCCCTGGATACGCGAAAACCCTCGGCTGAGCCGAGGGTTTTCGGTGTTGCGGTGACCCCAGCGGGATTCGAACCCGCGTTACCGCCGTGAGAGGGCGGCGTACTAGGCCGCTATACGATGGGGCCGTCTTGCGGAGCGTTTCCGTCCCGCGACAACCGTTCAAGTATGCCACGGCATTTCTCGCTCCGCAAAATCGAGGCCGGGCTCGCGCAGATCCCGGGCGTGGCGCACCGAAATCGGGTTTGCTGCGCGCGCCGGGACGGAGTTGACTCTTCACATGCGCGTCACCAAGTACGAACACGCCACGCTCCGCATCGACGAGAGCGGCGACACCCTGATCGTCGACCCCGGCTCGTTCACGACACCGCTCGACGACCTCGGCGACGTCGTCGCCGTGGTCATCACCCACGAGCATCCGGACCATTGGACGCCGGAGCACCTCGACCGGATCCTGCGTGACGTTCCTGGCATCCCGGTGTTCGCACCGGCTGGGGTCGCCGCCGCCGCAGGCGACCACGAGATCACGATCGTCTCTGCCGGTGACACGGTCACGGCCGGCCACTTCACTCTGCGCTTCTTCGGCGGCGAGCACGCGGTCATCCATGAGTCGCTGCCCGAGATCCAGAATCTCGGCGTCCTCGTGAACGATGAGCTCTACTACCCGGGAGATTCCTACGCGATCCCGGCCGACGTCACCGTCGACACGCTCGCCGCCCCGCTGGGCGCACCATGGCTGAAGATCGGAGAGGCGATGGATTTCGTCCTCGCCGTGAAACCCCGACGCGCATTCGGCGTTCACGACATGACGCTCTCCGTCATCGGCAAGAACATGCATCGTGCGCGTCTGCAATGGGCGACCGAGCAGGATGGCGGAGAGTTCTTCGTCCTTGAGCCGGGCGAATCGCTCGACCTCTGAGAATGGCGGACTCCCCCGCAGCCGAACGCACGCTCGACGAGGCCGACGTGCGTGCGCTCCTGCGCCACGATGCCCCCGAACTCGCGGACCTTCCGCTGACGCGCGTCTCCGACGGATGGGACAACACGATGTGGCGTCTCGGGACCGATCTCGCCGTACGCATCCCAAGGCGCGAACTCGCGGTCGCGTTGATCTCCCACGAGCAGCGCGCCCTCCCCGAGCTCGGCAAGCACCTCGCAGCGCTCGGCATCCGCACGCCCGTCCCGGTCGTCGCCGGACGTCCGAGCGGAGCCTTCCCCTGGCCGTGGTCCGTCGTGCCGTGGATCGACGGCGCCACGGCTTTCGCCTCCTCTCGTGCCGACAACGCCCGTTGGGCGCCGGCCCTCGCCACCGCTCTGGTCGCACTGCACGTACCGGCACCGGCCGATGCCCCGCACAACCCCGCACGGGGCGTCCCGCTGGTCGATCGCGATGACGTCATGAGCACACGTCTCGCTTCGCATCCGGAACTGCCCGCGCTCCGCGAAGCATGGGATGCCGGCCTCACCGCCCCTGCGAGCAGCGAACGCGTCTGGATACACGGCGACCTCCACCCCGGCAACATCCTCGTCCGGGACGGATCGCTCACCGCGCTCATCGACTTCGGAGACGTCACCGCCGGCGACCCGGCGTACGACCTCGCCGTCGGGTGGCTGCTGTTCGACGCGGAAGGACGCGATCGCTTCCGCGTTGCGACCGGCGCGCGCTACGACGAGGCGACCTGGATCAGGGCTCATGCCTGGGCCGCGTATCTCGCTCTCGTGTTCCTCACTCTCAGCGACGACCGCCCCGACCATCTGGCGCTCGGACGCAGCACGGTCGCCGAGCTCGAACACTTCGTCCGCCACCGAAACGTCGCTGAGCAATCATGGGCGCATGACCGATCACATCTACACGACCGGACTTGACTGGTCCGGCAGCACCGGCGTCGGGTACCGCGCGTACGACCGCGCGCACACGGTGGCGATCAACGACGAGGTCACGCTCTCGCTGAGCGCGGACAGCGCCTTCCGAGGAGACGCTCGGTCGGCGAACCCCGAGCAGCTCCTCCTCGCCGCCGCGAGCTCGTGCCAGCTGCTCTCGTTCCTCGCCGTCGCAGCGCTCGCGCATGTCGACATCGTCCGCTGCACCGATTCGGCACGCGCGGTGATGCCGGCCGATTCATCGCCGATGCGCATCACCGAGGTGACTCTCGACGTGAAGATCGTGGCGCGCGGCACCGACGAGGCGACGGTGCGGGCACTGCTGCAGGATGCGCACGAGCAGTGCTTCATCGCGAACAGCTTGGCCGCCCCGGTGACGATCACCGCCGAAGTGGACATCATCGCATGAAGGACATCGCGATCGCGGTGCCGGACGGCGCCTCCTCGCTCGCGAAGGTCGGCGAAGTCCTCGGAGCAGCGGGTGTCGGCCTCGAGGGTGGCGGCATGTGGAGCGGAGTCGCCCACTACCTCGTCGACGATGCGGATGCCGCGGCCGACGCTCTGCGTCGTGCAGGCTTCGAGGGCGTGCGCGTGCGCGAGACGATCGTCGTCCCGCTCGAGGCGGACGTCCCCGGTGAACTCGGCAGGATGATGCATCGCCTCGCCGCGGCCGGTGTGGAACTCGAGGTGCAGTACAGCGACCATGAGAATCGGAAGGTGCTCGTCGTCGATGATCCGGAGGCGGCCAGAGCGGCACTACGATGACCGACGTGTCCTCTCTCCCCCTCGACGAGCTGGGCCGAGTCATCGCCGAACCGGCTCGCCTGCGCATCCTGCACGAGCTGCTCGGCGGGCCGCCATTGCCGGCCGGCGCACTCGCCGCGCGAACCGGAATCGCACCGTCGACGACCAGCGCGCACCTGTCGCGTCTGGAGGACGCCGGCCTCATCCGGATAGAGAGACGCGGACGCAGCCGGATGGCGCGGCTGGCCGGGCCGGAGGTCGCCGACGCGATCGAGGCCCTCGTGCGATTGTCCGGAGAGGCGCCGGTGAGCTCCCTCACGGGATTCGATCGACGAACCGCGATGCGCGAAGCCAGGTCCTGCTACGACCACCTGGCCGGACGCGTCGGCGTCGCGATCGCGGACATCACCCTCGCGCGCGGGTGGGTCCGTGCCGACTCCGGATCATGGACTCTCGTCGACGGCGATATCGACCCGATCTCCCGCGAGCTCGGAATCGCGCTCCCCTGGCCCGCTTCCCGCCGCGCCGCCGTCCGACCGTGCGCGGACTGGACCGAACGTCGACCGCACATCGCCGGCAGACTCGGACGTGCGCTTCTGGACGCGATGATCGAGAGCGACTGGGTTCGACGTCGCCGCGACGATCGCGCGCTGAAGATCACCGCCGTCGGCAAGGCGAAGCTCGCCGAACTCGGCGTCGCCGACCTCTAGTCGGCGACGCCGGGGTGCTCAGCTCTGCGCCGCGCGTACGCGGAGGTCGCGCGCCAGATGATCGCGCTGTTCGATCACGAGCCGACGCAGCGCGCCCGGTGCATCAGCGTTCTCCGCGAGCCACCCGTCCACGAGCTCGAGCGTTTCCGTCTGCGGGAACAGTCCTGTCACCAGTCGCGATGCGAGCTCGATGCTGCGCTGCGTCCAGACCGGACCGATACGCGCGAAGTACTCGGCATCGTGCCCGGCGATGAGATCGCGACGGCCACCGGCACGGAACCCGCCGATCGTCGCGTCCAGGTGATCGTTGGAGAGGCTCGTGTCCGTCCACGCAGCGGTCCATGCGGCATCCCGTACCACGGCATCCGGGCGCGCGGCCAGCGCGCGGATCGAGGCCGTCCGCCCGTCGGCGGTGTCATCGTTCGCCAATTCAGCCGCGATCCCGGTGGCGTCGAGAGCCCCGACCGTCGCAAGCGCCGTGAGGAAGGCCCAGCGCAGCTCGGGATCGACAGGAAGCCCTTCCGGCCCTTCTCCTGCCAGGACCGCGCGCACCCGATCGGCGGTGCCCGCATCGTATGCGGATGCCGCGGCGAATGCCCGTGCCCAGGACAATTGCGCATCGCTGCCGGCGTCTGCGGCATCCAGCGCTTGCTGGGTCGTACGCGACCAGGCGGCCCGCTCGTCGGCGCGCGCCGACTCCGGGACGTAATGGCTGAGCGTGAAGGCCGCATTGGCCAGCACGCCGGTGAGCAGGGAGATGTTCTCCTCCGCCGCCGCGTGGGTGCGGACGATCTCCAGATACCGTCCGGCGGGGAGCTCGCCGTCGCGGGTCGCGTTCCACAGCGCCGACCAGACGAGTCCACGGGCAAGGGCATCGCCCAGCGTCGACAGTGCCGACGCCACCGTCACGAGCGAGCGCGCATCCAGGCGCACCTTGGCGTAGGTGAGGTCGTCATCGTTGATCAGCACGAGGTCCGCGTCAGGCAGGTCCACCGGGGTGCGCGCCTCAGCGATGTCCACTTCGGTCTTCTCCCGCAGCTCCAGCCGGTCGTCGACGAGGTCGTACAGGCCGATCCGCAGGCGATGCGGACGAGGGTCGGTCTGCACCAGCATCCGGCGCCCATCGGCATCCGTCTCCAGTCGGAGCGTCGAGACACCCGTCGTCTCGAGCCACGCGCGTGACCAGGCGCGCACGTCGCGGCCCGAGACCTCCTCGAGCTGGATGAGCAGATCCTCGAGCGTCGTGTTGCCGAACGCGTGCGCGGCGAAGTAGCGCCGCGCACCCTCGAAGAAGTCGTCCTCTCCGACGAAGGCGACCAGCTGCTTGAGCACCGAAGCGCCCTTCGCGTAGGTGATGCCGTCGAAGTTGAGCTTGGCCGCCTCGAGATCGGGGATGTCGGCGACGATCGGATGCGTCGTCGGCAGCTGATCCTGCTGATACGCCCAGGCTTTGCGGCGGTTGGCGAAGGTCACCCATGCATCCGTGAAACGGGTCGCTGCCGCCGAGGAATGCGAGCCCATGTAGTCGGCGAACGACTCCTTCAGCCACAGGTCGTCCCACCAGCGCATCGTCACGAGATCCCCGAACCACATGTGCGCCATCTCGTGCAGGATCGTGTTCGCCCGCCCGGCGCGCTGAGCGTCGGTGGCGGCCCCCCGGGGGATGTACGCCTCGGTGAACGTGACGAGTCCGGGGTTCTCCATCGCACCGAGGTTGTACTCCGGGACGAAGATCTGGTCGTACTTCCCCCACGGGTACGGATACGCGAACGCGTCGGTGAAGAAGTCGAGCCCCTGCTGCGTGACGGTCATGATCTCGTCCGCTTCCAGGTGCTGGGCGAGCGATGCACGGCACAGGATGCCGAGATCCACGATCTGCTCGCCGCGCTGCCACGAGCCTTCGAACCGGTGATAGGGACCGGCTGCCACTGCGGTGATGTAGCTGGAGATCGGCAGCGTCGGAGCGAACTCCACCGTCTGCACTGCCCCGTCGATGAGCGTGGATGCCGGCGCCTGATTGGAGAGCACCTGCCATCCGGCTGGTGCGTGCACGACGAACGCATAGGACGCCTTCATGTCCGGTTGCTCGAAGCACGCCATGACCCGACGCGCATCGGCGGGCTCGTACTGCGTGTACAGGTACGTCGCGCCGTCGACCGGGTCGACGAACCTGTGCAGACCTTCACCGGAGCGGCTGTACGCCCCGGTCGCACGAATCGTGACGGAGTTGGATTGGGTCAGCCCGGTGATGCGGACGCGGGCACCGTCGTGATCCACGATCTGCTCTTCGCCGTTGACGGTCACGGCGTCGACCGATTCCCCGATGAAGTCGATCCATGTGGTGTCCGTCGACGCATCGAAACTCAGCGTGGTCATACTCGGGAACCCGGTACGGTTCGGGTCAGGCGCACCCGTGAGATCCAATTCGACGCGGATGCTGTGCACGGTGAAATCCGCGGATCGCGCTGCTGTCTCCTGGCGGGTCAGGTTCGCTGAGCTCATGCATCCATCGTTTCATGGTGCGTTTGTGACACGCCCGGCATGTTCGCAGGCAGTATGGGCTAGGCTGAACACACAACTACACGATGGCGGTCGGGCTCTCCGACTTTCCATCAGTCCGAATGCGCATCGCGCAGGTGACTGCTTCCCCCTCTCATCCTCCATCTCATCCCTCATCGTTACGGCCGCAAAGACCGCCGCCGTCAGCCCGAGGGCACACAGACTGCTCCGTCGAATCATTCGGCAGAGTATGACGGGCCGCATACTGGCCCACGAACACACAAAGGAAAACACAGCATGGCCACTGGCACTGTCAAATGGTTCAACTCCGACAAGGGCTACGGCTTCATCGCTCCCGATGACGGCTCCGCAGACCTGTTCGCGCACTTCAGCGCGATCGCAGGCAGCGGACACCGCAACCTCGAGGAAGCACAGAAGGTCGAGTTCGACACGGAGCAGGGCCCCAAGGGCCCCCAGGCGACGAACATCCGCGCCCTCTGATCTGATCCGAAAGGACCCGGTCGCGTTCACGCGACCGGGTCCTTTCGCTTTTCCTGAGCGCACCTGCGGAGTACCGACGCCGAAGTCGTGATCGGGAGGGTCCGATGTCTCGTAGCGTCGTCTGTCGAGCGGGACGACCGATCCCGACGGAGAAGGACGACAGGACCCTCATGACCTCACGCGCAGCGATCGCCGCGAAACTCGACGACTTCGCCTTCCAGAAGGCGAACTTCGGCGGATTCCTGATGAACAAGCGGGCCAAGAACTCGCACGCGCTGTGGACGCGCAACGCCGACAAAGGCGTCACCGAGCTCGCCCTCGTCGCCACGCGCGACTACGGCGACGACAACGTCTACGACGTCGCGGCGTTCACCCTCGACGGAACCGTGCCGGAAGACGTCCTCGCCGAGTTGCGACCGCAGGCGGAGGCCCTGTCCGACTCCGCCAATCTGCGCGAGCACGGCTACACGTACAGCGATCTGAGCCCGTGGGACGGCGGCGGGACGACCTGGATCTCGAAAAAGCCCCAGTTTCGCGATCTCGGCCGCCCCGATCGGGGCGTCTTCGTCATCCCGATCCAGCGGCTCGCCGGAGAGGATCGGCCGCGCTGGCTCGCGTGGGTGCGCGAGAACGGGCAGCTGCACATCGCGATCGTCTACAAGCCCTGACGATGTCGCTGATCCGTTCCTACGAGCACGCGCAGGGCACGCCGATACGGCACCGCTCCGGCACGATCGTGGTCACGGCTGCGGTGAGCTATCTCGCCGTCGCCGCCGTCGTGATGTTCTACCTGCTGCCGATCGGCTTCGCCCTGGGGGGGCGCGGAGCTGCTGCTGGCGCAGGTCGTCGTCGCGGCCATCGGCGCCGTCGTCGTCGCGTACGCGGCGGCGACGGTGCGCCGCGGCATCAGACGACGTGCGGCACTGTGGACGCTCGCGACCGATCTCGGATGGGAGTACGCGGCCGATGTGAGCGATCGCGTCTGGGGCGGCTCGATCGACGAGCAGATCCCTCGGTCCGCTCGGACGACCCTCGACGACGTTGCAGCGCCCGAGCCGACTCCGTTCGATTCGGCACAGCGCGTCTTCAGCGTCGGCGACGGGGAGGGGGCGAGCCTGCACACGACCCGGATGGTGCGGATCCCGCTCAGCGCGGAGGCGCCGCGGATCACGCTGCGCTCGCGGCGCATCGCCGGCGCGCTGAGCGCCCTGCCGCGTGTACCCCGCGGCTGGAACGAACTCACGCTGGAGGGGGGCTTCAGCGATGTGTTCGAGGTGTCCGTTCCCGACGCCTACGAAGTCGACGCACTGTATCTGCTCACGCCGCATCTCATGGCGATCCTGCTCGATCATGCGTCAGGCTGCGATCTGGAGATCATCGACGGCACCCTGCATCTCTATCTCTCCCCCGTCGACCTGACCGACCCTGCGCAGCTGAGCGGCTTCCTCGCCGTCGTCGGCGTGCTGCACGAACGTTTCGCTCGTCGCACGGCTCTGTACCGGGACGAGGCCGCACCGCCTCTGGATGCCGAGGCGCACCGCCGCGCGGGCGACAGCCTGTCGGCGGCCGCCCGCGCACTCGACACGCGGACCCGATTCGGGCCGATCCTCGCCGCGGTGCTCGCACCGCTCCTGCCGCTCGCGCTCGGACTGGTCTGGATGCAGGTCGGTTAGACGCCTGTCAAGGCGCTTCGTGGCCCTCCTGCACGCACCTACAGTGAGGGCCGCGAAGGAGGTGCGCGATGACTCACGAGCAGCGCGAAGAGAAGCCCGATGAACCCCGCGAGGAGGTGCCGCCCGGTGGCGAGGGCGCGGACAGCGGAGCGGTCGACGCGGTGGAGGTCAGCGATGATCAGTCGGGCGAGATCCCCGACCAGTCCCCGCAGAACGACATCCCCGGGGTCGGCACCCGGCGTGCGGATCGATAGGGCGATCAGGTCGCGCGCAGATCCTGGGCGAGCATCAGGAGTATCCCGCTGGGACCGCGGAGGTACGTGAGCCTGTAGACGTCTTCGTAGTTCGCGACCCCGCGCAGTGGGTGGTATCCGTGCCGCGCGGCTATTTCGAGCGCCGCGTCGATGTCGTCGACCGAGAACGCGACGCGGTGCATGCCGATCTCGTTGGGGAGGGTGGGTTCCGTCTCGATCGCCGCCGGGTGGATGTACTCGAAGAGTTCGAGCTGCCCGTTTCCGTCCGGGGTCTGCAGCACGGCGATCCTCGCATGATTGCCATCGAGTCCGACCGCGGTGTCGGCCCATTCCCCGCTGATGGTGTCCCGTCCGAGGACGGTGAGTCCGAGCTCCTCGAAGAACGAGATGGTCTCGTCGAGGTCGCGGACGGCGATGCCGACGTTCTCCAGCTTGATGGCCATACTCAGGATGCTACTGGCCCGGATGCACGAAATCCCCGCCGAAGCGGGGATCTCATCAGTGCTGGGGTACCTGGACTCGAACCAAGAATGGCGGTACCAGAAACCGCTGTGTTGCCAATTACACCATACCCCAAGGGCGAAAACTGAGCTTCGCACCGAGAGTCAAGCTTACCCGAGCGGCGGCCATAACGCCAAAACGAGGCCCGCAGGCGCCGCCCGGGCGCGTCGTCAGCCGGCGAGGACCTGCGAGAGCCCCCGCAGGCGCGCGAGCGTCACGTCCTTGCCGAGCAGTTCCATCGACTCGAACAGCGGTGGCGACACGCGGCGACCGGTGATCGCGACACGCGGCGGACCGTAGGCCACCCGCGGCTTGAGCTCGAGGTCTTCGACCAGCGCCTTTGCGAGAGCGTCCTGAATCACCTGCGGGGTGAAGTCGGTGACGGGCTCGAGAGCGGCGACGCAGGCATCCAGCACCTCCGCGCTGTTGGCGGGCAGGCCCTTGAGCGCGTCCGCGTCGTACGAGACTTCGTCCGTGAAGAGGAAGCCGAGCATCCCGGGAACGTCCCCCAGCAACTGCACGCGCTCCTGAACCAGCGGCGCCGCGCGGAACGCCAGCACCAGCTGCTCGTGCGTGGGCTCGTCGAACAGGCCGGCCGCAGCGAGGTACGGGATGATCCGCTCGGCGAAGTCCTTCTCCGCCAGCATCCGGATGTGGTCGCCGTTGATCGACTCGGCCTTCTTCTGGTCGAAGCGGGCCGGGTTCGGGTTGACGTTCTCGATGTCGAATGCGGCGGTGAACTCGGCCAGCGAGAACACGTCGCGGTCCGGTCCGATGGACCAGCCCAGCAGCGCCAGGTAGTTCAGGAGTCCTTCGTGGATGAAACCGCGCTCACGATGCAGGAACAGGTCGGCCTGCGGGTCGCGCTTGGACAGCTTCTTGTTGCCCGTCTCCCCCAGCACGAGCGGCATGTGGGCAAAACGAGGGACGAAGGTCGTCACACCGGCTTCGATGAGGGCGGCGTACAGCGACAGCTGCCGGGCGGTCGACGGCATGAGGTCCTCGCCGCGCAGCACGTGCGTGATGCCCATGAGGGCGTCGTCGACCGGGTTCACGAACGTGTACAGCGGCACGCCGTTCGGTCGCACGACGACGAAGTCGGGGAACGACCCGGCTGGGAAGGTCACTTCGCCGCGGATGAGGTCGACGTATGTGAGGTCCTCATCCGGCACACGCAGTCGCAGCGCAGGCTGGCGACCCTCGGCGCGGAACGCCGCCTTCTGGTCCTCGGTGAGCTCGCGATCGAAGTTGTCGTAGCCGAGCTGCTTCGCCCGACCGTTCGCCTCGTTGCGGGCGTCGATCTCCTCGGCCGTCGAATAGCTCTCGTAGAGCGCTCCGGCCTCGAGCAGCTTGTCGATGACGCCGCGGTAGATGTCATGGCGCTGCGACTGACGGTACGGCGCGTGCGGACCACCGACCTCGACGCCCTCGTCCCAGTCGATCTCGAGCCAGCGCAGCGCGTCGAGCAGCTGCTGATAACTCTCCTCGCTGTCACGCGCGGCATCGGTGTCCTCGATGCGGAAGACGAGCTTGCCGCCGTTGTGACGCGCGTACGCCCAGTTGTACAGCGCGGTGCGCACCAGCCCGACGTGCGGCAGGCCCGTCGGCGAGGGGCAGAAGCGGACACGGACGTCGGCACCACTGGCGGTCGTGGTGAGAGGATGCGGAGTAGCCATAGCCCTTTGATTCTACGGGGGTGCGGACGCCGCTCACGCGCTATGCGCGGCGCCGGCCGACGGCGACCACCGCCACATGCTCGAGCGGAATCGCGCCGTCCGCGCCGCGCCGTTCGCACACCGTGTCGAATCCCGCGCGGAACCGCTGGCGTTCGTCCTCGCGCAGCGCCGTGTAGAACGCGCCGGCCGATGCGACCCCGCCCTCGGCCGATGCCCAGAGGACGGCCGGATCCGCGTGCCACGTCCACGCCTGCTCCTCGACGTGCACGTCGCGCCACCCGGCATCCGACAGCATCGCGGCGAAACCGCCGGCCGTGCGCTCGAAGTCCTTCTCGGCGGGGAGCCGCTCGCCGGCCGCCGGCATCAGACCGGCGCTCTCGCAGACTTCGAACCAGAACCACGACGGCGACCTGCTCCAGATCGTCGCCGCCAGCAGGTCACGGCTGACGCGGGCCAACTCGGCGGCGGACGCGCGCGGGTCCGCGACGTGGTTCAGAACGAAATTCGCGGTGACGGCATCGTAAGCGGCGTCCGGGAGCGGCAGATCCGGCAGCGCACCGTCCCGGATGGAGATGCCGGGGTGCTCGCGCTTCGCGACGACGCGCATCGAGGATTCGGGCTCGCAACCCGCGGCATCCCAGCCTGCCTCGACGAACCGCGCCGCCAGGTCACCGGTGCCGGCTCCCACGTCGAGCACCGAACGCTCCTGCGCCGGACCGAGACGGGCAATCAGCAGGTCGGCGGTACCGAGGCACAGCTGCGCGTACGACGCAGCGAAGGCCTCACCGGAGCCGGCCCAGTCCTTCATCGGAGAACGTCCGCCTGCGGCATCCGTCCCCGCGGCGCGAGTGCCGTGATCGCGATGACGAGCGCGAACGCGGCGATGCCGAGGCCCGCGTACTGGAAGTTCGAGAGCACGATCCCGGCGAGCACGGCACCTGCCGCGGCGGACAGGCTCATGAGCGAATCGCTTCGTCCCTGTCGGCGCGTGCGTAACTCGGGCGCCGACGCCTCGGTGAGCAGCGCGGCGCCGGCGACGGTCGCGGCGCTCCACCCGAGTCCGAGCAGGATCAGCGCGGTCATGACCCCCCATGCCTGGTCGTTCGCGAGGATCGCGAACAGGAGGGATGCCGCGAGCAGCGCCTGGCCGACGAGCACGACACGGAGCCGGCCCCAGCGATCGGCGAGAATGCCGAACACCGGCGACAGCGCGTACATCCCGGCGACGTGCAGAGCGATCGTCACGCCGACCAGCAGCGAGACGTCGGCGGTCGTCGCGTGTCCGCCGTGTGACGCGTGCGCCATGTGCGACAGGTGGATCGGCGTCATCGCCATGACCGACGCCATGACGACATGCGACCCGGCGACCGCGAACATCGCGTAGCGCGCGACCTTGGGCCGATCGACGATCTGCGCCGCGGATGCCGTGGCCGCGGCATCCATCGTGAGGCGCTGCGCGGACAGCAGCGGATCCGGGCGGAGTGCGACGACATAGAGAACGAATGCGGCGGACTGAGCGACGAGTGAGAACAGATACGAGCCGGTCTGCGGCGGCATGCCGATGGCCTGGCCGACGATCTCCCCCGGTCCCAGCAGCAGGGGCCCTGCGACTCCGCCGATCGTCGTCGCCCACACGACGATCGACAGGTCCCTGCCGCGGTGCTGCGGAGCGGCCAGGTCGGTCGCGGCGAAACGCGACTGCAGGTTTCCGGCGTTGCCGGCACCGATCAGCAGGATGCCGACCAGCAGCAGCGGGAAGATCCGCAGCGCCGCGGCGAGGATCACGATGGCGATACCGACCAGCGCGAAGAGGTTACCCAGGGTCAGCGCACGTCGACGTCCCACCCTGCTGGCGAGCCGCGCGAGCGGGATGGCGCACAGTGCAGCGCCCAATGTGACGGCGGCCGTCGCCAGTCCGGACAGCGCGTCATCCCCCGAGATGTCGGCGGCGAGCAGCGCACCGAGCGACACCGTGGCGCCGAAGGCGATGCCGCCGAGCACCTGCCCGAACGACAGGATGAGGACCGTGCGGCGCTGGACGACCGCCTGCTCGGCCGCCGTCAGGAGCGTCATGCCACGGGTGATGCGTCGCGAGCCTGGTTGCGCAGCACCCCGATGCCCGAGACCTCGACCTCGACCGTGTCACCGGCCACGAACGGTCCGACGCCGGCGGGAGTTCCCGTCAGGATGACGTCGCCCGGCAGCAGGGTGAACACCGCGGACGCGTACGCGATGATGTCGGCGACCGAGTGGATCATGTCGGTCAGGGGCGCCTGCTGACGCACCTCGCCGTTGACGCGGGTCTCGATCGTCGCGGCATCCGCATCGAACTCGGTCTCGATCACCGGACCCAACGGGCAGAACGTGTCGAAGCCCTTGCCACGCGTCCACTGACCGTCCCGGCGCTGCAGATCGCGCGCCGTGACGTCGTTGGCGACCGTGTAGCCGAACACGTACTCGTGCGCACGGTCGGCCGGCACGTTCTTCGCGATCCGACCGATCACGACCGCGAGTTCCCCCTCGAAGTCGGTCTGCTCTGACAGCGCGGTCGGGCGGATGATGCTGTCGCCGGGGCCGATCACCGAAGTGTTCGGCTTGAGGAACAGCAACGGCTCCTCCGGCGCCTCGCCGCCCATCTCCTTCGCGTGGTCGTGATAGTTCTTGCCCACGCAGACCACCTTCGAGCGCGGGATGACCGGTGCGAGCAGCGCGGCGTCCGCGAGCGGAACGCGATCCCCCGTGGTCTCGTATCCCGCGAACATCGGATCCCCCGCGAGAACGACGAGGTCGCCTCCGTCGAGGATGCCGTAGCGGATGGCGTCGTCATGGCTGAACCGAGCGATCTTCACGTGAACAGCCTACTCAGGACGCGGCGACCGGGCGCCAGCCTCCTTGCGCATCGAGACCTCTCCCCAGCGGCGAAGCCCCGTCGCATTTGCGCGAATACGACGGGGCTTCGCAGACAGCGAGAGGTCTCTCGCTAACCGGGTGGAAGGATGCCGAAGGCCGCGAGCCTGCGCCCGAGAGTGTGCGCGGTGTCGATGTGCGCGTGCCCCCATCGTCCGAGCCCCCAGCCCGTCACGCCGCGTACATCGTCCTCACGGCGCTTCTCCGCCAGCACTGTATCCTCGGCCGTCGGCGCGCTGCGCAGTTCGGGCTCGAGGTACTTCCCCTCCCCGTCGAACTCCCCGAACTTCCGCGATCGCCGGAAACCGAAGTCGAGAAAATACTCGTCACCGTTCGCGCCGGAGACGGGCACTTGCAGTTCCACATCACGGAATCCGAGCTGGTGCAGACGGTAACGACTCACACTCTCGCCCGGCAACTGGGCACGACCATCCGCGAACTCCGCAAGCCATCGCGCCTTGCGCACTCCGCGTGCGGTGCTCGTCGTCAGCGTGCGCAGCTGATCGCGCCATTGCTCTGCGCGATCGGTATCCAGTGTGTGGCCCGTCACCGCGAACTGCCGCTGCGCAGCGTCACCGGCGGACACCGCTGCTTCGGGCGACATGGTTCTCGCCAGATCGAACACCGTGCGCGCGAGCGAGGTGCACAGCAAACCGTTGATCTCGACGATATCGTCGTCGCCGACGATGAGCGCATGCCGCATCACACCGCGCGCTCTCCGCGCGTGCCGTACGCCGGCGATCAGGATGTGGACGTATGCATCCAGCACCATGTACAACGGCAAACCCCACAGCACGGCCGCAGAGATGTGCGTGAACACTGGCCCACGCGCGGGACTCGACCGCGCGAACGCCAGGACCCGAACAAGCTGCTGTCCTTCCGGCCAGAGGGTGCTCCACTCATCGCCGCGCACGTACTGGCCCCGATGGACGCGCTTCCAGACGCCGGCCTGCACGAGCAGCTGCAGCTGTCTCTCGGCGACACCAGTCGCGAGCACCTCGGCGCGCGTGTGCAGCATCGACGCGGCTTCGTCGAACGTGATCCTTTTCCGCATCCGCCCATCGTGGCGCTGGCAGAGGCTGGAAACGGGTTCTCAACAGGCTGCAGGCTGAATCTGCCCTGTGGATATCTCCATCCCCACATCGAGACCTCTCCCCAACTGCGAAGCCCCGTCGTAACTGCGCAAATACGACGGGGCTTCGCAGGCAAGGAGAGGTCTCCTGCAAACAGGGAGAGGTCTCGAGAAGGAGTGAGCGAGACTGGTTCGGGTCGGTCAGGCGTCCAGACGCAGCAACCAGCCGTGCGGGTCCTCACGGCGTCCGTACTGGATGTCGGTGAGCTCTTCGCGCAGAGACAGGGCGAGCTCGCTCGCCTCCGGTCCCTCGTGCACGATCTCGAACTCGTCACTCATCAATTTGCCGATCGGCACGACGACGGCGGCGGTTCCGCATGCGAACGCGCCGACGATCTCACCGGATGCCGCACCTTCGCGCCACTCGTCGATCGTGATCTTGCGCCGCTCGACCGTCAGCCCGCGGTCCTCGGCGAGCTGCAGGATCGAGGCGAGCGTGATCCCGTCGAGGATCGAATCGGATGCCGGCGTCAGCAGGCGACCGTCGCGCGTGACGAGCACGAGGTTCATACCGCCGAGCTCCTCGATGTACTGCCCATCCAGGAACAGCACCTGCTGGCATCCCTTCGCGTACGCCTCCTCCTGGGGCAGCAGGCTGGATGCGTAGTTGCCGCCGGTCTTCGCCGCACCCGTGCCACCGTGGCCGGCGCGCGCGTAGTCGGTCGACAGCCAGATGTTCACCGGCTGCACACCACCGGGGAAGTACGCTCCGGCGGGGCTGGCGATCAGGTAGTAGCCGACCTTCTTCGCCGCTCGCACGCCGAGGAACGCCTCCTTCGCGAACATGAAGGGGCGCAGGTAGAGACTCTCCTCCGGGTTGCTCGGCACCCAGCCGGAGTCGACGGCGACGAGCTGCTTGAGCGATTCGATGAACAGTTCTTCCGGCAGCTCCGGCAGGGCGAGTCGTCGCGCCGAACGCTGCAGACGGGCTGCGTTGCGGTCGGGGCGGAAGGTCCACACCGAACCGTCGGCGTGCCGGTAGGCCTTCAGCCCCTCGAAGATCTCCTGCGAGTAGTGCAGCACGGCGGCGGCGGGATCGAGCGGGATCGGGCCGTAAGGCTGCACACGGGGACGGTGCCAGCCGCCCTTCTCCGACCAGCACAGGTCGACCATGTGGTCGGTGAAGTACTGTCCGAAACCGGGATTCTGCAGAATCTCGTCGCGTTCGGCGTCGGAGCGCGCGTTCTCATTGCGCGTCACCTGCCAGATGAGGCCTGCGGGGGAAGGAGCCTGAAGAGGGAGTCCGATGGTCATGATGTGGTGTCCTGACGGTCCGAATCGTTGGCGAACGCTGCGCCGTATCCCAGGTTACGCCTGGAGACGGGCGATGATCGCGTCGCCGACCTGAGCTGTTGAACGAAGGGCATCCCGCGCGGCGATGTCCTCTTCGACCGCGCGGGTGATGCGTGCGGATTCGTCGCGCAGCCCGAGATGATCGAGCAGGAGCGCGACGGAGAGGATCGCTGCGGTGGGATCGGCCTTCTGCTGACCCGCGATGTCCGGTGCCGACCCGTGGACGGGCTCGAACATCGACGGGAAGTCGCCTCGAGGGTTGATGTTCCCTGAGGCGGCGAGGCCGATGCCACCGGTGACGGCGCCGGCCAGATCAGTGAGGATGTCGCCGAAGAGGTTGTCGGTGACGATCACGTCGAAGCGGGCCGGGTTCGTGACCAGGAAGATGGTGGCCGCGTCGACGTGCAGATAGTCTACGGCCACGTCGGGGTGCTCCTGCGCCACCTCGTTCACGACGCGCTGCCAGATGCCACCGGCGTGCACGAGCACGTTCGTCTTGTGCACCAGGGTGAGCTTCCTGCCGCGGCGCTCCGCCAGCTCGAACGCGTAGCGGACGACGCGTTCGACGCCGAAAGCGGTGTTGACGCTGGTCTCGTTCGCGATCTCGTGCGGCGTCCCGGTGCGGATCGAACCGCCGTTGCCGACGTACGGCCCCTCGGTGCCCTCGCGGACGACGACGAAGTCGATCTCGCCCGGCTCGGCGAGCGGGCCCGGCGCCCCGACGTAGAGCTTCGACGGACGGAGGTTCACGTAGTGATCCAGGGAGAAGCGGAGCTTGAGCAGCAGCCCTCGCTCGATGTTGGCGTCCTTCAGCCGCACGTCACCTGGCTGGCCGCCGACCGCGCCAAGCAGGATGGCATCGTGCGCGGAGATCGCGGCGAGGTCGTCGTCCGTGAGCGTGTCACCCGTCTCGAGGAAGCGTGCCGCTCCCAGCGAGAAGCGGGTCTTGTCGAAGACGACATCGCTGGACTCCGTGACGGCGTCCAGCACGCGCTCCGCCTCCGCGACGACCTCCGGGCCGATGCCGTCACCGGGGATGACGGCCAGCTTCACGACACGCGACATGACACTCCTTGCATCGGGGAATCCTCCCAGCGTACTGGTCAGTGCGTGCGTGTCGTGCGCAGTGTGACGGCGGCGATGACACCCGCGGCGACCACGAGACCCGCACCGATCAGGGACGTCACGGTCACGCCGGAGCCGAACGCGGATGCAGCAGCATCCCACAGCGCATCGCCGAGCTCGGCGGGAAGGTGATGCGCCTCGGTATACGCTCCGGCGAGCGTCTCGCGTGCGGCATCCGCCGCATCGTGCGGGATGCCTTCGGGGATCACGAGCGATCCGCGGTAGAACGCGGTGATCAGCCCGCCGAGCACTGCCGTGCCGAGCACCGCGCCCAGTTCGTACGCGGTCTCGGAGACCGCACTGGCGGCTCCGGCCTTCTCGGCAGGGGCGCTGGAGAGGATCAGCTCGTTCGAGATCGTCTCCGCCGCTCCGATGCCGATGCCGAGCACGACGAACGCGATGACCAGGGGGAGAACGCCGTGATCCTCGCTGCTGAACGCGACCAGCAGATACCCGATGACCGAGAAGACGAGCGCCGCCGGTACCACCACGTGCGGTGGGACGCGTCGTGACACCGGCACCACGGTGAGACCGGCGACGATCATCGCGGCCATTCCGGGCACCAGCGCGAAGCCCGCCTGCATGGGCGACAGCCCGAGAACCAGTTGCAGGTGCTGCGACACGAAGTACAGGAACCCGACCAGTGCGACGACGCTGAGGAGGTTCACCATGATCGCGCCCGAGAACGACCCCCGTCGGAACAGTTGCATGTCGAGCATCGGCGTCGCCGAGCGCAGCTGGCGCCGCACGAACATCGCGCCCATGAGCACGCCGAGCGCCGCCCATGCTCCGGCGCTCCAGGTCGGCCCGTCCACCGCGAGCGACTTGATCGCGTACACGATCGGGATCATGGTCGCCATCGACAGCAGGATGCTGAGGAGGTCGATGCGCCCCGGATGCGGGTCACGGCTCTCCGGCACCAGCAGCGGAGCGGCGATGAGGAGCGGGATGAGCACCGGGACCGCGATGAGGAACACCGATCCCCACGCGAAGTGCTCGAGCAGGAATCCGCCGACGATGGGTCCGAGTGCCGAACCGGCTGAGAAGGCGGATGCCCAGACCGCGATCGCGAAACGCCGCTGGTCGCGGTTGCGGAAGATCGAGCGCAGCAGCGACAGGGTCGAGGGCATGAGCATCGCGCCGAAGAACCCGAGCAGCGCGCGGGCGGCGATGAGCGCCCCTGCCGTGGGAGCGAACGCGGCGAGCACGGACACCGCCGCGAAGCCGGTCGCGCCGATCAGTAGCATCTTCCGTCGTCCGAAGCGGTCGCCGAGGGTGCCCATCGTGACGAGCAGCCCCGCGAGCACGAGCGGATAGACGTCGATGATCCAGAGCTGCTCCGCCCCCGTGGGCGACAGAGCGATCGCGATCTCGGGCAGCGCGAAGCTGAGCACCGTGTTGTCCACCGACACCAGCAGCACCGGGAGCATGAGCACGATGAGCGCCCACCATCCGCGAGCACCTGCGCGCGGCGCATCCAGCTCCGTGTCGGTCGTCGGGATCGACGCGGTCATCTTCCACCTCTGCACTCTCCGGGACCTTACTTAACCGTCCGGCTGGTATAGTAACAGAGTCCGCGCTGATCACAGCCTGAGCAGAGGAGCACGATGCCCCGCCCTCCCCTCGCACGCGAACGCGTCCTCGATGCGTTCGAGGCGATTCTCATCGAGGATGGTGAGCGCACGGCGACGCTGGAGGCGACCGCCAAGGCGGCCGGAGTGTCCAAAGGCGGGCTGCTCTATCACTTCGGCTCCAAGGATGATCTCGCCGCCGGCCTGTTGGAACGGCTCGCTCGCCTCACCGATCTCGATCTCGAGCGCATGGCGGAGGCGCCTGAAGGCCCCGTCGCGTATTACGTGCGCACCTCGGTCATGGAGGACGACGCCCTCGACCGCGCCCTGATCGCCGCGTCCCGGCTCGCCCAGGGCGGGGATCCCGCGGCATCCGACGCGCTGCGCGAAGTGCGCCGACGCTGGGGCGGCACGATCCGTCCCCACGTCCGCGACGAGACCGCACTCGACCTCGTGATGCTGGTCAGCGACGGGCTCTACTTCAACAACTCGCTCGATGTGCACGGGCCTGCGCGTCTGGTGCCCCACGGTCCTGAGCTCGAGGCTCTGGTCGACCTGGTCCTGCGCGCGGTCCGCTAACGTCGACCGGCGAGCACTCGCCTGGTTCGTCGCAGCATCGACTGCAGGATCAGCGGATGCAGCAGGCTCACCGGCGCGAAGTACACCCGACCGCGCCAACCGTGCAGTCGCACCACGGTCGTCACGCGGACGATCCTCGTCGCCGCATCCACGCCCACCGCGCAGCGGAAGTCGAGATGGTCGTCATCGAACGACACCAGCGCCTCGTCCCCGTGCGCATCGCGCACGTCGAACACCCCGGCCGGCGCCGGTCGCAGCCCCATCAGCGAGGCGAACAGCATGCGTACGCCGAACAGCGCCTGGACGGCAGCGGGGATCGCCTCACGCGAGAACAGCGTCTCCGCCCACGTCTTCGCGTCGGTCGTGATTCCCGGGGGAATCGGGACGAAGACCACGTCACCGTGATCGAAGCGCCCCTCGCCGAAGGCAAGGCTGAAGAACGAGGGATCGGACTGCCGCTCCCCCGTCATCGCGTCAGTCCTCGGTGATCTCGATCTGGCGGATCACGGATGCGTCGATGTCGGCGCCGACCTCTGCCAGCAGTTCCTCCGGTACCCGCGAGTCCACGGTGAGGATCGACAGCGCCTGACCGCCGGCCTCGCGGCGAGCGATCTGCATGCCGGCGATGTTGATGCCGGCCTCGCCGAACTTCTGGCCGTACACCGCGACGATGCCAGGGCGATCGGTGTAGAGCATCACGATGTGGTGCTGCTCGAGCGGCACCTCGATGTCGTACCCGTTGACGCCGACGATCTTCTGCACCATGCGAGTGCCGGCGAGGGTGCCGGCCACGGTGAGCACCGTACCGTCCGCGAGCGCGCCGCGCAGCGTCGTGAGGTTGCGGTACTCGGGGCTCTCCTTCTCGACGATCAGTCGAGCCTCGATGCCGCGCTGCTCGGCGAACAGCGGTGCGTTCACGTAGGACACGTTCTCGCTCACCACGTTGGACAGGATGCCCTTGAGTGCGGCGAGCCGGTAGACGCTGACGTCGTAGTCGGCGAGCTCGCCGCGGACCTCGATGTCGAGGCTGGTCAGGGCGGAGCCCGCCAGGCCGCTGAACACCTGGCCCAGCTTCTCGACGAGATCGATGCCGGGACGCACGAACGGGTCGATGATGCCGCCGGCGACGTTCACGGCATCCGGAACGAGATCGCCCTCGAGCGCGAGCTTGACCGAGCGCGCGACGGAGACGCCCGCCTTCTCCTGCGCCTCATCGGTCGACGCACCGAGGTGCGGCGTCACGACGACATTGGGCAGGTCCAGCAGCGCACGCGCCGAGCCGCCCTCGGCCGGCGGCTCCGACGTGAAGACGTCCAGGCCTGCACCAGCGAGCTCGCCGGCGACGAGGGCAGCGTGCAGCGCCTCCTCATCGATCAGACCACCGCGGGCGACGTTGATCACGTACCCGGTCTTCTTCATCGCCGCGAACTGCTCGGCGCCGATCATGCCGGTCGTCTCAGGCGTCTTGGGCATGTGGATCGTGATGAAATCGCTCTCGGCGACCAGCTCGTCGAGTGCGCGCAGCTCGACGCCGAGCTGCTGGGCGCGAGCGCTGGTCACGTAAGGGTCGAACGCGACGACCTTCATGCCGAAGCCCTGCATGCGCGCGGCGACGAGCGCGCCGATGCGGCCGAGCCCGATGACCCCGAGCGTCTTCTCGAACAGCTCGGTGCCGGTGTAGGCGCTGCGCTTCCACTCCCCCGCAGCCAGCGACGCGTTCGCCGCCGGGACGTGGCGGGCGAGGCTCAGGATGTGCGCGCAGGTCAGCTCCGCCGCCGAGATGATGTTGGATGTCGGCGCGTTGACGACCATGACGCCTGCGGCGGTCGCGGCCTTGATGTCGACATTGTCGAGTCCGACGCCGGCGCGGGCGATGACCTTCAGCTTCGGCGCGTGCCCGAGTGCCTCCTCGTCGACCTTCGTCGCCGAGCGGATGAGCACGGCATCCGCCTCAGCCAGCGCCGAGAACAGCGCCTCCCGATCCGTGCCGTCGACAGTGCGGATGTCGAAGTCGGGGCCGAGGGCCTCGATCGTGGCGGGCGAGAGGACTTCGGCGATGAGCACGACGGGCTTCGGCACAGGTGGATCCTTCAGTGTGAGCGTCACAACGCGGGTGGGATCGATGCGCCGCACGCCTTCGGGGCGCGATCGGTTCCACTGTACCGGAGCGCGAATGCTCCCCCGCGCCGTGTGACGGCCCGCTCAGGGGAGAGGGACCAGAGCATCCATGTTCAGGATGCTGTAGCCCACCAGGCTCAGCCAGAACACCGCGACGACCGACAGTCCGGTGAGCATCACCAGGGCCAGTTCCCCGACGTTGCGTCGGCGCCCGATCACCCAGGCCAGGACGAACACGATGGCAGGGAAGAGCGCACCGAACACCAGGGTGATCCAGCCTGTGCCGGTGAGTCCTGCAGGTCGGGACATCGCGACGATGTGCGCGATGGCGTTCCAGATGGCGTAGGCGTAGAAGAGTCCGCTGACGCCGACGACGAGCGCGGCCAGCCACCCGGGCGTCGGGTGGGCGGATGACTGTTCGACCGTGTCCTCGCTCATGATCCGATCGCTCCCACCATCACGAAGGGCCAGGGCACCAGCAGCACCGCTCCCGCGAGGAGCAGAAGCACGCGGATCCACGCCTGCGCGCCCCGTGTCAGCACCCAGACCGTGAGCATCCACAAAGCGGGGGCCGCCACGGCGAGCACGAACCACGGCACGTACATCGCGTCCGCGACGATGAGGTTCGCGAGCGGCTTCAGGTTCAGGCCGCCGATCACCCACCCGATGGCGTACAGCAGGTAGATTCCCCCGAAGATCCCGACGAACAGCAGCATCGCCGGGCTCATCGCCGCAGGCCGGGATTCCTCGGATGCGGCAGGTTCCGCTGGCTCGGCGACGGACGCTTCGCCGTCCGTCACGACGCGATCACTGCCCTTGCCGACGGCGTTCCACCCCTGCGGGAGGCTCGGCTTCTGCGCTGGACGGTCCTCGTCGCCCTCCCAGGAGAGCGCGTCGTCCGGATCCGATGTCATGCGTCCAGCGTAGCGATGCCGCGAGCCGTCCCAGTAGGCTCAGGGCCAGTATCGGATGAGGGGAAGCGCACGGTGGCTGAACAGAACAAGGAATCGGTCGCTGCGGCAGGAAGTGCCGCAGGCTCCGACTGGACACCCACGGCGGCTTCGAAGAAGCAGTCGTCGACATTCCGGTGGATCGCCCTCGGACTCTGGGTGCTCGCGATCGCCACCGAGGCCGTCGGGATCTTCTGGCTGCTGCGGCAGCGCGTGTACGTCGGAGAAGACGGCACGCTGGTGCGCGATCCCGACACGGGTCTGCTCGAGGAGCAGGGCGTCACCGCGACCTTCCCGCAGTGGGCGTTCATCACGCTCATCGTCCTGCTGGTGGTCATCGCCGCCCTGTCGATCGGCGGATCCCTGCTGTGGAAGAAGGCGAACCGCCTCGACCCCGCGAAGAAGTCGGACACCGTCAAGTTCTTCGTGCAGAACCAGCTCGGCGTGATCATCGCGATCATCGCGTTCGTGCCGCTGATCATCCTCGTCTTCCTCAACAAGGACATGGACAAGGGGCAGAAGACGACGGCCGGCATCATCGGCATCGCGCTCGCGGCTCTCGCGGTCGTGTTCGGCATCGACTTCGACCCGCCGTCGGTCGAGCAGTACACGGCGGATCAGTCGGCTGTGATCCAGCTGCTGGGCGAGGACGAGGTGTTCTGGGTGGACGGCGGTCAGGTCTATCACGTGTGCGATGAGGTCTCCGACATCCAGACCGGCAGCGAGATCGTCTCCGGCACGACAGCCGAAGCCGTCGCGGCCGGCAAGATCCGTCTGACGCTGAGGTTCGAGTCCGAGCTCGAGACGTGCGGTCTCCCCGTTCCCGAGAACGCGGACGAGATCACCGAGGCGCTCCGGGCGATCCAGGGCGGGCAGGTGGACACGGTGCTTCCTTCTCCGGTGTGGGCCGACGACGTCGAGCCGCCGATCACGGTCGAGGACGCACCGGCCGAACAGGAGCAGTAGCGGCTCAGCCGAGGAGCGCCTCGACCAGGCGCTCCTCGGCTGCGGCGAGGTGCTCGGTCAGCAGCCTTGCCGCGCGCTCGCCATCCCCCTCCGCGACAGCGGCGAGCATCGCCTGATGCTGAGCGGCGATGAGCGCGGCATCCAGCAGCCTTCTGCCCTGCACCTGCGCCATGCACAGGCGCACCTCGTCGAGCACGCTCGCGTACATCCGTGCGGTGCGCTCGCTCTGCAGCGCATGGATGAGCGCCTGATGGAAGCGCAGGTCGGGGTCGACCGTCGCGGGGTCCGGCCCGACGGGCATCGCCAGGATCTCGTCATTGGCGCTCACCGCGGCGGCCGGTACCCGGCGTGACTGTGCGAGCTCGCGCAGTGCTGCGCTCTCCAGCCTGGTGCGCGTGCGATACACGTCGCGCACGACCTCGGCGTCGATCGCCACGACCCTTGCACTCCGGTACGCCGTGCGCACCAGGAGGCCGGATGCCACGAGCTGCTCTATCGCGGCCTTCGCGCTCGGCCGGGCGACCGCGTACTCCTGCGCGACCTTCGCCTCGGTCAGGGCGGTGTCCGGTCGGATGTCACCGCGAAGGATCCTGCCGCGCAACCGCTGCGTGACGGCATCCACGACACCGACGACCTCCAACGCGGACTCCGCAACGTTCGACATGCGAGTCAGCCTAGAGCAGGACGCTTCAATCGGTACACTTGTCTGACAATCCGATGCGAAGGAGCTTCTGTGTCCACGACACTCGCCCATCCCCTCGACTCCGCCGTGCTCGGACAGACCACGACCGTGTCGTCCCGCTCGATCGACCGCTTCGCCAGGGCGCACGATGCCTCGCACTACCTGCTCATCCCGGATGCCGTCCTCACCCCGCAGGATGCCGAAGGAGTCGCCCGCGCGTTCGACGCGGTCCGCGCTGCCGGACGGACGCTCACCTTCCGCTCCGGCGGCACGAGCCTCTCGGGCCAGGGCGTCACGGGAGACATCCTCGTCGACACACGCTCGGCCTTCCGGCACATCGCCGTCGAGGCTGACGGCGCCTTGGTGCGCGTCGGCCCCGGGGCGACCGTGCGGCAGGTGAACACGCGCCTCGCGCGCTTCGGACGCAAACTCGGCCCCGATCCGGCCAGTGAGATCGCCTGCACGATCGGCGGCGTCATCGCGAACAACTCCAGCGGAATGGCGTGCGGCATCACCGAGAACTCGTACCGCACCGTCGATTCGCTGCTGCTCGTGCTCCCGAGCGGCACGATCCTGGACACGGGCGCACCGGACGCGAATGCGCGACTGCGCGCCGCCGAACCCGCGCTGGCGGATGGCCTCCTCGCGCTGCGCGCGCGCCTGGTGGCCTCGCCCGAAGCCGTCGCCTTCGTGCGCGCCCAGTTCGCCATGAAGAACACCATGGGCTACGGCGTGAACTCGCTGCTCGACTTCGACGATCCGGTCAGGATCCTCGAGCACCTCGTGATCGGATCGGAGGGGACCCTCGCGTTCGTGGCCGAGGCTCGATTCCGCACGGTCGAGATCCGCCCGCAGATCGCCACCGGTCTGCTCGTGTTCACCACGCTGGCCGATGCCATGGCCGCGCTCCCCGGTCTCGTCGCACAGGGACTCGCGACGGTCGAACTGCTGGATGCCGCGTCGCTCCGCGTCGCCCAGGGACTCAGCGATGTCCCGGCATCCATCGCGGAGATCGCCGTCGATGCGCACGCCGCGCTGCTCGTCGAGGTGCACGCCTCGGATGCCGAGGAGCTCGCGGGCGCGTCCGCCGCTGCGATCGCGCATTTCGAGACGCTCCCCCTCGCGGTCGCGCCGAAGCTGACGACGGATGCCGCCGAGCGGGCGTCGCTGTGGCACGTCCGCAAGGGGTTGTACACCGCCGTCGCCGGCGCGCGCCCGTCGGGGACGACAGCGCTGCTCGAGGACATCGTGGTCCCCGTGGATCGCCTGCTCGTCACGTGCGAGCGCCTCATCGAACTCTTCGCAACGCACCGCTACGACGGTTCGGTGATCTTCGGCCATGCGAAGGACGGCAACGTTCACTTCCTGCTGAACGAGCGATTCGACGACGAGCAGAGTCTCGCGCGGTACCGCCGGTTCACGGCCGATCTCGTGGAACTCGTTCTCGGTCAGGGCGGCTCGCTGAAGGCCGAGCACGGTACCGGGCGCATCATGGCGCCGTTCGTGCGTCGCCAGTACGGCGACTTCCTCACCGACCTGATGTGGGACATCAAGCGCCTGCTGGATCCCGCAGGCATCCTGAATCCCGGAGTGGTCCTCTCCGAGGACCCGGAGTCGTACCTGCACGATCTCAAACGCGTGCCGACCGTCGAGAGCGAAGTGGATCGCTGCGTCGAATGCGGGTACTGCGAACCGACCTGCCCGAGCAAGGACATCACGCTCACGCCGCGCCAGCGAATCGTCCTGCGCCGGGACATGGCGTGGGCCGAGGAGCAGGGCGACACCGCGCTGCTGAAGGAGCTGCGCGCGGACTACGACTACGAGGGCGTGCAGACCTGCGCCGTCGACGGCATGTGCGGCGTCGCGTGTCCTGTGGACATCAACACCGGTGATCTCGTCCGCCGTCTGCGCGCGGAGGAGGCATCCCGCCTCGAGGACGGAGTGTGGGATGCCGCGGCGAAGGGCTGGGGCGCCGTGACGAGGATCGGCGGCGTTGCGCTGACTCTCGCGGATGCCGTCCCTGCACCGCTCGTGACCGGGGTGACAAGGCTCGGCCGGGCGATGCTCGGCTCGGACACGGTGCCGCTGTACGACGCCGGCCTCCCCCGCGGCGGCTCGCGTCCACCCCGGCCCGTATCGCCCGCAGACGCGCAGGCGGTGTTCTTCGGCGCATGCATCGGGACCATGTTCGGCCCTGAGGGTCACGGTGAGGGCTCCCGGGATGCCGTCATGGCGCTGCTCGATCGCGCCGGCATCCCGATCGTGATCCCCGACGATGCCGGTGGATTGTGCTGCGGGACGCCATGGAAGTCGAAGGGTCAGCTCTCGGGCTACGACCGGATGACCGACCGCGTGCTGGCGTCGCTCTGGGAGGCCAGCCGTCAGGGCGAGCTTCCTGTCGTGTGCGACGCGGCCTCGTGCACGGAGGGCTTGCACGTGATGCTCGCCAAGTCCGTCGCGGAGCGGCCGGAGTACGCCGGGCTCGTGATCGAGGACGCCACCACGTACGTGGCCAGAGAGGTGCTCCCCCGGCTGACCGTGACGACCAGGCTGGAGCGGATCGCCGTGCACCCCACCTGCTCCACGACCGCGCTGGGTGCGACGGGCGCGCTGACAACTCTGGCTGCGGCCGTCGCCGACGAGGTGTACGTGCCCGAGGGATGGGGCTGCTGCGCCTTCGCGGGCGACCGTGGGATGCTGCACCCCGAGCTCACCGCCAGCGCCACCGCCGTCGAGTCCGCCGAGGTGGCCGTGGCCGACGCGGAACGCGGCGGCTTCGACGCCTTCGTGTCCGCGAACCGCACGTGCGAGATCGGCATGAGCAGGGCCACCGGCAAGCCGTACCGCCACGTCGTGGAGGTGCTGGAGGAGCTCACGCGCTGAAGCCTCCGAACCACCGAGACGAAAAACGGGCGCCCCGCGAGGGACGCCCGTTCTTCGATTGCGAAGGGATCAGCGCGCGGCGGAACCCTCGGTGTAGTCCTCGTCGGTCTGCTTCCAGGAGAACAGCGAACGCAGTTCGCGGCCGGTGACCTCGATCGGGTGCTCCTGCTCCTTGGCCCGCAGCTCCAGGAACTCGGTGGCGCCGTTGTCCTGGTCCTCGATGAAGCGCTTGGCGAACGCACCCGACTGGATGTCGGACAGCACGCCCTTCATGTTCTCCTTGACCTGGGCGTCGATGACGCGCGGGCCCGAGACGTAGTCGCCGAACTCGGCGGTGTCGGAGATCGACCAGCGCTGCTTGGCGATGCCGCCCTCCCACATCAGGTCGACGATGAGCTTGAGCTCGTGCAGCACCTCGAAGTAGGCGATCTGGGGCTGGTAGCCCGCCTCGACCAGCGTCTCGAAGCCGGCCTGCACGAGGTGGCTCATGCCACCGCACAGCACGGCCTGCTCGCCGAACAGGTCGGTCTCGGTCTCTTCCGTGAAGGTCGTCTTGATGACGCCGGCGCGCGTGCCGCCGATGGCCTTCGCGTACGAGAGGGCGACGTTCCAGGCCTGGCCGGATGCGTCGCTCTCGACGGCGATGATGTCCGGGATGCCGCGGCCGGCGACGAACTCGCGGCGCACGGTGTGACCCGGTGCCTTCGGAGCGATCAGGATCACGTCGACGCCCTCAGGAGCATCGATGTAGCCGAAGCGGATGTTGAACCCGTGCGCGAAGGCCAGGGTCTTGCCCGCCGACAGGTTCGGAGCGATCGACTCGGAGTAGATCGTGCGCTGGTGCTGGTCCGGCGCGAGGATCATGATCAGGTCGGCCCACGCGGTCGCGTCGGCGACGTTCTTGACCGGGAATCCGGCCTCCTCCGCCTTCTCGATGGACTTGGAACCGTCCTTGAGGGCGATCGCGACCTCGACGCCCGAGTCGCGCAGGTTCATCGCGTGGGCGTGGCCCTGCGAGCCGTAGCCCACGATCGCGACCTTCTTGCCCTGGATGAGCGACAGGTCGGCGTCGGCGTCGTAGAAGATCTCAGTACTCACTTGTATTTCTCCTTGATGGTGGTCTGGGGTGGGTGTCAGCCGCGCAGGACGCGCTCGGTGATGCTCTTGCCGCCGCGCCCGATGGCGAGCAGTCCGGATTGCGAGAGCTCCTTGATCCCGAAGGGCTCGAGAGCGCGCAGGATCGCATCGATCTTGCCCTTGTCGCCGGTGACCTCGACCACGACGGCGTCGGCCGCGTAGTCGACGACGGAGGCGCGGAACAGGTTCACGATCTCGATCACGTTCGAACGGGTCGCGTTGTCCGTGCGGACCTTCACGAGCACGTGGTGTCGCTGGACGGACGTGGCGAAGTCGAGCTCGACGATCTTGATGACGTTGATGAGCTTGTTCAGCTGCTTCGTCACCTGCTCGAGGGGCAGGTCCTCCACGTCGACCACGACGGTGATGCGAGAGATACCGGGCACCTCGGTCACGCCGACGGCGAGGGACTCGATGTTGAAGCCGCGACGGGCGAAGAGCCCGGCGACGCGGGTCAGCAGACCAGGGGTGTCCTCCACCAGGAGGCTCAGCACGTGAGTGGACATGTCGTCACATCTCCTCTTCGAAGGACGGCGCATGGTCGACGGCGTACTGGACGTAGCTGTTGCTGACGCCCTGCGGCACCATCGGCCACACCATCGCGTCGGCGGACACCACGAAGTCGATCACCACCGGGCGGTCGTTGGTCTCCAGCGCCAGCTTGATCGCGGCATCCACGTCCTCCTCCTTCTCCACCCGGATGCCGAGGCAGCCGTACGCCTCGGCGAGCTTGACG
Organism: Microbacterium sp. M; assembly: GCF_045181065.1. Classification (GTDB taxonomy): domain Bacteria; phylum Actinomycetota; class Actinomycetes; order Actinomycetales; family Microbacteriaceae; genus Microbacterium. The sequence continues at coordinate 1,587,241 of NZ_CP173721.1, read as the reverse complement.
AAGTCGGGGATGCGGATCGTGCCGTGGCCGGTGTTCAGGTCGGTGTTGGAGTGCCGGCCGTCGTAGAAGAGCGTCTGCCACTGGCGCACCATCCCCAGCGAGGAGTTGTTGATGATCGCGACCTTGATCGGGATGTTGTTGATCGCGCAGGTGGCGAGCTCCTGGTTGGTCATCTGGAAGCATCCGTCGCCGTCGATCGACCACACCACACGGTGAGGCTCCGCGACCTTCGCGCCCATGGCGGCCGGAACCGAGTAGCCCATGGTCCCGGCGCCGCCGGAGTTGAGCCACGAGTTCGGACGCTCGTACTTGATGAACTGCGCCGCCCACATCTGGTGCTGGCCGACGCCGGCCGCGTACACGGCCTCGGGTCCGGTCAGCTCGCCGATGCGCTGGATGACGTGCTGCGGCGAGAGCAGACCGTCCGTGGTGGGCTGGAAGCCGAGGGGGAACTCGTCACGCAGTCCGTCGAGGTAGGACCACCACTCGTCGGTGTCCGGCTTGTCCGCGCCCATGGTGCCGCGGAACGCGGTGTCCAGGTCGACGAGCACGTCGCGCACGTCGCCGACGATCGGCACGTCGGCGTTGCGGATCTTCGAGATCTCGGCCGGGTCGATGTCGACGTGGACGACCTTCGCGTTCGGTGCGAACAGTGCGGCCTTGCCGGTCACGCGGTCGTCGAAGCGTGCGCCCAGCGCCAGGATCAGGTCGGACTCCTGCAGCGCGAGCACGGCGGGAACGGTGCCGTGCATGCCCGGCATGCCGAGGTGCTGCGGGTGCGAGTCCGGGAACGCCCCGCGAGCCATCAGCGTCGTGACGACAGGAGCGCCGGTCGTCTCGGCGAAGCGCTTGAGCTCTTCGGAGGCGCGCCCGCGGATGACACCACCGCCGACGTAGAGCACCGGCTTCTTGGCGTCTGCGAGCAGGTTGGCCGCGGCCTGGATCTGCTTGCCGTGCGCCTTCGTCACCGGGCGGTAGCCGGGAAGGTCGATCTTGGGCGGCCAGATGAACGGCGCCTTGGCCTGCTGAGCATCCTTCGTGATGTCCACGAGGACGGGTCCGGGGCGACCGGTCCCGGCGATCTCGAAGGCCGCGGCGATGGCGGCCGGGATCTCGTTGACGTCCTTGACGAGGATGGAGTGCTTGGTCACCGGCATCGTGATGCCGACGATGTCTGCTTCCTGGAACGCATCGGTGCCCATGAGGGTCGAGAACACCTGACCGGTGATCGCGACGATCGGCACGGAGTCCATGTACGCATCGGCGATCGCCGTGACGAGGTTCGTCGCACCCGGGCCCGAGGTGGCGATGGTGACGCCGATCCTGTTGGATGCCGCGGCGTAGCCCTCGGCCGCGTGCCCACCGCCCTGTTCGTGACGGACCAGGATGTGACGCAGCTCGGTGGAATCCAGCAGCGGGTCGTACACCTCCATGATCGCTCCACCGGGGATGCCGAACACGTCGGTGACGCCGAGCAGTTCGAGCGATCGAACGACGGCCTGGGCGCCGGTGAGTTCTGGGGCTGCGGCCTGACGGGCCGGTGGCCGTGGCACGGCGGACACGGAATCAGCAGTCATGTTTGTTTCCTCGGATCTGATGAGCGACGTCGAAGTGAGCCCGAAGGGCCTCGGGCGGCCAGAGACTCAACCGGTCGTCGCTCCCTCGGCTGCGGAGCGCACGAGGGCTGCGTACTTGGCAAGAACGCCACGGGTATAGCGCGGGGGAAGCGGCTCCCAGCCAGAGCGGCGGGAGGCGAGCTCCGCCTCGTCGACGAGTAGGTCGAGAGAGCGAGCTGCGATATCGACCCGTATCAGATCACCATCGCGCACGAAGGCGATAGGACCTGCGTCCACCGCTTCGGGTGCTATGTGGCCGATGCACAGGCCGGTTGTGCCGCCTGAGAATCGTCCGTCCGTCAAGAGTAGTACATCTTTTCCGAGCCCAGCGCCCTTGATGGCCCCGGTGATCGCGAGCATCTCGCGCATACCGGGCCCGCCCTTCGGTCCTTCGTATCGGATGACGACCACGTCGCCGGCCTGGATCGCGCCTTCGGCGAGGGCGTCCATGGCGGCGCGCTCGCGTTCGAACACGCGTGCCGGGCCCTCGAAGACATCGGCGTCGAAGCCCGCGGACTTCACGACGGCGCCTTCCGGCGCCATGGTTCCGTGCAGGATCGTGATGCCGCCCGAAGCGTGGATCGGGTTGTCGAACGTGTGGATGACCTCGCCGTCGATCGGGTCGGGGTCCAGGTCGCGCAGGTTCTCGGCTACGGTCTTGCCGGTGACGGTCAGGGCGTCGCCGTGCAGGAGCCCCTCGTCGAGCATCGCCTTCATGATGACGGGGATTCCGCCCTGACGATCGACGTCGTTCATGACGTACTTGCCGAACGGCTTCATGTCCGCGATGTGCGGCGTCCTGTCGCCGATCCGGTTGAAGTCGTGCAGGTCGAGTTCGACCTGCGCCTCGCGGGCGATCGCGAGCAGATGCAGGACGACGTTGGTCGAGCCGCCGAGCGCCATCGCGAGCGCGATCGCGTTCTCGAAGGACTCCTTGGTCAGGATGTCCTTGGTGGTGATGCCCAGACGCAGCAGGTTGACGACGGCCTCGCCCGAACGATGCGCGAACTGGTCGCGTCGACGATCCGCGGACGGCGGTGCTGCCGACCCCGGCAGGCTCAGCCCGAGCGCCTCGGCCACGGAGGCCATGGTGTTCGCGGTGTACATGCCGCCGCAGGCGCCCTCACCCGGAGCGAACGCGCACTCGATGCGCTTGAGGTCCTCTTCGCTCATCCGGCCGGCGCGGCAGGCGCCGACGCCCTCGAACGAGTCGATGATCGTGATGTCCTTCTCGGTGCCGTCCGACAGCTTCACCCAGCCCGGTGCGATCGAGCCGGCGTACAGGAAGACACTGGACAGACCGAGTCGGGCGCTGGCCATGAGCATCCCGGGGATCGACTTGTCGCAGCCCGCGAGCAGGACCGAGCCGTCCAGCCGCTCCGCCATCATGACGGTCTCGACCGAGTCCGCGATCACCTCGCGGGAGACGAGCGAGAAATGCATGCCCTCGTGGCCCATCGAGATGCCGTCCGAGACGGAGATCGTGCCGAACTGCAGCGGATATCCGCCACCGGAGTGCACGCCCTCCTTCGCCCCTTGCGCGAGGCGGTCCAGGCTCAGGTTGCAGGGCGTGATCTCATTCCAGCTCGACGCGATTCCGATCTGGGGCTTGTCCCAGTCCGCATCGCCCATGCCGACCGCGCGGAGCATCCCGCGCGACGTCGTGGCTTCGATCCCGTCCGTGACGACGCGGCTGCGGGGCTTGATGTCGACGGACGCGTCCGTGGGTTCCTGCGAGGCCATGACGGCAGTCTATTCCCGTCCGGCGGCCCGCTCCGTTGCCACCTGCGCCAGAAGTTCGGCGATCTGCTGTGGGTTCTCGACACGCAGCGTCGCCGCCGACTCGCCCGGTCCGACCCGTACGCCCAAGTCGCCGGGCAGCAGCACGCGCAGGGCGTCCTCGTCGGTCACGTCGTCACCGGCGAACAGGATGCCGGTGGCATCGAAGTGCTCGCGGAGAACGCCCATCGCGGCATCCTTGCCCTCGGTGCGCGAGGAGAACTCGAGCACCCGATGACCGGAGCGCCGGCGCCAGTGCGGGAAGCGGTCGGCGACGAGCGCGTCGATCTCGGCGAACACCGCGGCCTCGACCTCCGGCGTCGCGCGGCGGGTGTGCACTCCCATGCCGAACGCCTTGGGCTCGAACTCGGCGCCCTCGTAGCGTTCGATGATGGGCTGCGCGGCCGCCCAGAGCTCTTCGCGCGCCCCCTCCTCGGTCGCCTCACCGGTCGGGGCTGCGTCACCCGTCCCGGGGAACCAGTACTGCGCGCCGTGCGATCCGGCGAGCGCGACGGATGAGTCGTCCTCGTGCTCGGTGATGATGCGCAGGTCGTGCATGCTGCGCCCGGAGACGAAGGCGACCTGCGTGTCCGGAAGAGCCACGAGGCGCTCGATCTGCTCCTTGACGGCCGGCAGAGCCCTGGCCGCCATCGGTTCAGGGACAAGCGGCGATGCGACGCCGTCGAAGTCGAGCGCGATCACGAGCCGGGGCGTGGTGGCGATGGCGGTCAGCGCGGCGTCAGCGGTTCCGGGCGTCCAGGTACGGGTCACTGCGATCTCTCCTCAGGAAGTGGGTCTGTCTCAGCCTCTCACGGCTGCGGCGCCGGCTTCTCCTTGGCTGCACGCAGCGCGGCGAGGAACGACGACGACCACGCGTTCACGTCGTGCTCGAGCACGCGCTTGCGCAGCGCGCGCATGCGCTTGCCCTGCTCAGCGGCCGGCATCTGCACGGCTGTCATGATGGCGTCCTTGAGGCCTTCGATGTCGTGCGGGTTCACGCGCACGGCCTGACGGAGTTCATCGGCGGCACCGGTGAACTCGCTGAGCACGAGGACGCCGCGGTTGTCGCGCCTTGTCGCGATGTACTCCTTCGCGACGAGATTCATGCCGTCGCGCAGCGCTGTGACGAGCATGACGTCGGCCGCGAGGTACAGCGCCACCATCTCCTCCCGAGGAAAGCCCTGGTGCAGGTAGCGGATCGCCGTGTGCCCCATGGTGTCGTAATCGCCGTTCAGACGGCCGACCGAGAGCTCGATCTCATCGCGCAGTTGCACGTAGGAGTCCACCCGCTCACGACTCGGGCTCGCGACCTGGACGAACGTGACGTCCTCGACGCTCAGCGTCCCCTCGGCGACCAGCTCGGCGTACGCCTTGATGCGGTGTCTGATGCCCTTGGTGTAATCGAGCCGGTCGACACCAAGGAGGATCTTGCGCGGGTTGCCGAGACTCTCGCGGATCTCCGCCGCCCTCGCCTGGATGTCTGGGCGAGCCGCGAGTTCGATGTACGGAACGGTGTCGATCGAGATGGGGAACGCCTTGGCCAGGACCGTCCGTGCGCCGTCCTCCTCCGGCACGGTGACGTTCGCCCCCTTCACCTCGTGGCGCAGTCGGCGCCGGACCGCCGCGAGGAAGTAGCTGGCGTCCTGCGCGCGCTGGAATCCGATCACGTCGGCGCCGAGCAGGCCACGCAGCACCTGGTCGCGCCACGGCAGCTGCGCGTAGAGGCCGTGCGCCGGGAACGGGATGTGGTGGAAGTACCCGATCGTCACGTCCGGACGCAGTGCGCGCACCATCTCGGGGACCAGCTGCAGTTGGTAGTCGTGCACCCACACCGTGCCGTTCGGCGCGACGGCCGACGCCGCCGCCTCCGCGAACCGGCGGTTCACGATCACGTACGCCTCCCACCATTCGCGGTGGTACTGCGGCGGTGAGATCACGTCGTGATACAGCGGCCAGATCGTGTCGTTGGCGAAGCCCTCGTAGTACTCCTCGACCTCCTGCTCGCTCAGCGCGACAGGGATCAGTTTGAGACCGCCGGTCTCGAACGGTGCCAGCTCGAGATCCGCCTGCCCCGCCCAGCCGACCCATGCGCCGTCCACGGAGTGCATGACCGGCTCGAGTGCTGCGACCAGTCCCCCGGGCGAAGTCCGCCAGATCTCCTCGCCGTCCGGGCCCTGGACACGATCCACAGGCAACCTGTTCGCGACGACGACGAATTCCGCAACAGCCATGGAGACTCCCTCATCTGATCGGTGCCTCCAGCGTAGCCGGATCGTCTGCGCGGGCCCGGGGCTGCGCCGTCACTGCGCCGTGCGAGGCCTCCGGCGCGGGTCGCTGAGGAACCAGTTGGCGATCCCTGCGATCAGCACGACGGCTGCGGCGCAGGCCGGCAGCAGCAGCGCCGCACCGGTGCCGAGGGATTCGGCGACTTCGCCGGTGATGGCGGATGCCGCGGCCTGGCCGACCACGACCCCTGAACCCAGCATCGTCATGACGGTGGCCGAGCGGCCCAGCGGACTGCGCGCGGCACCGAAGCTGTACTGCGTGACGAGGGTCGGGCCGATGCCGATCCCCATGATCGCCAGTGCGATGAGCATGGTCTCCACCGAGGAGGCCGCGGCGACCAGCAGCGTGCCGAGGAAGAGGATTCCCCCGAACACCAGCCAGCGGGCGCGCAACGTGAATCGGGGCGGCAACCACGCGACGCCGAGTGCGAGCGCCGCCGAGCCGATGCCCATCACCCCATAGAGAAGGCCGGCCTGCTCGGCATCCCCTCGGTCGGCCATGAAGGAGGTGAGAGATGTGAGCATCGCTCCGAAGAAGAGTCCGACGCCCAGGATGCCGAGCACCACCACCAGCAGCTCCGGACGGAACAGCTCGGAGGCCTTCGACGGCGCCGAACCGTCGGCGTGCCTCTCGGCCGAGATGTGGCGCGCCGTGGGGTGCAGGGCGAAGGCGCCGACGAACACGAAGGTGAGGCCTGCAGCGCCCACCAGCGGTGCCCACGGTGCGATGGCCGACGCGAGGACGCCCACCAGGAACGGCCCGAACACGAATACGGTCTCATCGGCTGCCGACTCGTACGAGAACGTGCCGGAGATGGTCTTGGCCCTGGTGCTCTCCGGCATCCGCTCCGAGATGATCGCGACCAGGCGGGAACGCGACATGGGCGAGACCTGCGGCGCCGAGGCACCGATCAGCAGAGCCGTGATCAGCACGAGAGGATCGGCGGCCGGGCTGTAGACGACCCAGGCGAACACGGCGAGCATCGTGCCGTTCACGATCGCCGAGATCAGGAGCACGACGCGCTGGCCGTAGCGATCCGCTGCAGCGCCGAGCAGGGGGCCGACCACAGCGGTGCCGAGACCCACAGCCGCCGAGGTGAGGCCGCCGAGCGCGAGCGAGCCGCGGGAGGAGACGACGACGGTGAGGACGCCGACGACCATCATCGCGAACGGGAGTCGCGCGATGAAGGCGATGATGAAGTAGGGCAGGCCCGCCAGGCGCAGAAGGCTGGGGGACGCGGCGGACGCCGCTGAAGACGCGTGTGTCTGGGTCATGGCTCTCGCGCGCCCGGTGGACGCGGGGATCGGGTGCCGCCGCTTTCCGTCGGAATGCCGACGGCCGGTAGATACACAGCTGGGACGCCGGAGCGCCAACGGGCATCTTAGCGCCGTGACCTGCGAGATTCCAGAGTCGGCCGGTCGAACGCACGACCGGGTACCGTGGGGTCATGCGCTATCTCTTCGGCACTGGACTCATCGGAGCGATCACGGCCGGCGCCTCGCTGCTGCGCGGCACCCGAGAGGCGCCGATCACCTGGCGCGCCGTTCTGGCGTGGCTGAGCTGGGGCATCACCCTCGCACTGGCGATCGGCGCGCTCGTCGACATGCGCCGTGAAGAGAAGGGGCTCGCTGTCGCCGCCGATTCTCCGCTCGCGCCGGTGCAGGAGAAGCGTGCGCGCAAGACCGCCAAGCGCCTCGAGAAGCAGACCAAGGCGGCGCAGAAGCGCTGAACCCCGTCAGCGCGTCAGGATGAGCGCCTCGCCCTGACCGCCGCCGCCGCAGAGGCCGACGGCCATGGTGCCGCTGCCGCGACGGGCCAGCTCGTGAGCGAGGTGCACGACGAGACGGTTGCCGCTCGCGCCGATCGGATGCCCGATCGCGATGCCGCCCCCGTGGATGTTGACGACGTCGCTCGAAAGCTCGAGTTCGGTCTGGGATCGCGCCACGACGGCGCCGAACGCCTCATTGATCTCGACGAGGTCGAGATCCGCCGGTGAGATGCCCTGCTTCTCGCACGCCTTCTCGATCGCTCGCGCCGGCTGCGCCTGAAGCGAGTTGTCCGGCCCGGCGGTCTGCCCGCTCGCTCCGATGACGGCAAGCACCGGCCAGCCGTGGGCATCGGCGTTCTCACGGGTCGTGATGATGACGGCAGAGGCGCCGTCCGAGATCTGCGAGGAGTTGCCGGCGGTGATCGATCCGCCGTCGGCGAAGGCCGCACGGAGGCCTGCGAGCGTGTCGACGGTGGTCTCCGGGCGCACGCCTTCGTCCTTCGCGACGAAGACCGGTTCGCCGCGGCGCTGCGGCACCTCGACGGCGATGATCTCGGAGGCGAACACTCCGGCATCCTGCGCTGCGGCTGCGCGCTGGTGCGACAGCGCCGCGACGGCATCCTGCGCCTCGCGGGTGAGCTCGTACCGTGCATTGTGGCGCTCGGTCGAGGCGCCCATGCTCTCGCGGTCGTACGCGTCGGTGAGTCCGTCGTAAGCCATGTGGTCGAGCACCTCGACGCTGCCGTACGTCCAGCCGTCTCGTGAGCCCATCAGCAGGTGCGGCGCGCGGGTCATCGACTCCATTCCGGCGGCGACCACCGTGGTGGCGTCGCCGGTGCGGATCATGCGCGCGGCATCGATGATCGCGGTGAGCCCGGACAGGCAGACCTTGTTCACGGAGTGCGCGGGAACGTCCCAGCCGATGCCGGCCCCGATCGCGGCCTGCCGCGCGGCGTTCTGCCCAGAGCCCGCGGCGAGGACCTGTCCGATGATCACGGCATCCACTTCCCCTGGATCGACGGATGCCTGGGCGAGCGCACCGCGGATCGCGAACGATCCGAGCTGAGGGGCGGTGAAGGAGGCCAGCTGGCCCTTGAGTCGGCCCTGCGGGGTACGAGCGGCGGCGACGATGACGATGTCGGTCATGACAGTTCCTTCAATTCCGGGGAGACGACGAGCGGGGGCTCGGTCGCCTCGATGACGTCCGGCACGCTCACGCCCGGCGCCGTTTCGACGAGCACGAGTCCATCGGGAGTGACGTCGATGACGGCCAGATCGGTGATGATGCGGTGCACCACTCCCCTGCCGGTCAAGGGCAGCGAGCAGTCGTTCACGATCTTGGCGGAGCCGTCCTTCGCGACATGCTCCATCAGCACGACGACGCGCCTGGCGCCGTGGACGAGGTCCATCGCGCCGCCGGGCCCCTTGACCATCTTGCCCGGGATCATCCAGTTCGCCAGATCGCCGGATGCCGAGACCTGCATGGCGCCGAGAATCGCGGCGTCGATCTTGCCGCCGCGGATCATCCCGAAGCTCATCGCCGAGTCGAAGAACGCCGATCCCGGCAGCACCGTGACGGTCTCCTTGCCTGCGTTGATGAGATCGGGGTCGACGGCATCCTCGGTGGGATACGGTCCCACGCCGAGGATGCCGTTCTCGGACTGGAGCACGACCGTCACCCCCGCCGGGACGTAGTTCGGTACGAGAGTCGGCAAGCCGATGCCGAGGTTGACGTAGGAGCCGTCCTCCAGCTCTTCGGCTGCGCGGGCCGCCATCTGCTCGCGTGTCAGCGGCATGTCAGGCTCCTTCCTGCGACGGCGTCACGGTTCGGCGCTCGATGCGCTTCGGGATGTCGGTGCCGACCTCGACGATGCGGTGCACGTAGACGCCGGCGAGATGCACGCGGTCCGGATCGATCTCTCCCGGCTCCACGAGCTGCTCGACCTGGGCGATGCAGATGCGACCCGCCATCGCGGCGAGCGGGTTGAAGTTGCGGGCCGCCTTGTTGAACACGAGGTTCCCGTGCCGGTCGCCCGCGGCGGCGTGCACGAGCGAGAAATCGGTCGTGATGGCATCCTCCAGCACGAACTCCTTCGGCGTGCCATCGACGTCGAACGTGCGGATGTCCTTCACGGGCGATGCGACGGCGATCGTGCCATCCGCGTCGTATCGCCGGGGCAGACCGCCCTCGGCGACCTGGGTGCCGACTCCGGTCTGGGTGTAGAACGCCGCGATGCCGGACCCACCCGCCCGCAGCTTCTCGGCCAGGGTGCCCTGCGGAGTGAGTTCGAGCTCGAGCTCACCCGAGAGGAACTGCCGCTCGAACTCCTTGTTCTCCCCCACGTAGGACGACGTCATCTTGCGGATGCGCTGGGCGGCGAGCAGGATGCCGAGGCCCCAGTCGTCGACGCCGCAGTTGTTGCTGACGACGCTGAGATCCGTGGTCCCCTGCGCCAGCAGCGCCTCGATGAGCGCGATCGGGTTGCCGGAGAGGCCGAAGCCGCCGACGGCGAGGGATGCCCCGTCCGGGATGTCGGCCACGGCCTCAGCCGCCGAGGCCCATTGCTTGTCGATCACGCATCACTCCTTCGTGGGGTCTGACTCCAGCATCCGCCTGTTGCGCCGCGTTCTGAAGAGCGTGCTTGCCATGTGGTCGGATGCGCGAGTAGCGTCCACCATGTGGAACCCAAGACGCGATCAGTGCCCGGCGCGCAGGCAGTGGCCAGGGCAGCGCATCTGTTGCGGCTGGTCACGGCCGGCGGCGCGGACGGCGCGAGTCTTCACGAGCTGGCCCGCTCCGCGGAGCTGTCGCGCTCGACCGCGCACCGGCTGCTCTCCGCACTCCGCGTCGAAGGACTCGTCGATCGGGACGACGACACGGCGCGGTGGATGCCTGGACCCGAACTGTTCCTCATGGGAACCGTCGCCGCAGCGCGCTACGACATCACAGCTCTTGCGCGCGACATCGTCCGCTCGCTGGCGGTGAAGACCGAGGAGAGCGCCTTCCTGTCCGTGCGACGCGCCGATGAGACCGTGTGCCTGCTGAGGGAAGAGGGCTCGTTCCCGATCCGGTCGTTCGTGCTCAGCGAAGGCATCCGCTTCCCGCTCGGCGTCGCCAGTGCCGGACTCGCGATTCTGGCGTTCCTCCCTGACCACGATGTGGATGCCTACCTCGACCGGCATCCGGAGCTCGCGGGCCGTTGGGGTCGAGCGCACGCTGAGAAGCCGTTGCGCGCGAGGCTCACCGAGACCAAGGAACGCGGCTACGCGATCAACCCTGGGCTCATCGTGGAGGGCAGCTGGGGCATCGGCGCGGCCGTCTTCGATCGCCAGGGGCGTCCCGAGTGGGCGCTGAGCCTGACGGGCGTCGAATTCCGCTTCGGCCCTGACCGCATGGCCGATCTGGGACGGACGCTGCTCGCGCACGCGCACCAGCTCTCATCGCGCATCGCGAACGCTCGGCGCTGACCGCATCCATTACATACCATTCGGTATATACTCGAAGGCATGAATCGAGCTGACGTGATCCCGTCCATCGTGCTCTCGGCGCACGCGCTGGCCCGTATCGCCGCCCAGGACGCCAAGAACGAGGCGCCATCGGCCCAGTGGCGCGTGCTCAGCATCCTGGAGCGCGACGGCGGCATCCGGCTCGGCGCTCTGGCGGCGGCCGCGCGGACGACGCAACCGGGGATGACCCGCCTGATAGGCGACCTCGAACGCGCGGGACTGGTTTCGCGTTCGAGCGACCCCGCAGACTCGCGCGCGACCGTCGTGGACATCACGCCGGCCGGACGCACGGCGGTGCAGGAATGGCGCGCGGAGTTCCGCGCGACGCTCGCACCGCGATTCGCGGACCTCGGGGATGACGACTGGGCCACGCTTTCGCGTGCGGCCGAGATCCTCATGGGCCACTCCGCACAATCCCCCCTTTCGAAGACAGGAGACACCGAATGAGCAGCGCGAAGGCGACCGGATCGATCTGGAAGCAGCCGGCCCAGGTATGGGCAGTGGCGTTCGCGAGCGTCGTCGCATTCATGGGCATCGGACTCGTGGACCCGATCCTCCCCGCCATCGCGGAGTCTCTCGAGGCGACGCCGACCGAGACCGAACTGCTCTTCACGAGCTACCTGCTGATCACGGGGCTCGCGATGCTCGTCACGAGCTGGATCTCGAGCCGCATCGGTGCGAAGGCGACGCTGCTCGCCGGCCTCGCGCTGATCGTCGCGTTCGCACTGGCCTGTGCGCTCAGCGGCAGCGTGGACGCCATCATCGGGTTCCGCGCCGGGTGGGGCCTGGGCAACGCACTGTTCATCTCCACGGCGCTCGCGACGATCGTCGGGTCGGCGTCCGGCGGCAGCGCCGCAGCGATCGTGCTCTACGAGGCCGCACTCGGGCTCGGCATCGCGATCGGCCCGCTGCTCGGAGGACTGCTGGGCGAGGTCAGCTGGCGCGGACCGTTCTTCGGCGTCGTCGCACTCATGGCGATCGGGTTCATCGCCGTGCTGACCATGCTGCGCCCTGGAGCCGAGAAGCGCGAACCCGTGCCGTTCTCCGCACCGTTCCAGGCGCTGGGCCGCCCCGCGCTCGCGATTCTCGCGATCACCGCGTTCTTCTACAACATCGGATTCTTCGTCCTGCTGGCGTTCTCGCCGTTCCCGCTGGGCTTCGGCGCGATGGGCATCGGCTTCACGTTCTTCGGCTGGGGCGTCGCACTCGCGATCACGAGCGTCTGGGTGGCGCCGTGGATGATGCGCCGGATGCGCCGGACCACGATCATCCTGACGATCCTGCCGCTGCTCGCGGTCGATCTCATCGTCGCCGGGCTTGTGGCGGAGACCCCGTCGGCACTGGTCGCCTGCATCATCATCGGCGGGCTGCTGCTCGGCGTCATGAACACGGTCCTGACCGAGGCGGTCATGGAGGCGACCGACCTGCCGCGCTCCGTCGCGTCTTCGGCGTACTCGTCCGTGCGCTTCATCGGCGGCGCGGTCGCTCCGCCCGTCGCCGCGCTGCTGTGGCACCAGTTCAACGCGACGGTTCCGTACCTGTTCGCCGCGGCGGCCGTGCTCATCGCGACACTGACGGTCTTCCTCGGACGCCGCGTACTCGCTCACATCGATGACGAGCCCGAAGACGCCGCACGAGAGGATGCAGAGGCGATCCTGATCGGCGACGCCGCCTGAGCCAGCTCGTCGATCGGCGCCGCGAGTGTACCGTGTCGGTATGCGCGAACTGACCGATGGTCATCGCCGTCAGCCGACCGCGACCTCGACGCAGGATGCAGGGGGTGAGAGACCATGTCCGGTTCTCGACGAGCACTGCGTGCGACCCTCGTTCTCGCGCTGGGAGCGACCGCGCTGACCGGCGGCGCTGTGCTCACGGTGTTCATGGCCGTCGCGATCCTGCGCATGGGGGCGCACGCCCTCTTCGCGCTGTGGAGCTGGGTACCGATGTTCGGAATCGCCGGGGCCGGGCATCCCGTCCCTCAGTACGATTTCTTCTCGCCGAGCCTGGCGATGCTCGGCGGGATACTCCTGTTCTCGATCGGATGGGTAGTGATCATCCGCGGTGCGACCGCTGCGTGGCCCGACCGTTTCAACCACGCTGGCGGGACGCTCGAGACGGATGAACTCCCGGTCGGCGACGACGAAACCGCTCACAGTGCACTCTTAGATTAGGAGTGCAAACTTGCACTCTATGAGTGAGAGTGCAGATTCCCTACGAGATCAGCGCAGACGCGAGACCACACGCGCGCTGACCGATGCTGCGCGCCGGCTGACGGGCGAACGCGGGTTCACCGGATTCACCGTCGAGGAGATGTGCGCCGAGGTGGGCGTCTCCCGCCGGACGTTCTTCAACTACTTCGAAAGCAAAGAGAACGCGATCTTCGGATTCGCCCTCGTCGATGACGCCGAACGAGCCCTCGCCGAGGAATTCGCATCGCAGTCCGGGGACATCGTCGACGACTTCGCTTCGATGATGATCCGCCGATGGACGCTGTTCGATCCGGTCGCCGAGGCGCCGGCTATCCTCGCGATCCTCGAGGAGGAGCCGCGACTGCTCAAAGCCGCCATCGAGCATCTCGGGGCGAACGAACGCCGGGACATCGAGCTCATCCAGCGCCGCATCGGCGCCGACGTCGAATCCCGCCTGCGCGCAGAGATCATCGTGCACGTCTTCGGCGCCCTCGTGCGGATGTGCATGGACGAGCTCCTCCAGCACCACTCCCCCGAATCCTTCGAAGATCTCCTCACCCGACGGCTCGAGATCGCCCGCTCCACGTTGACACCACCACAGAAAGCTCACTGATGTCCGCCACCGCTCCCACGGATGCGCCTTTCCTTCTCACCAAACGGCGCATCTGGCTCATCTTCAGCGCCCTCATCGCAGGCATGCTGCTGTCCAGCCTCGATCAGACGATCGTCTCCACCGCCATGCCGACGATCGTCGGCCAGCTCGGCGGCGTGGACCACCAGGTCTGGATCACCACCGCGTATCTGCTCGCCACGACGATCGTCATGCCGATCTACGGCAAGTTCGGCGACGTGCTCGGCCGACGCAATCTTTTCCTGGTCGCGATCGCCCTGTTCACGCTCGCATCCGTCGGCTGCGCCTTCGCCACCGACTTCTGGATGTTCGTCGTGTTCCGCGCGATGCAGGGCCTCGGCGGCGGCGGCTTGATGATCCTGTCGCAGGCGATCATCGCCGACATCGTGCCGGCCAACGAGCGAGGAAAGTACATGGGCCCGCTCGGCGCCGTCTTCGGCCTCTCGGCCGTGGCCGGGCCTCTGCTCAGCGGCTTCTTCGTCGACCACATGACGTGGCAGTGGGCGTTCTACATCAACATCCCCGTCGGTATCGCTGCCTTCATCATCGCGCTCGTCGCGTTGAAGCTGCCCAGCAAGAAGGCCGAGAAGCCGATCGACGTCTTCGGCGTCATCTTCCTGTCGATCGCGACGACCTGCCTGATCTTCTTCACCGACTTCGGCGGCGACAAGGAGTTCGGCTGGGATTCCGCCGCAACCTGGGCATGGGGCGCCGGGCTCGTCGTCGCCGCGACCGCGTTCGTCATCACGGAATCGCGCGTGCAGGATCCGATCATCCCGCTGAGCCTGTTCCGCAATCCGATCTTCGTGAACGCGACCGCGATCGGGCTGGTCCTCGGCATCGGCATGTTCGCCGCGATCGGGTTCGTCCCGACGTTCCTGCAGATGTCCTCCGGCACGTCAGCCGCGGCATCCGGACTCCTCATGATCCCGATGATGGTCGGGCTGATGGGCACATCGATCGGCTCCGGGATCGCGATCTCGAAGACCGGCAAGTACAAGATCTACCCGATCCTCGGCACGATCATCACCGGCCTCGCCATGGCCGCTTTCACGACCCTGTCCGCCTCGACGCCGATCTGGCTCATCTGCGTGTTCCTGTTCTTCTTCGGCGCAGGGCTCGGCCTCATCATGCAGGTCGTTGTGCTGGTGGTGCAGAACGCCGTCCCGGCGAACGAGATCGGCACGGCGACGAGCACGAACAACTACTTCCGCGAGGTCGGCGCGTCGCTGGGCACCGCAGTGTTCGGAACCATCTTCACGACGCGTCTCACCGAGAACCTCCTCGGCGTCTTCGCTGAAGCCGGTGCGTCGCCGGACGCCGCCTCGCAGGCGGCCTCCACGATCGACCCGGCGACGCTCAGCACGCTGCCGGATGAAGTGCGCGACGGCATCGTGACGGCCTACGCGGATGCCCTGGCGCCGGTGTTCTGGTACCTCATCCCGTTCGTCCTGCTGGCGCTCGTGCTCTCGCTGTTCCTCAAGCAGATCCCACTGTCCGATCAGGCCGGACTCGTGGCCCGAGGCGAAGCGATCAGCGGGGACGAGGCCGAGCGGCTGGAAGCCCAGTCGCGCGGCGGTGCCCCGATCGCCGCTGAAACCGCCGGCTCGGATTCCGTCAGTGACGACACCGGAGGCATACCGGTCGGGCGCTGATCGGTGCTTCCCTCCTCGGCCCACCGTCGTATGAGACGGTGGGCCGAGTGCGTGGGTCGACGTCAGCCGGTTTCACGCCGCCCCGCGTGGGACACGGATGATGCGATCGTCGCCGGTGCGCGGGTCACCGCGGCCATCCGTGTTGTTCGTGACGATCCAGAGCGCCCCATCAGGGGCGATCACGACGTCGCGCAGTCGCCCGTACTCGCCGGCGAGCCGCTCAGTGGACGCCCCGAGGTCGTCGACCGGGACCTCGCGCAGCCGCTCGCCGCGCAGATTCGCGATGTGGATGGTGCCGTCGACGATCGCCATGCCGCTGGGGCTCGCATCCGCCGGGGCCCACTGCTGAACCGGATCGATCAGTCCCGGCCGTTCCGCGGCGCCCTCGGCATCCGGCCAGCCGTAGTTCCCACCGGGCTCGATGACGTTGAGCTCGTCCCAGGTGTCCTGACCGAATTCGCTCGCATACAGCGCACCGTCCTCGTCCCACGCGAGACCCTGAGGATTGCGGTGACCGTAGCTGTACACCGCGGACCCGGAGAACGGGTTGTCGTCCGGGATCGAGCCGTCGGGTGCGAGACGGAGGATCTTGCCGGAGAGCGATTCGAGGTCCTGGGCCGCGTCACGATTCCCGGCATCCCCTGCCGTGATGTACAGCATGCCGTCAGGACCGAACGCGATGCGCCCTCCGTTGTGATTCGTGCCCGCATCGATCCCGGTGAGGATCGACTCCGAGGGGCCGAGCCCGAGCGCACCGGCGCTGCCGGTGAGTTCGTAGCGGTCGACGCGATTCTCCTGCGCCGCAGTGAGGTACACGTAGAGATGGTCGTCGTGGGCTGCGATTCCCAGAAGCCCTCCTTCGCCGCGCGGCTGCACATCGGCGATCGTGCCGACTTCGCGCACGGCGCCGTCATCGCCGATCTCGAGGATGCGTGCCGATTCGCGTTCGCTCACGAGCGCGGTGCCGTCGTGGAAGGTGACGGACCATGGCACGTCCAGATCGTCCGCGATGACGGACACTGCGGAGGTGGAGGGTTCCGCATCGTCACTGGTCGGCGCAGAGCACCCGCTCACGAAGATCACGCCGACGAGCACGCCGGCACCGAGGATCAGTGCCCGAGGGGCACCGCTGGTCGTCTTCATCATCGGATTCCTCCCGCCGTCTGCAGTGCAACGCGGACGAAGCAGAAAAGCCCCAGTCGACTGGCGAGAGTCTTCTGAGGCTGATCCGTGCACCCCCTGGGACTTGAACCCAGAACCCACTGATTAAGAGTCAGTTGCTCTGCCGATTGAGCTAGAGGTGCGTGGCCGGTCTTGCCCGGCCGAGGAATTACGTTACCAGGTTGTCGGCCGCAAATGAAATCGAGGCCGGCATGCCTAGGGAGACGCTGTGAACAGCCTGCCTGGGCCGAGGGAGACACCGCCCTGACGGCTATTCTGGTGGGGTGACCGACACCCCCGCTGCCGCCGATCTCCGGGGTGATCTCGACCTCGCCCTCCGCCTCGCACAGGCCGCCGACGAACAGTCGCTGCCGCGCTTCGATGCCGCCGATCTGGAGGTCTCACGCAAGGCCGACCGATCCCACGTCACGGACGCCGACCTGGCGACGGAACGTGCGATCCGCGGCATCCTCGCTGCCGAGCGCCCTGGCGACGGCATCCTCGGCGAGGAGTACGGCACGGAGGGCTCCACGCACCGCCAATGGATCATCGACCCGATCGACGGCACGGCGAACTTCCTTCGCGGCGTCCCGCTGTGGGGGACGATGATCGCCCTCGCGATCGACGGGGTACCGCAAGTCGGCGTGGTCAGCATGCCGGCGCTGGAGCGCCGCTGGTGGGCCGCGTCGGGGCTCGGCGCCTGGACGGGCACATCGGCTGAACCGCGCGAACTGCGCGTCTCGTCGGTCGACACCCTGGATGATGCGAGCGTCAGCTTCCAGAGCATCGCGCAGTGGGCGGATGCCGGGAAGCTCGACGACCTCATGCGTCTCGCGTCCCGCGTGTGGCGCGACCGCGCCTACGGCGACATCTACTCGTACATGCTGCTGGCCGAAGGTCGGATCGACATGGTCGCCGAGTTCGACGTCAAGGAGTACGACATCGCGGCTGCCGTGCCGATCGTCCGCGAGGCGGGCGGACGTATGACGTCCTACGACGGAATCGAGACGCTGTCGGCACTTTCGACACTCGCCACCAACAGGGTGCTGCACGACGCGTTCCTCGAGCTCTTGCACCCGTCCGACTGACGCCCACCGACAAGGCCCGTGATGATCCCCCGCATCCCCCTCGCCGCAGCCGCCGCCCTTCTGCTCGTCGTGAGTCTCGCCGCGTGCGCGCAGACCCCCGCACCGATCGAGACCCAGGCAGCCACGCCGCCGGCCGCCGAGACCAGCGCGCCCGTCGTCAATGAACCCACCGGTGAGCCGGAGCCCGCTGCGGATCCCACCTGCGAGACACTCGTGACGCCGGGCACCGTCAGCACCCTCACCGACCTCGGGTGGAGCGCCAAGCAGTCCGAGTTCCGCATCGGCGAGATCGTGATCGAGAACGGCATCCACTGCTCCTGGGCGAACTGGGAGGAGGCATCCGACCACGGCCAGTTCTTCGCGTGGGGCGAGCTGACGCCGGACCAGACGGCAGCCGCGCAGAGCGAGCTGCTCGCACAGGGCTGGGAACGCGAGAACCTGGATGGAGCGCTGTACTTCACCGAGCCGGCGGAATCCGCCTTCCAGGTCGATGAGGACGGGTACGGCATGACCTACCTGTTCGGCGACGGCTGGGTGCGCTTCGCCGACACGAAGCAGAGCCTGATCCTGATCAACTGGCCGTGACCGACACGCCGTGACAGACGAAGAGGCCCGCCTCCCGTGGTTCACGGGAGGCGGGCCTCTTCATTCGCGACAGCGGTTCGGTGGAGCTGGGGGGAATCGAACCCCCGTCCAACGCTGAGTCTCCACGCCTTCTCCGGGCGCAGTCTGTGCAGACGTTCTGCTCGGCTCCGACCTTTGTCACAGACACCTAAGTCGACAAGCCCAGCCTGGGAAGAGTCCCGCGTGACGTCCAGACGCCATCACGCAGCAAGATTCCTAGATGACGCCAGGATCCGTATCGGAATCACATACGGCCTGACGGACTATCGGGCTCGCTTATGCAGCGAGGGCGAAGTCGTTGCGCTTTGTTTCGGCAACTATTGTTTTGCAGGGAGCGTTCACGAGATAACCCTGCATCCTCGGCCCGCTTCTCGTGGATTCACAGGCGCTGTCGAAACCGATCAGCCCCGTGGTCCTTCTTGCGAAGGGACCGCTGTCGCACTGTGGAATTACCAATCGGATGCCGGAACACCCGAGCATCTCAGACTACAACGTATCCGGGCCCCACGCCATTCCCGGCACCTCGCGTAGAGTCATCGCATGAGCGACGTCACCATCACCGTTCGCGGCCAGAGCGAAGAACGCATCGCGCCTGAGCGCGCCACCATCCGCGTATCCGTGCGCGCCGATGGGCCCGACCGAGCCGCCGTCGTCGAGCACACGCTCGGCCTCGCAGAGCCGCTGCGTGCAGGACTCGTCGAGCGATCGGATGCCGGCACCATCGCGGATTGGACCAGCCAGCGCCTCTCGGTCCGCGCCGAGCGTCCGTGGAGCAGCGACGGCAAGCGTCTCGCCCCCGTGTACTACGCCACGGTGGATTTCACGGCGACGTTCACCGAGGCATCCGAACTCTCGGTCTGGGTGTCCGACATCTCCGCATGGGAGGGCATCGAGATCGGCTGGGTCGACTGGCATCTCACTCCCGAGACACGCGATCGCGTCGAACGCGAGGTCGCGGCATCCGCGGTCGGTGTCGCCGTCACACGCGCCGAAGCCTACGCGGGCGCCCTCGGGCGCTCCACGGTGGTCCCGGTGGAGATCGCCGACGTCGGGCTCATCTCCAGCGGTCAGCAGGCGCCGCAGGTGACCGCCTTCAAGGCACGCGGAGCGGCCTTCGCCGCTGCGGATTCCTCGCCCTCGATGGAGTACGAGCCGGACGAGATCGTGGTGTCCGCCACCGTCGAGGCGCGCTTCACCGCGAACTGACCCCCGGCGCGCAGCTCGCCCTGCGCGCCGGGGAACGGATCAGTTCGCGACCGCGAACGGTGCCAGCTCGGCGGCGAGGCGCTCGGAGACGCGTGCGTGCACGGCAGTGCCGTGTTCGCCGTGCTCAGAGGACAGCAGCATGCCCGTCTCGTGGATCGCCGCGACGAGGTCCCCGCGATCGTACGGCACGAGCGCGTGGATCTCGATGGCCGGCTTCGGCAGCGCCTCCTCGACGGCAGCCCGCAATTCGGGGATGCCCTCTCCGGATCGAGATGACACGAAATGCGCGTTCGGCTCCAGGCCGCGCAGCACGAGGCGCTCGTCGTCGTCGATCAGGTCGGCCTTGTTGAAGACCACGATCTCCGGCATGTCGCGCACACCCACGTCGCCGAGGACGTCGCGCACGGTCTGCAGCTGACCGGCGGGGTCCGGGTGCGAACCGTCGACGACGTGCAGCACGACATCGGCCTCGCCGACCTCCTCCAGCGTCGACCGGAACGCCTCGACCAGCTGGTGCGGCAGATTGCGCACGAACCCGACCGTATCGGTCAACGTGAACACGCGCCCGTCGGCGGTCTCCGTGCGGCGCACCGTGGCATCCAGCGTGGCGAACAGCGCGTTCTCGACGAGCACTCCGGCGCTGGTGAGCGCGTTCAACAGGCTCGACTTGCCGGCGTTGGTGTAGCCGGCGATCGCGACCGACGGGATCGTGTTGCGCTTGCGTTCAGCGCGCTTGGCCTCGCGGGCAGGCTTGAAGTCGCGGATCTGACGACGCAGCAGCGCCATCTTGGTCCGGATGCGACGACGGTCGAGTTCGATCTTCGTCTCACCGGGCCCGCGCGAGCCCATTCCGGCGCCGCCGGCGCCGACCTGGCCACCGGCCTGACGGCTCATGGAGTCACCCCAGCCACGCAGGCGCGGGAGCAGGTATTCGAGCTGCGCGAGCTCGACCTGCGCCTTGCCCTCGCGGCTCTTGGCGTGCTGGCTGAAGATGTCGAGGATCACGGTGGTGCGATCGATGACCTTGACCTTGACGACGTCCTCCAGCGCGCGGCGCTGGCTGGGTGCGAGTTCGGTGTCGGCGATCACGGTGTCCGCGCCGGTGGCAGCGACGATGCCCTTCAGCTCCTGCGCCTTGCCGCGTCCGATGTAGGTCGCGGGGTCCGGGTGCGGTCGCCGCTGCAGCAGGCCGTCGAGCACGACCGCGCCAGCGGTCTCGGCAAGCGCGGCGAGCTCGCGCAACGAGTTCTCTGCATCGTCCTGGGCGCCCTGCGGGTAGACGCCGACCAGGACCACGTTCTCGAGCCGCAGCTGGCGGTACTCGACCTCCGTGACGTCCTCGAGTTCTGTCGAGAGCCCGGCGACCCGACGCAGTGCGTGACGGTCTTCGAGGTCCCACTGGGCGCCGTCGGCGTCCGTGTGCGCTGCCGTCGAAGCATCCTGGATCGCCTGTGCGGATCCGAACACGTGCGCTTCAGTGCGCTGTTCGGCGTTCGCCAGGACGCGATCGACCGTCTCGTCCGTGCGCTTGTCGTTCGTGGTTTCCGTCATCCGTCCCTGTTCTCTGTTTCTCACGTGGAGCGCCTTAACCTTAACCCCCAGTGTCCGGTACGCTCACCTCTATGGGGTCCGACCACTACTTCACTGCGGCCCCGGCAAGCCCCGAGAATCTGCGCACCATCGATGTGACTCTGGCCGGTCGGCCGGTCACGGTGACGACAGCTGGGGGTGTTTTCAGTCCCGAGCGGCTGGATGCCGGCACTGCAGTGCTCTTCGCCAACATGCCACCCGTACCACCCGGTGGGGATTTCCTCGACCTCGGAGCCGGTTGGGGACCCATCAGTCTCACCATGGCGATGCTGGCACCGCATGCCACCGTGTGGGCCGTCGATGTCAACGAGCGCGCGCTTGATCTTGTTCGGCGCAATGCCTCTGCTCTCGGGCTTGACAATATCAACGCGGTGCGGCCCGAGGATGTTCCCGCCGATGTGACCTTCCGCACGATCCGCTCGAACCCTCCCATCCGGGTCGGCAAGGACATCCTGCACGACATGCTCGAGCAGTGGATCCCGCGTCTCGATGAGCGCAGCGACGCGTGGCTCGTCGTGCAGCGCAATCTCGGCGCCGATTCGCTTCAGCGCTGGATCGCCGCGACGTTCCACCCGGGGTACAGCGTGTTCCGCACTGCGACGGGCAAGGGATACCGAGTGCTCAAGGTTCGCAAGCACGGCACGCCACCGACGGAACCCATCGACGTCGCCTGAGCGGTCGGGCTCGAGCTCCGATGTCGGAGGCCCGGAGTCGAATGGACTCATGGCCGACGACGACCTCATCACCCGGGCGGGCAGCGTGCGCTGCTCGACGACGTGGTGTCGACGCTGATCGGCGTCGAACAGACGATCCATCAGCTCGAAGCGACGCGCGCGGCATAGAGGTCCGCGACCAGGTCTCCCCGTCGCAGCCACGGATCGCGGCTGCACCGAGGACTCGCCGTTCTGATGGCCCGCTACAGGCCGAGCAGCTCCGGAAGCTGAGCCATGTCGTCGAACACCGTGGTGTTCTCGCCCTCGAGCCACTCCCGCGGAGTGATCCCGCCCGCATACCCGAACGCCCGCATACCCGCCGCACGAGCCGCCGCGACGCCGAACCTGCTGTCCTCGATGACGACGCACGCCTCGGGAGCGACTCCCATGCGGACGGCTGCGTGCAGGAAGAGGTCGGGAGCGGGTTTGCCGTTCTCGACATCCACCGCGCTGAAGATGCGTCCCTCGAACCGCGGGAGCAGGCCGGTCATACCGAGGGTGCGGTCGAGCTTCTCGTACGAGCCGCTGGACGCGACGCACGTCGCCAGGGCCGGTCCGATGTGTTCGAGGGCTTCGACGACGCCGACGACGGCTTCGAGCTCGCGCTCGAAGGCCTCGTCGTACAGATGCTGATACGGCGCTTCCCAATCGTCCGGGAGCTGACGCCCGAGGTGCGCCTCGACCTCGGTGCGGAAGTGCGCGGCCGAGCGTCCGACGAAACGGTGCACGATCTCGCGCTCGCTCAGCTCCCATCCGAGATCTGCAAGCACCTCCCGGTCGACGCGCACCGCGAGCTTCTCGCTGTCTACGAGCACGCCGTCGCAGTCGAAGATCACCAGCCCGATCGGGCGCTCATCCCTCACGAACGCGGCGCACTCAGACCAGGTCGATCTCACCGCGGAACACGAGCTGCGCAGGTCCGGAAAGAGCGACGTGCTCGCCATCCTCCGCCGGGAACATGCGCACGCCGAGCGTTCCGCCTGGTACCTCGACGCGCCAGTTGTCGGGCGCCCGATCCCCTGCCCAGTGCCGCACGGCGAGGGCGGTCGCGGCGACTCCGGTTCCGCAGCTGAGCGTCTCGCCGACGCCGCGTTCGAAGACGCGCATCGACACGTGGCCGATGCCGTCGCGCACCAGAGGCTCTCCTGGGACGACGAACTCGATGTTCGCTCCTGCGGGCAGCTGAGGATCGAGGATGGGCGCGTACTCGAGCTCGAGGCTGGAGAGTTCCTGATCGGAGGCGAGCGCCACCACGACGTGCGGATTGCCCACATCGATCCCGGTACTGGGGCGTGCGACCTCGAGGCCGCGGGCCCGCACCAGCGGATCGGCTCCGGTCAGTTTCCAGCGACCGAGGTCCACCTGATATCCGGTTTCGCTGCGCGTGACGTCGCGCACGCCCGCGCGCGTGCCGATCGGCAGCGTCGATCCAGGCTCGATCGACGCGAGGCCTGCGCGCACCAGGTAGTGCGCGAAGACGCGGATGCCGTTGCCGCACATCTCCGCGATCGAACCGTCTGCGTTGCGATAGTCCATGAACCACTCCGCGGCCGGTTCTTCGGCCAGCGAGGCAGCACCCTCGGCGATCGCGTTCGAGCGCACGACGCGCAGCACCCCGTCGGCGCCGATCCCGAAGTGCCGATCGCAGATGGCGGCGACCTGCTCGGGACTCAGGTCGAGCTCGCCCTCCGGGTCGGCGATGATGACGAAGTCGTTGCCCGTACCGTGACCCTTGGTGAATGCGACCATGGTTCCAGTCTATTGACCGGCACCTGTCGATCCCCGCTCAGTCGACGATCAGCCGCTTGCCGGTCGCCCCGACGTCGAACTGCTCGTAGCCGTGGCGATCGTAGATTCCCATCGCCGTGGCGTTGTCGGTGCGTACCATGAGCTGCACCTTCGGACACCCCATCGACAGCAGCCGTCGCTCCGCCTCGCCAAGGAGCGCGCCGCCGATGCCTTCGCCGCGCCGATGGGCGGCGCTGGCGAGGTAGTAGATCCAGCCCCGGTGCCCGTCGTAACCTGCCATGACCGATCCGACGAGATGGCCGGAGTCCTCTGCGACCAGAAACAATTCGGGCTGCACCGTCAGTTTGCGTTCGATGTCCGCGTACGGGTCGTTCCACGGCCGCAAGAGACCAGCTCTGCTCCAGAGTGCCACCACCGCCTCGGCATCCGACCGTTCGAAAGGCCTGATCGCGAGGGTCATGGGGCGAACCCGAACGCCGAATCCATCGGCAGCTCACCCGTGCGCAATCCGGTCAGCACTGACTTCTCGTAGTCCGGCACCTCATCAGGCAGTGCATCCAGCGACCACCACCGGACCTCGGCGGCTTTATGCGGCTCCTGGATCGCCGGCTCGCCCTCCCAGGAGGTCGCCGTCCAGAACCATTCGACGCGCTGCTCACGCGGCGCGTCCGTGCCATCGGTGCGCTGCATGACCGTTGCGAGCGTCAGATCCGATGGGAGCAGGATCACGCCCAGCTCTTCGGCTGCCTCGCGAACGGCCGCATGCCTGGCGGTCTCACCGGGCTCGACGTGGCCGGCAGCACCGGCGACCCAGCAACCGTCCATGTAACCGGTGTTCTGTCGCAGCTGCAGGAGAACATCGCGATCCGTCCGCAGAAAGACGTACGAAGCCGGGATGAGCGAGAAGGTGTGCGTCACCTCGACAGCCTATTCGGACGACAGAACCCGGTATCGACCGCAGAGGAAGTTCTTGTTGCGCGCGAACTCGACCATTTCGAGGTCGAGCGTCCGTGGCAGCACCGGCGCACCACCGCCCAGCGTCACCGGCGCATACTGCAACCACACCTCATCGAGCAGACCGGCATCCGCGAACTGACCGGCCAGGTCTCCCCCGCCGACGATCCAGAGGTCCTTGCCACCGGCGGCATCCAGCATGGCGGCATGGACCTCGCGGACGTCGGCCTGAGTGAAACGCACGTCACCCGCCTCCGGCGCTGTCAGCTCGCGATGCGTGAACACCCAGGTCGGCTGCTCGTAACCCCACTTGCCGTCCTCGTTCTTCATCACCCACTCGTACGTGGACGAGCCCATCGCCAGCGCCCCGATGTTCTGGATGAATCCCGGGTAGGCCATCGGACCCGATTCGTCGAAGTCCTGCTTGAGCAGCCAGTCGAGCGAGTGCTCGGGCGTAGCGATGAATCCGTCGAGGCTGGTGGCCGTGAAGTAGTGGGTGGTCATTCCCCCAGGATGTCACCGGCATCCGACATCGGCGAGATCCATTCGATCCCCGGGTAGCGTTTGAACCACGACACCTGACGTCGTGCATACCGGCGGGTCAACGACTGCGTCTCAGCGATCGCCTCCGCTTCGGACTTCTCCCCCGCCAACTGGGCGAGAGCCTGCGCGTAGCCGATCGCTCTCCGGGCCGTGACACCGTCCTCGAGCCCCTGTGCGCGCAACGCAACGACCTCGTCGAGCAGTCCCTGCCGCCACATCCGCTCCACCCGGCGATCCAGCCGCGCTACCAGCTCCGGACGTTCGACATGCACACCGAGAATGCGGGTGGGAGAATGCCACAGCGCCGGCGCATCCGGCAGGGCCGCCCCATGCGTGGCCTCGCCCTGCTCGAGGACCTCCAGCGCACGCACGATCCGCCGCCCGTTCTTCGGATCCACGCGCGCTGCCGTCTCGGCGTCCAGATCCTGCAGGCGCGCATACAGTGCACCGGCGCCGAAGGACTCGAGCTCGCGGTCCAGACGGTCGCGTACCGCGGCATCCCTCGGCGGGAAGCGGAAATCGAAGATCGCGCTGGAGACGTACAGTCCCGAACCGCCGACGAGGATCGCGTCCCCTCCGCGCGCATGGATGCCGGCGATCACGTCGCGCGCCAGCGGCTGATACCAGGCGACGGCTGCCTCGTCGGTCACCTCGCGCACATCGAGGAGATGGTGCGGGATGCCGTGACGTTCCTCGAGTGGCAGCTTGGCCGTCCCGATGTCCATGCCGCGGTACAGCTGCATCGCGTCGGCGTTGACGATCTCGGCCGGATTGCCGCGTTCGCGGAGCTCAGCGGCGAGTCGCAGGGCGAGATCGCTCTTGCCTGTTCCCGTCGCGCCGACGATCGCCCAGACCCGCGCATTCACGCGAGCGTCCTTCCACAACGCACTGAGCCCCCGTCATGTCTGCGAGTCCCTGTCGTGATCGTGCGAACACGACAGGGATTCGCAGGCAGCACGGGGCCTCGGTGAGAGATCAGGGCAGTCACACTCCGACGCGCAACGTCGGCAGACCCAGTGAGACCGCGCCGGACCCGCCGGTCGAACCGGATGCTGCCGGCACCGCGCAGGACTCGGCCTGCGCACGGTCCCACGCGTCTCCGCCGCGCGTGCGGCGGATCTTCAGCGGAGCACCGGTCGGGTCATCCGCGAGCAGATGGAACGGCGCACCGTGCGTGACCGTCACGGTCACGACATCACCAGGACGCGGGATCTCGGATCCCTCGGTCACCTCGAAGTGCACGAGACGATTGTCTTCGGCGCGACCTGTCAGACGGTGCGTCTCGGCATCCTTCTTCCCCTCGCCGACCGCGACCAGCACGTCGACCTCGCGACCGACCTGATTCTGGTTCTCCTCCAGCGAGATCCGCTCCTGCAGGGCGAGCAGTCGGTTGTAGCGCTGCTGCACGACCTCCTTGGGAACCTGATCCGCCATGGTCGCTGCGGGCGTTCCCTCGCGGATCGAGTACTGGAACGTGAACGCGTTCGCGAAGCGCGCCTGCTCCACGACCCGCATGGTGTCTTCGAAATCCTCATCCGTCTCGCCGGGGAATCCGACGATGATGTCGGTCGAGATCGCCGCGTTGGGGATCCGCTCGCGCACCCGATCCAGGATGCCGAGGAACTTCTCGCTCCGGTACGAGCGGCGCATGGCCTTGAGGATGCGGTCGCTGCCGGACTGCAGCGGCATGTGCAGCTGGGGCATCACCGCAGGCGTCTCCGCCATCGCGGCGATCACGTCATCCGTGAACGCGGCGGGGTGCGGGCTGGTGAAGCGGATGCGCTCCAGACCATCGATCTCGCCGGCCGCACGCAGCAGCTTGCCGAAAGCCTGACGGTCGCCGAACTCGACACCGTAGGAGTTCACGTTCTGACCGAGCAGTGTGACCTCGATCGCTCCGTCTTCGACGAGCAGACGGATCTCGTTCAGGATGTCGCCGGGGCGCCGGTCCTTCTCCTTGCCGCGCAGGCTCGGCACGATGCAGAACGTGCAGGTGTTGTTGCAACCGACCGAGATCGACACCCAGCCGCTGTGCGCCGAGTCCCGCTTGGTGGGAAGCGTAGAAGGGAAGACTTCGAGCGACTCCAGGATCTCGAGCTCGGCGTCGCCGTTGTGGCGAGCCCGCTCCAGCAGACCGGGAAGCGACCCCATGTTGTGCGTGCCGAAGACGACGTCCACCCAGGGCGCCTTGTCGAGCACCGCATCCTTGTCCATCTGCGCCAGGCAGCCGCCCACGGCGATCTGCATGCCCTCGTGCTTGTCTTTGCGGCTCTTCAGGTGCCCGAGAGTGCCGTACAGCTTGCCTGCCGCGTTGTCGCGGACGGCACACGTATTGATGATGACGACGTCGGCCTCTTCGCCGGATGCGACCTTGACGTACCCGGCGCTCTCGAGGGACCCGGAGAGCCTTTCGGAGTCGTGCACGTTCATCTGGCATCCGAAGGTTCGCACCTCATAGGAGCGCTGCCGTCCATCGACGTCGACAGCCGCAGAGGAAGGCGCGATGATCGTCGGTTCGCTGCGCGGAGTAGTCATGATGACTCCATTGTACGAGCGACCGGTCGACACCGAGCTCTTCAGGTATCAGTCGGAGTCGACGAACCTCACGCCGCCGCTGGAAGCGCCGGAACCGGACTCGGCCAGCGCCGCCTTGGCCGCCTTCATCGCCACCGCGCCGTTGTAACCTCGACGCGCGAGCTGACCGATCAGGCGCCGCAGAGCGGTGTCGTTGTCGAGCCGCGCGAGCGACCTCGCCTTCGTGCGGGCGAATTCCAGCGCGCGTTCCGCATCGTCATCCGGCAGTTCGTCGAGAGCGGCGTCTATGACGTCGCGCGGGAGGCCGCGCTGTGCGAGAGCACGACTGAGCGCGACTCGCCCCTGGCCCTTGCGCTCGACCCCGGAGGTCACGAGGTGACCTGCGAGGATCGCGTCATCGAGATAGCCGCGGCGGCAGAAATCGTCGATGACATCGTCGAT
The DNA here is from genome assembly GCF_045181065.1 of Microbacterium sp. M. GTDB lineage: Bacteria > Actinomycetota > Actinomycetes > Actinomycetales > Microbacteriaceae > Microbacterium. Next base: position 1,559,206 of record NZ_CP173721.1, on the reverse strand, counting down.
CTGCGCAGCGTCGACGCGCTGTCCCTGTGATTCGTAGCCCTTCAGCACGGTGCGCGCCTCGGCGATCGAGAGCGAGCGTGACCGCAGCTTACGCACGAGCACTTCTTCGGCCTGCTCGCGGATCCTGTCCGGATCCACACCTTCGCCCTCGCCCCCTTCGCCGTCGGCCGTGGCGGCCTCGTGCGGGCGCAGCGCTCTGAGCTTCGGCGTCGCGCGTGCCTGCCCGCCGTGAGCCGGATGCTGTGCGCTCGGCGTGCCGGCATCCGCATCGTCCTCGGCGGCGGAAGGCGACGAGGGCTTCGTCTGCGCATCCCGGCCGAAGAGCGGGATCACGGGGGCGAGGCTCTCCTCGCCCCCGATCTCACCGGTCATCAGGCCGGACGACGCTGAGCGAGCTCGTCCGCAGCCTCAGGAGCAGCCGCGGCACCACCGATGCCCAGCTTCTGCTTGATCTGCGTCTCGATCGTGAGCGCGATGTCGGGGTTGTTGATGAGGAACGTACGCGCGTTCTCCTTGCCCTGACCGAGCTGGTCACCGTCATAGGTGTACCAGGAGCCCGACTTCTTCACGATGCCGTGCTCCACGCCGAAGTCGATCAGGCTGCCCTCCCGCGAGATGCCGATGCCGTAGAGGATGTCGAACTCCGCCTGCTTGAACGGCGGTGCCATCTTGTTCTTGACGACCTTGACGCGCGTGCGGTTTCCCACCGCTTCGGTGCCATCCTTCAGCGTCTCGATACGACGGATGTCCAGTCGCACGGAGGCGTAGAACTTCAGCGCCTTACCACCCGCGGTGGTCTCGGGCGAACCGAAGAAGACACCGATCTTCTCACGCAGCTGGTTGATGAAGATCATGGTCGTATTGGTCTGATTGAGGCCACCCGTGAGCTTGCGGAGCGCCTGCGACATCAGACGCGCCTGCAGTCCGACGTGCGAGTCGCCCATCTCTCCCTCGATCTCCGCACGGGGAACGAGTGCTGCGACGGAGTCGATGACGACCAGGTCGATCGCACCGGAGCGCACGAGCATATCGGCGATCTCCAGCGCCTGCTCTCCTGTATCGGGCTGCGACACGAGCAGTGCATCGATGTCGACGCCGAGCTTCTTCGCGTAGTCGGGGTCGAGGGCATGCTCTGCGTCGATGAACGCCGCGATGCCGCCGGCGCGCTGGGCGTTCGCGATCGCGTGCAGCGTCAGCGTCGTCTTACCGGAGGACTCAGGACCATAGATCTCGATGATCCGGCCGCGCGGCAGACCGCCGACACCGAGTGCGACGTCCAGGGCGATGGAGCCGGTGGGGACGACTTCGACAGGAGCTCGGTCGTCGCTGCCCAGTCGCATGACCGAGCCCTTTCCGAACTGACGGTCGATCTGGGCGAGGGCCGATTCGAGGGCTTTCTCGCGGTCTGCGGGTGATGGCATGACGTGCTCCTTCTGCTCGCGCTGTTGCCGCCTGTAGGCTGTCGCGGCCTCCCCTGGCTGGGTCGACTCTCCGACAAGGCGTATGGCTTTCGGCCATGTCCCCCACGGTAGGTGGGGCCTCCGACATCGCGTCGCAGGGTCCCGGGAACTGTGGACAACAAAGGGCTGATCACCACTTGTGCAGAACGATACGCGCATCTCGAACACATCTTCGACGACACGCCGACCGACCTATCGAAGATCGCTACGCCACGCGCGCTGATGGAGGCTCAGCGCTGACGCGGCTCCAGGCGCCCCGCACCATGGCGGCGTTCGAGCGGCACATCCGTCTCCGCGCAGAGAGCGAGCCAGATCTCGCGCGGCGGCACGCCAGCCGCGAGTGCCTCGGACGCCGTCCGCGAACCGACCTCGCCGAGCACCAGGTCATTCACCAGCGTCGCCGATCGCGCACCGAATTCGGCGTCCACGGCACGCAAAAACTCACTTCGTCGCATCGAACGGATCAGTCCGAGTTCAGTGCAATGAGAGCTCGGGCTCCATCGAGGCCACCAGGTCGTCCGGAACGACGTCCGGGAACACCTGCAGGCCCTCGATCACCGAGATGCGGTCGCCGACCTCGCGCATGATCGTCGAAATGGGAACGTCGAGCGCTTCGGCGACCGAGGCGAGGATCTCGCTCGAGGCCTCCTTCTGACCGCGCTCCACCTCGCTGAGGTAGCCGAGCGCGACGGAGGCCTTGCTGGCCACCTGACGGAGCGTGCGCCCCTTCTGAAGGCGGAAGTCCCTCAGCACATCGCCGATCTCCTGGCGTACAAGAATCATCGGAACCTCCTCTCGTTCCCGGTCGTCGAGTTCGACGCCGAGCGGATCGCCAGTCTAACCCGACCGGCTGAAGAAAAAACTAGTGTTTCTGTCTGTGGTTCAGTTGTGAGCACGGCATCCTGAGCATTCAGCACGACAGATACAACCGACGAGGAGCTCGTCCTATTCCAGAAGGGCGCGCAGCGTCGCCGAGATCGCGGCGTCGACGGACTGCCGACGGATCTCCTCCCGATCGCCGCCGAACCGGAAAGCGACCGAATGGGTTCCGGCCGGAGTCGCGACGCCGACGTGAACGGTTCCGACAGGCTGTCCGTCCGGAGAAGCCGGGCCTGCGATGCCGGTGGTCGAGATGCCGACATCCGCATCGCGGCCCGCGACTGCGACAGCCGTGCGCACGCCGTCGGCCATCTGCTCGGCCACACGAGGATGCACCGGTCCGTGCTCATCGAGCAGGCCGGCATCCACGCCGAGCAGCGTGTGCTTGACCGGCGTCGCGTAGGAGACCACAGCGCCGTTGAGGACCGCCGAAGCCCCCGGTACCGCCACGACTGCCGAACTCACCGCTCCCCCGGTCAGCGACTCCGCGATGCCGAGAGTCCAGCCGCGTTCGCTCAGCAGCGCCACCAGATCCGCTGCGCTGCTCACGATCGGCCCGCCGATCGAGCGCCCCTCAGCTGCGCGGCGACATAGTCGATGCCGCTGAGAACCGTGAGCAGCAGCGTCGCGTACATCAACACATCGCCGATGCCGGTCCACCAGTCCATTCCGATGAACTCGTGCAGCGGCAGCAGCCACCAGCCCAGCGTCACTCCCTGCAGCGCCGTCTTGAGCTTCCCCATCCAGGCGGCGGCCACGATGTGCTGCTTCGCCACGATGAAGCGATGCACCGTGATGCCCCACTCCCTGAGGAGGATGATGATCACGACCCACCACGGCCACTCGCCGAGGATCGCGAGGCCGACGAAACCGGCGCCGGTCAGTAGCTTGTCGGCGATGGGATCCCACAGTTTGCCGAAGTCGCTGACGATGTCGTACTTGCGAGCGAGGTAGCCGTCGACCCAGTCCGTCGAGATAGCGATCACGAACAGCACCCCGGCGATCCACCGCATGACGATGTCGCCGGAGCCGTACGTGCCGCCGAGCAGCAGCAGCACGAAGAACACCGCGGCGAGCGGGATGCGCGCGATCGTGATCGCGTTCGGCAGCTGGCGCGGAATGGCCATCAGTCGCGGCCCGTCAGGCCCCAGGCGTCTTCGTCGCCCTCGGCCTCCTCGACGGGCAGACCTCGGAACTGCTCCTCGATCGGATCGTGCTCCGCCGCGTGCGGCACGGGAGACGACGCTGCCGCCGACGGTGCGGATGCCGGAGGCTCGTCGCCTCGGATATGCGCAAGGACCTCGGGCAGCTGCTCAGCCGTCACCAGCACGTCGCGTGCCTTGGATCCCTCGGATGGCCCGACGATCTCGCGCGACTCCAGCAGGTCCATGAGGCGACCCGCCTTGGCGAACCCGACGCGCAGCTTCCGCTGCAGCATCGAGGTCGATCCGAACTGGGACGAGACGACGAGCTCCGCGGCAGCGAGCAGGACCTCGAGATCATCGCCGATGTCCTCGTCGATCTCCTTCTTCTTACCCTCCACGGCCTCTGCCACGTCTGGACGGTACTCGGGGCGGGCCTGGGCAGTCACGTGCTTGACGACCGCGTCGATCTCGCTCTCGTTCACCCACGCGCCCTGCAGACGGAACGGCTTGGACGATCCCATGGGCGAGAACAGCGCGTCGCCCTGACCGATGAGCTTGTCGGCACCGGGCGAGTCGAGGATGACGCGGCTGTCGGTGACGCTCGTCACGGCGAAGGCGAGGCGCGATGGCACATTCGCCTTGATGAGGCCGGTGACGACGTCCACGCTCGGCCGCTGCGTCGCCAGCACCAGGTGGATGCCGGATGCGCGGGCGAGCTGGGTGATGCGGACGATCGAGTCCTCGACGTCGCGCGGCGCCACCATCATGAGGTCGGCGAGCTCGTCGACTACCACGAGCAGATACGGATAGGGCTTGAGGACCCGTTCGCTGCCGACGGGCACCTCGACCTCGCCGGCGCGGACCGCACGGTTGAAGTCGTCGATGTGCCGGAAGCCGAACGACGCGAGGTCGTCGTACCGCATGTCCATCTCCTTCACGACCCACTGCAGCGCCTCTGCGGCCTTCTTGGGGTTCGTGATGATGGGGGTGATCAGGTGCGGCACGCCCGCGTAGCTGGTGAGCTCCACCCGCTTCGGGTCGATGAGCACCATCCGCACGTCCGCCGGCTTGGCGCGCATGAGCAGGCTGGTGATCATCGAGTTCACGAAGCTCGACTTACCGGAACCGGTGGAACCGGCGACGAGAAGATGGGGCATCTTGGCCAGGTTCGCGACGACGATGTTGCCGCCGACATCCTTGCCGACGCCGATGGTCATCGGGTGAGTGCTCTTCTGCGCCGCCGACGAGCGGAGCACGTCGCCGAGCGCCACCATCTCCTTGTCGGCGTTCGGGATCTCGATGCCGATCGCGCTCTTGCCGGGGATCGGCGAGAGGATGCGGACATCGTTCGACGCGACGGCGTAAGCGAAGTTGTTGCTGAGCTGCAGGATCTTCTCGACCTTGACGCCGTGCCCGACTTCGACCTCGTACTGGGTCACCGTCGGCCCCCGCGAGAAGCCGGTCACCTTGGCATCCACCTTGAACTGCGTCAGCACGTTCGTGATCTGCTCGATGACGCGGTCCGTCGCCTCCGAGCGCACGACGGGAGGCGGACCCTCGGCGAGTACGGAGGTCGGCGGCAGGTGATAGGGCGCGACAGGCGCCTGGCGCCCACGGTCGCCCGATCCCTCGGTGCCGAACCCGTCGAGGCCGGGGAGTTCCGGTTGCTCTCCGGTGTCACCCGTATCGTCCATGAGCGCGGTGGACTGCTGCTCGGAGAGCATCGCCGTGAGCGCTTCGACATCGGTCAGGACCTCGGTCGCGGCATCCTGCGGATCGGCGACGACGACCGCCTGATCGTACGCAGGGGTCGCCCTGGTCGGGGCCGTCTGGGTCGGAAGCAGCTCGGTGAGATCCTGCGAACCGACCGTCGTGTCCGGGTCCTCTTCCCGTCCGGTCTTGTTCCGACGCCACCACGGCAGCACGTCCGGGTCGTCGGTCTTATCGGCGTCGTCGACAGCCGACGGCTCCTCCGTCGGCTTCTCGGGCCGTTCGGCGTCGAACATCCAGGCGTACAGGTCGCCGAGACGGCGCCCGATCCGGTTCGGCGGAGTCTTCGTGAGGATCAGGATGCTGAGCACGATCAGCAGGCCCAGTACGACGTAGGCCACGATCGGTGTGAGGTACGCCAGCGGCTCCCCCAGCATCCATCCGAACAGGCCACCCGATGCGCTCAGCGCCGGCATTCCGTCTCTCGGCTGCGGCTGCCCGCCCGCGACGTGGCAGATCCCGGCGATCGACAGGACCATCAGTGCGAAGCCGATGCCGATGCGCCCGTTGTCGTGCACGGACGACGGATGCCGGAACAGCCAGCCCGCCAGCAGAAGCAGCAGCACGGGCATGAGGAACGCCGTGCGCCCGACGAGACCGCCCACGGTGTAGGCGCTGATGGTCTGCGCGACCTCGTTGCCGATGAAGAACCACTCATCGACGGCGCCGAGGCACGCGAGCAGGACGAGGAACAGCGGGAAGCCGTCCCGCCGATCATCCTTCTCGAGCGTCTCGGGACCGAAGGCACGGAACAGACCGCCGACGCCGTGCGCCAACCCCGTCCAGGCACGGACGATGAGGGGCGGCTTGTCGGCAGCGTCGATGTACTTCTTCGGCGCCGGTGCGGCCTTCGACGACGACCGCGATCCCGTCTGCCGCTTCGAGCGCGCCGAAGCGCTCTCGGACGCGCGCTGGGTCTTCGTGGTACTCCTGGCCATGTCCTCTACGGTATTGCCGGGGTCCGACATTTCCCCGCAGTGACGCGGCATTCCGCGGGATCACGGCGCGGCAGATCATCCGAGCCGATGCACCATCGTCTGCCGGAGCAGGCCGTTCCCCGTGGTCACGAATCCTTCGCCGCGATACAGCGCCGCCGCGTGGTTGTCCCGCTCGACGCTGAGGCTGATCCGTCTGTGCCCCTGCGCACCGGCATGAGCGACGAGTGCGCGCAGCAGCGTTCGGCCGACTCCTCGTCCCCGCCAGATCGGCCGGACGCCGATGATGAGCTCAGGGACCCCTGTGGCGATGTAGCCGAATCCGGGGTCGTTCTGCGGAAGCATCCGGTACCAGGCCGCCCCGATCGGCACGCCGGAGTCCTCAACAGCCACGAATCCGGCATCCCCCGGCCGCATCCATCCCGCAATGTACCGCCGGTGCTCCGGGGAGCCGACCACCTCGTGACGCGGCCGCGCACCGCCGGCGCGCCAGTTCGCCGCCTCGACGACCATGTCGGCGAGGAAGGCGGCGTCGGCCTGGACAGCCGGGCGGATCTGATGGGGGTCCGACATGACAGGAGCGTATGGGGCCCCTGTTACGTCGTGATGTCGCTCAGCCGTGAATCCGAACGCCGGATGACGGCGTCAGGCCTCGATGACGAGGGGAACGATCATCGGGCGTCGACGCAGCTTCTGGTTGACCCAGCGGCCGATCGTGCGCCGCACGACCTGAGACAGCGCATGCGTGTCGCGCACGCCATTGCCGGAGGCCTCTTTCAGAGCCGCCACGATCTTCGGGACGACGTCTTCGAAGACCGCGTCGTCCTCGGCGATGCCTCGGGCGTGGATCTCCGGTCCGGTGATGATCCGCCCGGTGCCCGCGTCCACCACGACGATGACCGACACGAACCCCTCCTCGCCGAGGATTCGGCGATCCTTCAGATCCGCGTCGGTGATCCCGCCGATCGTCGAGCCGTCCACGTACACGAAGCCGATGTCCAACTGGCCGGCCACACGGACGTCGCCGTCCTTCATGTCGAGGATGGTGCCGTTGGAGATGATGAACGTGCGCTCCTCGGGGATGCCGGTCTCCTGGGCGAGCTTCGCGTTCGCGAACAGATGACGGGACTCGCCGTGGATCGGGACGACGTTGCGGGGCTCGAGGATGTTGTAGCAGTAGATCAGTTCGCCAGCGGCCGCGTGGCCGGACACGTGCACTTTGGCGTTCGCCTTGTGCACGACGTTCGCGCCCAGCCGGGTGAGCCCGTCGATCACCCGGTAGACCGCGTTCTCATTGCCCGGGATGAGGCTGGAGGCGAGGATCACGGTGTCGCCCTCGCCCACCTCGATCGCGTGATCGAGGTTCGCCATGCGGCTGAGCACAGCCATCGGCTCGCCCTGCGATCCCGTCGACATGTAGACGATCTGGTCGTCCGGCAGGTCGCGCGCCTTCTTGTAGTCGATCAGGACGTTCTCCGGCACCTGCAGGTAGCCGAGCTGCTCCGCGATCGTCATGTTGCGCACCATGCTGCGGCCGAGGAAGGCGACGCGACGCCCGTGCGCGTGCGCGGCATCGATCACCTGCTGGACGCGGTGGATGTGACTGGAGAAGCTCGCGACGATCACCCGTCGCGGCGCCTTGCCGATCACCTGATCGAGCACCGGTCCGATCGAGCGCTCGGTCGGCGTGAAGCCGGGGACGTCCGCGTTCGTCGAGTCCACCATGAACATGTCGACGCCCTCTTCGCCGAGGCGAGCGAACGCGCGCAGGTCGGTGATCCGACCATCCAGCGGCAACTGATCCATCTTGAAGTCGCCGGTGGCGAGGACGAGCCCCGCCGACGTGCGGATCGCGACGGCCAGCGCATCGGGGATGGAGTGGTTGACGGCGATGAACTCGAGGTCGAAGGGGCCGACCTTCTCCTGCTGGCCCTCCTTGACCGTGAGGGTGAAGGCCTTGATCCGGTGCTCCTTGAGCTTCGCCTCGACGAGGGCGAGCGTGAGTCCGGAGCCGATCAGCGGAATGTCGTTCTTGAGGCGCAGCAGGTACGGCACAGCGCCGATGTGATCTTCGTGTCCGTGCGTCAGGACCACGCCGACGACGTCATCCAGGCGGTCGCGGATCGGTTCGAAGTCGGGCAGGATCAGGTCGACACCCGGCTGGTGCTCTTCGGGGAAGAGCACGCCGCAGTCGACGATGAGGATCTTCCCGTCGAACTCGAAGATGGTCATGTTGCGACCGATCTCTTCGAGACCACCGAGCGGTGTGACGCGCAGGGTCCCTTCCTCGAGAGGTGCCGCTGCGGCGATCGGAATGGACATGCTGTCTCCTCTGTCGGGCGCGTCAGGCGCCCGGTCGTGCGTCAGGCGCGCTCCGCGCCCGTGATGTCTCAGCGCGTCGTGCCGTGCACCTTCGGCAGCGCACCGCCGGCGGCCGCGTTGCGGTCGGGGCGGAAGTTGGAGAAGTCGGCGCCTGGCACGTCGGTGACGAGTGCGAGCTCGTCCTCGATGAGCGCGGCCTCCCACTCCTCCGGTCCCACGAGGGGAAGGCGGACGCGCGGGCTGGAGATGCGTCCCAGCCCATGCAGGATGTACTTCGCCGACACGGTGCCGGGCACGTGCGTCATGACCGCGCGGACGAGCGGTTCGAGGCGCTTGTGCTCGGCCGTCGCCGCGGCGAGGTCGCCGCGGTTCACGGCGTCGACGATGGTGCGATACGGCGTCGCGGTGATGTTGGCGGTCACGCCGATGAGTCCGGTCGCACCGATGGCGAGGTGCGGCAGCGCGTTCGCGTCGTCGCCGGAGAAGTACATCAGGTCGGTCTGGTTCAGCACACGGCTCACCTCGCTGAAGTCGCCCTTGGCGTCCTTCACGGCGAGGATGTTCGGATGCTTGGCCAGCCGCAGGATCGTCTCGTACTGGATCGGGACGCCCGTCCGGCCGGGGATGTCGTACAGGATCACCGGAAGGTCGGTCGCGTCCGCGACCAGGCGGAAGTGCGTCAGGATGCCGGCCTGAGTGGGCTTGTTGTAGTACGGCGTGACGATCATGATGCCGTCGGCGCCGGCCTTCTCACTGGCCTTGTACAACTCGATCGCGTGCGCGGTCTCGTTGGATCCGCCGCCGGTGATGATGCTGGCGCGGCCGGATGAGACGGACTTGCCGACCTCGACGAGCCTGAGCTTCTCTGCATCCGTCAGCGTCGAGGTCTCGCCGGTCGTCCCCGTCACGACGACGCCGTCAGCACCTGCCGTGATGACATCGTCGATGTGCTTCTCGACGGCGGTCCAGTCGACTTCGCCGTCGGCCGTCATCGGAGTGACGAGCGCGACGAGAACCTGTCCGAAAGGGTTGCCCGAGTGCGTCATGCTCCCAGCGTATCGGTTCGGCACTGGGTCACGTGCGGAGATACACTCGCCCGCATGGCCTGGCAGACCGAGGGATCCCGCACCGTGTATGAGAATCCGTGGATCTCGGTCCGCGAGGATGCTGTGATCGGCCCCGGCGGATCCGGCATCTACGGGGTCGTCACGATGCGCCACCCTGCGGTGTTCATCGTGGCCGTCGACGAGCAGGATCGCATCTGCCTCGTGACTCTCGAACGGTACACGACCGGGCACTCGATCGAAGTCCCGGCCGGCGGCAGCGACGGGGAGGACCCGCTCGTCGCCGCGCAGCGCGAGCTCCGAGAGGAGACCGGGCTGCAGGCGACCGAATGGACGCCGCTGGGCACCATGAACGCCCTGAACGGCGTCACGGTCGCGCCGGAGCACGTCTTCCTGGCGCAAGGGCTCAGCACCTCGGGCCGCGACGCTCGGTCCGAAGAGGGCATCGACGACGTGTCCTGGGTGCCGTTCGACGACGTGCTGCGAATGATCGCCGACGGCCGGATCACGGACGGCGAGACCGTCGCGGCGATCGCCTATGCCGGCATCCGCCTCGGCCGGTTCCGCTGACCCCGGGGCGACTCAGACGCGGCCGCGCCGTGCCGCGCGGGACGTGAGCGACGCAGGCAGCACCTTGGTCAGGGCGACGATCGCCTTGTAGCGCACCGAGGGGACGGAGACGGCCCGACTCCGCGCAGCGTCTCGAAGGCCCTCGCGGACCACGTCCGCCGCGTCGAGCCACATGAATGTGGGAACGCCCTCATCCCCTGGTGGCAGGCCCATCCGCTCATGGAAGCTCGTGTGCGTGAAACCGGGGCAGAGCGCGGTGACGCTGACACCGTCGCGCGCGTACTCGGCGTTCGCCCATCGGCTGAAGCCGATCAGCCAGGACTTGCAGGCCGAATAAGTGGAACGCGAGATGAAGCCGGCGACAGACGCCACGTTGATGATGCGACCACCTCGGCCGCGCATGACGCCGAGTGCCGCATGCATGAGACGCATCGAGACCTCGACATGAAGCCGGAGGTGCCGCACCTCGTCGTCGATGTCGTTGTCGGCGAAGTGCAGGGGCAGACCGAAGCCGGCGTTGTTGATCAGCAGATCGATCGGCTGCTCGGCATCGCCGATGCGCGAGACGACACGAGCGACGTCGGCGTCATCCAGGAGATCGGCCACGAGGACTTCGACGGCCACTCCGTCGTGCGCCCGCAGTTCGTCGGCCAGAGCATCCAGAGCACCGGCTGAGCGCGCCACGAGCACGAGATCCGCGCCACGGCCGGCCAGCTGCCTGGCGAACTCGGCGCCGAGACCGGCACTGGCGCCGGTGATCAGTGCGGTCGGCATCAGCGCTCGTAGCGGAGGAACCGGTAGCGGATGCCGGTGCGGGAGGTCTGCCACTCCCCCTCGGAGACGAGGCGCCAGCCGGTCTTGTCCGGCGCGTAGGCGTCGCCGTCGACAGCGAGATCGATCTCGGTGACCTCGAGGCGATCGGCATCGCCGATCACCTGGCTGAAGATCTCGGCGCCGCCGATGACCCAGACCTCTTCGCGACCGCGGACGGCCTCCGACACAGTCGCTGCGCGCCTCGCGCCATCCGCCGTCCAGTCCTGCTGGCGCGTGATGACGACGTTCTCGCGTCCGCTCAGCGGCCGAAAGCGCTCCGGAAGCGAGTCCCAGGTCTTGCGCCCCATGATGACCGGTGCGCCCAGCGTGACATCCTTGAAGTGCGCGAGATCCTCGGAGACGTGCCAGGGCATCCCGCCCTCGGCACCGATCACTCCCCCGCGGGCTTCGGCCCAGATCAGACCGACCCAGGTCATACCGCCACCGCCGCACGGATCGGAGGGTGATGCTGATAGCCCTCGATCACGAAGTCGTCGTACGCGTAATCGAACACCGACTCGGGCTTCCGCTGGAATCGGAGAGTCGGGTACGGGAACGGCTCACGAGTGAGCTGCTCGCGGACCTGCTCGACGTGGTTGTCATAGATGTGGCAATCGCCGCCGGTCCAGACGAAATCCCCGGGTTCGAGGCCGACCTGATGCGCGATCATCTGCGTGAGCAGCGCGTAGGAGGCGATGTTGAACGGCACCCCGAGGAACAGATCCGCGCTGCGCTGATACAACTGGCACGAGAGCTTGCCGTCGGCCACGTAGAACTGGAACAGGGCATGACACGGCGCCAATGCCATGTCGGGGATGTCCGCCGGATTCCACGCCGACACGATCAGCCGGCGCGAGTCCGGCGACTGCCTGATCTGCTCGATGACCTCCGAGAGCTGGTCGATGTGCCCGCCGTCCGGTGTCGGCCACGACCGCCACTGCACGCCGTAGACCGGACCGAGGTCGCCCGAGGCATCCGCCCACTCATCCCAGATGGTCACGCCGTTGTCCTGCAGCCAGCGCACGTTGGAATCGCCGCGCAGGAACCAGAGCAGCTCGTAGGCGATCGACTTGAAGTGCACGCGCTTCGTCGTGATGAGCGGGAAGCCCTGGGAGAGGTCGAAGCGCAGCTGCCGACCGAACACGCTGCGCGTGCCGGTGCCCGTGCGATCGTCCTTGTGCGTGCCGGTGTCCAGCACTTCGCGGAGCAGATCTTCATACGGCGTCGGGACGGCTTCGCTCATGCTCCACACGATACCGCCACACCACCGACATGGACGCGTCACGCTTCGCAACAACGGCCCTGGTGCCCGAGGTTCGGCCGTACCCTCATTCCATGTCGCCTGAACTGGCCCTGGGAATCGCGGGAGCGCTGATCGTTCTCACCGTGGTCATCGGCGTGGGGCTGCGACTGCTCGACGGTCGACGCCGCGGCGGAGGGCATCTGCGATTCGACGCCGCTGACGCTTCAGGAGACCGGGGCTCCAGGGCGACTCTCGTCCAGTTCAGCACCGAGATGTGCGCACGCTGTCCGCAGGTGCGACGGTTGCTGAGCGATATCGCCTCGCGGGACGACGGCCTCGTCCACGTCGAGGTCGATCTGACCCATCGCCCCGACCTGTCCAGTCGCTACCGGGTCCTCCAGACGCCGACGACCTTCGTCGTCGATCGCGCGGGCGCCGTCCGCGCCCGGTTCAACGGCGTGCCTCACCCGCACGCGCTCGCCGAAGCCCTCGCCCCCGTCTGACGACGACACAAGGAGAGACATGTCCCACGACTCCCCCGTCGGTATCGACCCGCGCGGGCCGCGTTTCGCCGCCGGCATCACGGCCGCGCTCCTGCTCATCGCGTTCGTGCTGTCGCTCACCGGCATCTCGACGGCGCAGGACCCGAGCTTCGGCTGGTTCGCATATCAGCCGCTGTCCGGCACGACCTTCGTCCCCGGCGCCGACTGGGTCATCGTCGTCGCCCCGGTCGCGCAGCGCGCACTGGATCCCGGATTCCTGCTGCTCGTCGTGATCGCCCTGCTGTTCCTCTGGGCTGTCGCCTGGCCGCGCACGGCGCCGTGGGGTGCGATCTTCCGTCGCTTCGTCCGCCCGCGTCTCGCCCCGCCGACGGAGCTGGAGGACCCACGGCCACCGCGGTTCGCGCAGGGCGTCGGGCTCTTCGTGGTCGGCATCGGCATCGTGCTGCACCTGTTCGGCGTGCCGTGGGCGCTGCCGATCGCGGCGGCCGCCGCGTTCGTCGCAGCATTCCTGAACGCGGCGTTCGGCTTCTGCCTCGGGTGCCAGTTGTACCTTCTGCTGCAGCGCGCGGGGATCGTCGGACGGGTGTCCCCGACGGGCTGATCGGGCGGTTCCCTCGACCTCGGCCGATCGCTAGGCTGGGCCCACAGCCCGCCTACCTCCGGAGGAACATCATGCCCGTCACCAGCGAAGCCACCACCACCTGGACCGGTTCCCTCACCGAGGGATCCGGCACCGTCTCGTTCGCCACCTCGCACCTCGGGACCTTCCCGATCGACTGGAAGGCCCGCAGCGAGGGCTCCGAGACGACCACGACTCCCGAAGAGCTCATCGCCGCGGCGCACGCCTCGTGCTTCAGCATGGCGCTCTCGCACGCACTGGCCGAGAACGGCACCCCGCCCGAGCGCGTCAACACCACGGCATCCGTGACCTTCAAGCCCGGCACCGGCATCACCGGCAGCCACCTGAACGTGAACGCTTCCGTACCGGGCCTGACGCCGGAGGCGTTCCAGCAGATCGCCGATGGCGCGAAGACCGGCTGCCCAGTGTCCCAGGCGCTGTCCGGGATCGAGATCACCCTCGAGGCCACGCTCGCCTGAGTCGCCTGCCGGAGAGCGGGCCCTCAGCGGGCCTGCTTCTCCACTCTGATCGCCTCACGGATGCTGGCGCGGGCGTCCTTGCGGCGCCCCGCCGCATCCTGCACCACACCGAGGCGATACTGCTCGCGCCAGTCCGCGGGAGCGGCTTCGGCCGCGGCGCGGTAACGCGAGACGATGCCGTCGGCATCCTCTTTCGCGATCTTCCCGCTCGGGGTCAGCTGGGTCTCGGCCTCCGGCATGCCGCCCTCGGCATCCAGTCGTCGGCCGAGCCGGTCGGCCGACACGCCGAATTGGATCTCGCGCACCAGCGCCCAGACCCCGATCAACGGCAGGACGATCGCCGCGATGCCCATGAGCACAGCGATCGGTTCGCCCGTCCCGATGAACAGGAACGCCTGCTGCCCGGCGACGATGAAGTACAGGATCAGGCAGACGCCCATCAGGACGATGCCGATGCGAGCTGTCACGACCGGGCTCGGATGCCGATGTCGACCATGTTCTCCAGCCCGACGATCACGCCGCGCGCGCCGAGCGCGAACGGCACGGCCAGGCGGATGCCAGGCGCGTACGCGAGTGCGGGCTCGACCGTGTCGTGGGTGAATGTCAGCGACTCGCCTGGGCCGGAGAGGATGACGTCCTGCCGGGCGATCACCCCTGGCCGACGCAGCGAGTGGACCGGCACCCCTGCGACCTGCTGGCCGCGGGCGCGCTGATCGACGTGCGGGGCGCTCACGGGGCCCTGCTCGGCGCGAGAGGCCGCGATCAGTTCCGCGGTGCGCACCGCGGTGCCGCTGGGAGAATCGATCTTCGTGTCTCGGTGCGCCTCGACGATCTCCGCCGAGTCGAAGAACGGGGCGGCGGCGGACGCCAGAGCGGAGCCGAGGACAGAGCCGAGCGAGAAGTTCGGGATGAACACCACCCCGGTCTCTGCGGCCTCGACCAGAGGACGCACCAGCGCGATGCGCTCGTTCGACCAACCGGATGTGCCGACCAGGACGTTGATCCCCCGCTCGACAGCGGCACGGACGACCTCGACGCTCACCTGCGGCGTGGAGGCGTCGACGACGAGGTCCACGCCGTCCAGTTCGGACCAGTCGCTCGTCGAGGTGAGCACGCGCGCGACTTCGAAACCGTCGAGGTCGTCGATCACCGCCCGGATGATCGAACCGAGCTTCCCGGTTCCGCCGACGAGTGCTACCTGCGTGCTCATGCCCCCAGTCTATTTCGCCGGGAGCCGGCCCCGCGGCACGGCGCGGCCGGCTCCCGAGGCCCGGGTAGCGTTGTCTCATGCTCGAGTTCCGCGATGTCTCCCCCGCCGATCCCGAATCGCACGCGATCCTCGTCGAGTACTTCGCCCTGCGTGCCGCGGAGTTCCCCGGCGGAAGCTACACGCCGACGTTTCCGGCACCGAGCGCGTTCGCACCGCCCGCGGGTGTCTTTCTGCTCGCCGGTCCCGTCGGAGGGGCAGTGGGGTGCGGAGGCATCCGACGACTGGACGATTCGGATGCCGGCATCCGTTACGAGATCAAGCATCTGTTCCTGCAGCCCGAGACCCGCGGCCAGGGGTGGGGGCGCGCGATCCTGGAAGAGCTCGAACGTCGGGCCAGGCAGTGGGGAGCCGGCGAACTCGTGCTCGACACTCATCACACGCTCGAGGCCGCCGGCGCGCTCTATGCGCGCAGCGGGTTCGAGGAGATCGAGCCGTACAACGACAACCCGAACGCCACGCGGTGGTACTGCAAGCCGCTGGTCTGAGCGCGGCTCAGACCGGGACGGCGTCCGGCAACCCGGTGCGCAGCTCCACCGGAAGGTGGCCGAGGTCGTTGTGCGTCAGCAGCGTCCACGGGCGCCCTTGCTTCTGCGCGATGACCGTCAGTCCGCAATGCGCCTGGTTCAGGGTCATCCATCGCCACTCCGGAGCGCCGAGCACCTCGCGCACGAACCACGAGATGACGAAGTTGTGCGTGATGAGGACCTCGTGGACGTCCCCCTGCTTTCGCACGAGGAACTCGTTCACCGCGTCGGCCATCTGCGCGCCACCGGCCTCGATCTCGGCATCCGTGACCGACCCGAAGAACGACTCGAACGCCGTCGGCGTCTCCTCTGTGAGCCCCGTGGGCACGCAGTCGAAGAGCAGCGCCGACGGTTCGGGATCGACCGCAGGCAGCCGCGCGGAGATCGCACGCGCCGTCTCGGTCGCTCGCAGCAGTGGCGAATGCCACACCGCGTCGAGCGGGAGTCCGGACAGCCGATCGGCGATCAACTCCGCCTGTCGCTGCCCCCGAGGAGAGAGCGGTCCGTCGTCGACGCCGTGCTCGGCGTCCTGATGCTCACCATGTCTGACCAGATATATGTAGTGCGTCACAACCCACTCGCTTCGTCACCCGCCATCATCGGCTGGCGTCTTCCAGCCTAACCGAGCGTCGCGGCTTCTCAGTCGCCCGCGCGGGTGAGATCGGCGATCTGCTGACGCGACAGCGCAACCCCGGCACCCTGCATGAGCTCGTCGACGTGCTGGGTCGCGAACGTGTTCACGATGGGCGCGATGACCGTCCGCTGCGCGAGCAGCCAGGCGATCGAGACAGCGGCTACCGGCACCTGCAGCTCATCGGCCACCTGGTCGAGCGCCCGGAGGATGCGGTTTCCGCGACGGTTCAGGTGTTCGCGCAGCTGCTGGCCGCGCACGCCCTGCGACGCACGCGCCTTGTTACGGTGCCGGCCGGACAGGAAGCCGTGCTCCAGCGCGTGCGACGGCGTCACCGCCAGGGTCTGCGCGCCGGCGACCAGGCGCATGTCGCCTTCGAACGGCTGTCGGCGCACGAGGTTGTACGGGGCATCGAGCACCTCGATCCGGGGGTAGCCGGCCGACGCGAGGATGCGGGCTTCGACGAGCCGCTCCGGGCTGAAGCCGAACGCGCCGACGGCGCCGATCTTGCCCGCTTCGCGCAGCCACTCCACGGTCGCCAGCGTGTCCTCGATGTTCGTGGTCGCATCGAATGTCGCGTCCAGATAGAGCACGTCGATGCGATCCACGCCGAGCCGGGTGAGCGAGCCCTCGACGGCCCTGACGAGGTTGACGGATCCGAGGCCGGGGTTGTCGGCGTGCGAGCCGATCCGCGCGCTGAGGACGATCCCGTCCCTGCGCCCACGCGAGCGCAGCCACTGACCGATGATGTGCTCGCTGCGTCCGCCGGAGAATCCGTCGGCGGTGTGGACGGCGTTGCCGCCGAACTCGACGTAGCGATCGAGGATCTCGTGGCTGGTCTCGAGGTCGACGTTCCAGCCGAACTCAGCAGCGCCCAGCATGAGCGGGAAGGTCTCGAATCCCGTCTCGCCGAGTGGCACGCGCAGGGTCTCGCCGACGCCTGGACCGATGACCGGGATCGGCGCGGAAGGATGCTGCGGGTGGGCGCTCGCGGCCACCTCGGGTGTCCCGGCGGTACCGACGCCGAATATCCGCATGCTCTCACCCCCGCGAGTCGACCTGCACTGTCATGCGCTGTATGCACCCCCCGGTGCTTTTCTTCGAGAGTAGAGGACGATCGCGCGCTCCCCCGCCGATCAGGCGAACGTCCGGGGAATTCGCCATAACGTTTTCATCACGCCGGACACGACGAAGACCCGGATCCTCTCCTGTGCGGAGCGGATCCGGGTCTTCGACGGATCAGAGGATCAGGCCTCGGTCGCCTCGGCCTCGGGCGCCTCTGCAGCGGCCGGAGCGTCGTCCAGGACGGGCTCGAGCGACAGCTTGCCGCGGTCGTCGATCTTCGTGATCTTCACGAGGATCTTCTGGCCGACCGAGAGCACGTCGTCGACGTTCTCGACGCGCTTGCCACCGGCGAGCTTGCGCACCTCGGTGACGTGCAGCAGGCCGTCCTTGCCCGGCAGCAGCGAGATGAAGGCGCCGAAGGTGGCGATCTTCACGACGGTGCCGAGGAACTGCTCGCCGATCTCCGGGTTGGTCGGGTTGGCGATCGCGTTCACCTGCGCACGAGCGGCCTCGGCCGACGGGCCATCGGTCGCGCCGATGTAGACGGTGCCGTCCTCCTCGATGGAGATCTGCGCGCCGGTCTCATCCTGGATCGCGTTGATCGTCTTGCCCTTCGGGCCGATCAGCTCGCCGATCTTGTCGACCGGGATCTGGACGCTGATCACGCGCGGCGCGGTCGGTGCCATCTCGTCCGGCGTGTCGATCGCCGCGTTGAGCACGTTCAGGATCGTCAGACGGGCGTCCTTCGCCTGCGTCAGCGCGCCGGCCAGGACCTCGGAGGGGATGCCGTCGAGCTTCGTGTCCAGCTGGATGGCCGTGACGAACTCGCTGGTACCGGCGACCTTGAAGTCCATGTCACCGAGGGCGTCCTCGGCGCCGAGGATGTCGGTCAGCGCCGCGTAGCGGGTCTGACCGTCGACCTCGTCGGACACCAGGCCCATGGCGATGCCGGCGACGGGAGCGCGCAGCGGCACACCCGCGTTCAGCAGCGACAGAGTCGATGCGCAGACCGAACCCATCGACGTCGAGCCGTTGGAGCTCAGCGCCTCGGAGACCTGACGGATCGCGTAGGGGAACTCCTCGCGGCTGGGCAGCACCGGCACGAGCGCGCGCTCGGCGAGGAAGCCGTGCCCGATCTCGCGACGCTTCGGCGACCCGACGCGACCGGTCTCACCGGTGGAGTAGGGCGGGAAGTTGTAGTGGTGCATGTAGCGCTTGCTCGTCACCGGCGACAGCGAGTCGATCTGCTGCTCCATCTTGAGCATGTTCAGCGTGGTGACGCCCATGATCTGGGTCTCGCCGCGCTGGAAGATCGCCGACCCGTGCACGCGAGGGATGACCTGGACCTCGGCATCCAGCGGACGGATGTCGGCGAGGCCGCGACCGTCGATGCGAATGCTGTCGGTGAGGATGCGTCCGCGGACGATCTTCTTGGTGACCGACTTGTACGCGGCGGAGAACTCGAGCGTCGCCACGGCCTGCAGCTCGCCGGCCTCGACGGCCGCGATCAGGTCGGCGTGGACGCGCTCCTTGACCGCGTCGTCCGCGCTCTGGCGCTCCTTCTTGTCAGCGATCTGGAAGACGCCGACGAGGTCGTCGTATGCGCGCTGCGCGACGAAGTCGTAGGTCTCCTGGCTGTACGGCAGGAAGACCGGGTAGACGCCCGGCTCCTTCGACGACGACGCCGCCAGTTCGGCCTGAGCCTTGACCAGCAGCGCGATGAACGGCTTGGATGCCTCGAGACCCTGAGCGACGATCTCCTCGTTGGGCTTGGTGGCACCGGCCTTGATCAGGTTCCAGCTGTTCTCGGTGGCCTCGGCCTCGACCATCATGATCGCGACGTCTTCGGTGCCATCGGCCTTCGTGACGACACGACCGGCGACGATCAGGTCGAACACGGCCTCTGAGACCTGCTCGGCGGTCGGGAACGCGACCCACTGGTCCTCGTGCTGTCCGCCACCCGGGATGAACGCCAGACGCACGCCGGCGACGGGACCCGAGAACGGCAGACCGGAGATCTGCGTGGATGCGGATGCCGCGTTGATCGCGAGCGCGTCGTAGAACTCGCCGGGTGCGATCGACAGAACGGTGATGACGATCTGGACCTCGTTGCGCAGGCCGTCGACGAACGACGGGCGCAGCGGGCGGTCGATCAGACGGCAGACCAGGATCGCCTCGGTGGAGGGGCGACCCTCGCGGCGGAAGAACGAGCCGGGGATCTTGCCGGCGGCGTAGGAGCGCTCCTCGACGTCGACCGTCAGCGGGAAGAAGTCGAAGCCCTCGCGCGGGTGCTTGCCTGCGCTGGTGGCCGAGAGGAGCATGGTCTCGCCGTCGAGGTACGCGGCGACTGCGCCCTGAGCCTGCTGCGCGAGGCGGCCGGTCTCGAAGCGGATGGTGCGGGTGCCGAAGCGGCCGTTGTCGAGAACGGCTTCCGTGGCGGTGATTTCAGGACCTTCCAAGAGGTCTCTCCTTCTTTGTTTCCTCTCGCGGGTCCGTGTGATCCGCGAGCGTGCATCGGAGCGGAGACGGAGAGTCCGGGCGCGCGGGCATTCCCGCGAATCTCACCTGCGCTGGCCACCAGTAGAAGATCACCCGACCCGTCGTGCCGAGGAACCCACCACAGGGGACCAGCTTCTCGCCGATTCCACTCCCTGCCAGCGTACCAGCGAGTACCGGGAATCCCGCGATCACACCAGGGAATCCGAACCCGTCGCGCGCGCCGTTCACCGCACTCGCGCCTCACGCAGGCTGGTCGAGCGGCCGATGTACACGTAGTCGTCGTGCTTGGCGACGCGTCCGTCGCCGGCCACGCGACCGCGCATCCGACGCCAGGCCCACGGAAGCGCGTGCTCGCGCCACCATGCTGCCCTGGTCGACGGCTCCGCATCGTGGAGCACGGCATCCAGAGCTCCGAGCGCCTCCGCGTGCGGAACGTCGAGGACCTCGCCGGCCCGGTAGGCGAGGAACCGATGTCCTCGACTGCCGAGATGGACCAGGTCCTCACCCCAGTTCGACCGGTCGGCGAGCGACGGGTGCAGATCGGTGTCCAGGAGCATGGCACCGGTGCGATCGGCGATTCCGGCGAGCGCGCCCGAGAAAGCGGCGAATCTTCGCGCGAAGAGCCCGGCCGCGCGGCGGTCAGGGAGGAACGGCGTCACCAGCAGCACGTCGGCGCCATCGGCGCGAAGCGTGCGAACCGCTCCCTCGAGCCTGGCCGCCAGTGCGCCGACGTCAGCACCGGTGCGGACCAGATCGTTCGCACCGACCAGGATAGAGACCAGATCCGGCCTCAGCTCCCGTGCCCGCTGCAGCTGCTCGCCGCAGACGTCGTCGACACGCCGTGAACGCACGGCGAGGTTCGCGTAGTGCAGCCCGCCTCGAGCCGCCAGCAGCAGTGCGAGCCGGTCCGCCCACCCGCGCAGCGCTCCGTCGGGCGCCGGGTCGCAGAGCCCCTCGGTCAGCGAATCCCCGAGCGCCACGAAACGACTCCATCGGCGTCCCGGATACGCCTGTGCCGGTTCCGGCCGACGCGTCCGCGGCGAGCGCAGCGACCGATCCACACGATGCAGGGTCGTCGCCTCCTCGAAGTGACCGAGCAGCTGCGAGCAGAGCGCCGACCAGCTGCGGCCGGCCACTGCCGTCCTGCCCGCCTCACCGAACGCCCGTCGTTTGCGCGCGTCGCCGGCGAGATCGGCCACGCGCATGCGCAGGTCGACGAGATCGCCGGGTCGGTACAGCCATCCGTCGATCCCCATCCGGACGAGATCGAGCGGACCACCGCTGCCGGTCGCCACGATCGGCACGCCGCTGGCGTGCGCCTCCTGCAGTGTCTGCCCGAACGTCTCGCTCTCCCCCGGGTGAACGAACACGTCGAACGACGCCATGGCGGTGGCGAGTTCGTCGCCGTCCAGATGACCGAGGAACGCCGCGCCGGGCAATGCCGCCTGCAAGCGGGCCCTCGCCGGTCCGTCCCCGACGACGACGAGACGCGCGCCTGGTATGTCCTGCAGGACGCGCAGATCTTCGACCTGCTTCTCCGCCGCCAGACGTCCGACGTAGCCGATCAGGACATCGTCAGCGGACGCGCGCCGCCAGGTTCCGTCTCGGCGGCGGGGGTGGAAGCGTTCGGCATCCACGCCCCTGCCCCACCGCCGGAGCCGATCGACGCCCAGCCCCTCGAGCTGTCGCTCCGACTCCGTCGAGGGTGCGAGCGTGAGGGTCGCCCTGCGATGCAGCCGGACGATGTGATTCTGCGCGAAGGACGTGGTCGCAGCCAGCCGGTAGCGCTCGGTGTACGCGGCGACATCGGTCTGATACGCGGCGACCGCCGGGACGTCCAGTCGGCCGGCGGCGAGCACTCCCCGCCAACCGAGTGCGAAGGGCGAAGCGAGGTGGACGACGTCGGGGCGGAAGCGCTCCAGGGATGCCGCCACGCGATGCGCGGTCACGGCTCCGACGCGCACGTTGCGGTATCCCGGCAGCGCGAGGCTCGGAACAGGCTCCACGCGCGCGCCGTGCAGGGAATCGGGGATGCCGACGGCATCCGGAGCGAGCACGTGGGCGACATGCCCCTCGTGCTCGAGGTGACGAAGGATCTGCAGGACAGATCCCGTCACACCGTTCATGTGCGGCAGGAAGGATTCGGTCACGATCGCGACTCTCACGGTGTCAGGATGCCGCGCCCGATCGCCGCGAACCGCTGGGAGCACCGGTTGTCGCGGAGAGTTCACCCGTTGCACGACTGCCGGTCACCCGCTATCCCCGATTCGGTTCCCGTTCACCTCGGAACGGCACAGTGTCAGCGTGATCACGGATGGCGTCGCCGAACTCGTCGCAGGCCCCTGGGCACTGGCAGTGATGTCGTTGCTGGTGCTGGGAGACGCCTTCTTCGTCGTCGTCCCCGGTGAGATCGCGGTGACGGCACTCGGTGCACTCGCGATCTCGACCGGCGCGCCGACGCTGTGGGCCGTGGTCGTCTACGCCGCGCTGGCCGCCATGGCCGGCGATCTGCTCTGCTATGCGATCGGGCGCTGGGCCGGCACCGATCGGTGGCGATGGATGCAGACCGAACGAGCGCAGCGCGCCCAGCAGTGGGCGCGAGGGCGCTTGGAGTCGGGCACGGCCGTCGTGCTGTTCACCGCTCGTTTCATCCCCTTCGCCCGCTTGGCGATCAACCTGGTCGCCGGGGCGACGCGCATCCCGCTGCCCCGGTACGGCGCGCTTGTCGCGCTCGCCGCGACGGGGTGGGCGGCGTACCAGGCTGCGATCGGCGCGCTCATCGCCGCGATCCTCCCCGGTGGCCCTGTGGTGGCCATCATCGTCTCCGTGATCTGCGCCGTCGCGATCGGCGCACTGATCGACCTGGTGCTGCGTCGACGCGCGCGCCGGAAGAGCCCCTCCCCCTCCGGGCCGACCTCCGACTAGGCTGGCGGCATGAGCACGCCAGACGACGCCGTCTCCTCTTCGGACGAGATGAAGCGCAAGTTCAAGGAAGCGCTCGAGAAGAAGAACGCGCAGAATCGTCAGGGAGAGGCACACCTGGACGGCGACTCCGCCATCCACGGCACGCACTCGGCCCAGACGCATCGCGAGTTCCGACGCAAGAGCGGTTGACCGCATAGAGAAGGCCGCCCCACTGGGGCGGCCTTCGTTCTGTCCGGCGGCGCTTCACTCCCCGGCGAGACCGCCGAGCAGGTGCCCGAACGAGCGGCCCTCGCCCAGATAGGTGGCAGGGTCGAACGGGTCGCCGGTGGCCACGGCATCCTTGCGGGCGATCGCGTCGGCGAGCTCCTTCGCACCCTTCTCCACCCGCTTGGCGAGCGGGGCGACGTCGTCGCCCCCGCCTCCCCAGTCGCTGGACGCCGCGAAGACGCCCGTTGAGACCGGTTCGGCATGCAGGTACGCGAACACAGGCCGGATGGCGTAGTCGATCGCGAGCGAGTGCCTGGCCGTGCCCGCGTTCGCCCCGATCAGGACCGGCTTTCCGGTGAGCGAGTCAGGATCCAGCACGTCGATGAACGACTTGAAGAGCCCGGAGTAGCTCGTCGAGAAGATCGGTGTGACCGCGATCAGGGCATCCGCGGAGACCACCGTGTTGATCGCGGTCTCCAGCGCTGGTGGAGCGAACCCGGTCAGCAGGTTGTTCGTGATGTCGTGCGCGAGATCCCGCAGCTCGATCACATCGACGCTGACCTCGATCTCGCGCTCACGAAGCAGGCGAGTCGTCTCAGCAGCCATCCGATCGGCGAGCATGCGGGTGGATGACGGGTTCGAAAGACCGGCCGAGACGACGGCGATGCGACGCGTTGCCATGTCATGCCTCCTTCCGGCCGAGGCCGAATGATGCACCCGCGGGCTGCGGAGTGTCCTGGTACGGGGACCCTGCGGTGAGGTTGTCACCGCGGTTCGCGCCGGGGCGCGCTTCGCGCACGGGCCCGTCGCCGTAGGCCGCAGCGACCAGCGACGCGTGCGTCGGAGCATCCGGAACGGCGGCAGGGCGGTTCTTCGCCAACTCCCGGCGCAGCACCGGCACGACCTCGCCGCCGAGGATGTCGAGCTGTTCGAGCACCGTCTTCAGCGGAAGACCGGCGTGGTCGATGAGGAACAGTTGGCGCTGGTAGTCGCCGAAGGTCTCGCGCATGGCGGCGTATCGGTCGATGACCTGCTGCGGCGAGCCGACCGTCAGCGGCGTCATCTCGGTGAAGTCCTCCATGCTGGGGCCGTGTCCGTAGACGGGCGCGTTGTCGAAGTACGGGCGGAACTCGTTCACGGCGTCCTGCGAATTCGCCCGCATGAAGACCTGGCCGCCGAGTCCGACGATCGCCGTCTCCGGCGCGCCGTGACCGTAATGCGCCCACCGCTGGCGATACAGCTCGATGAGCCGCTGGTAGTGCTCCTTCGGCCAGAAGATGTTGTTCGCGAAGAATCCGTCGCCGTAGTAGGCGGCCTGTTCGGCGATCTCGGGGGTGCGGATCGAACCGTGCCAGACGAAGGGCGCGACGCCGTCCAGCGGACGAGGTGTCGAGGTGAAGCCCTGCAGCGGGGTGCGGAACTTGCCCTCCCAGTCCACGACGTCCTCGCGCCACAGGCGGTGCAGCAGGTTGTAGCTCTCGATCGCGAGCGGGAGGCCCTGGCGGATGTCCTTGCCGAACCACGGATACACCGGACCGGTGTTGCCCCGCCCGATCATGATGTCGGTGCGTCCGTCCGACACGTGCTGGAGCATCGCGAAGTCCTCGGCGATCTTCACCGGGTCGTTCGTCGTGATCAGCGTGGTCGACGTCGAGAGGATGACCCGGTCGGTCTGCCCGGCGATCGCGGCGAGCGTGGTCGACGGCGAGGAGGACCAGAAAGGCGGGTTGTGGTGCTCGCCGATCGCGTAGACGTCGAGTCCCACGTCCTCGACGTGCTTCGCGATCGTGATCGCGTCCTTGATCTTCTGCGCCTCACTGGGCGTCTCGCCCGTGACGGGGTTCTGCGTGATGTCGCTGACGCTGAAGATGCCGAACTGCATCCCCGCTGTGACGGTCTGCTCGCTCATGTGATGCTCCGTGTTTCTCCAGAACGGATGCGGTGGCGTCCGTTTCTATTCACTTGAATGTATCTGTGTCAACGCGACGCGCACAACTTTATTCCCCGGATGTTCAGCCGGACGCCGGGTAGCCTCGGAGCATGAGCAGTGCCGCGCAGCCTCCGACCGGCCCCATCACCGGAT